>JAXHTU010000027.1:0-33109 GCA_034189955.1 Pseudomonadota bacterium | reverse complement strand
ACCGCCCCGCCTCAGCTAAAAGGCCGGTCCGATTCCGGTCGGACCGTCCACTCCGCGAGCGCAATGCCCGACACCCCCGTCCTCTACGTCCTGAACGGCCCGAACCTCAACCTGCTTGGGGCGCGCGAGCCCGACATCTATGGCCGCGAGACCCTGGCCGACGTCCAGGCCCTGTGCGAACGCGCCGCCGACGGCGCGACCGTGGTCTTCCGCCAGACCAATCACGAGGGCGAGCTGATCGACTGGATCCACGAGGCCCGCGAACAGGCCTCGGCCGTGGTCCTCAACCCCGCCGGCTACGGCCACACCTCGGTGGCCCTGCTCGACGCCCTCAAGACCCTGACGATCCCGATCGTCGAATGCCACCTGTCCAACCCCGCGGCGCGCGAACGCTTCCGCCACCGCTCCTTCGTCTCGCCGGTCGCGGCGGGCGTCGTTTCGGGCTTCGGCCCCTACAGCTACGAACTGGCCGTCAAGGCCGCCCTGCGGCTGGCGCAGGAACATCGCGCCGCCGCCGGCCGTTCGGTTTAGAAGGCAACAAGAGACACCCATGGCCGATTCCAAGACGCCCGCGCCCAAGCTCAAGAACGACGAGATCGACACCGCCCTGGTGCGCGGCCTCGCCGACATCCTGAACGACACCGACCTGACCGAGATCGAGGTCGAGCGCGGCGATCTGAAGATCCGGGTCGCGCGCGAGATCACCGTGGCCGCCCCGGTGCAGTACGCCCCGGCCCCGGTGGCGCACGCCGCCCCGGCCGCCCCTTCGGCGGCCCCGGCGCCGGCCTCCATGCCGTCCGACCCCGCCACCATCGTCGCCAAGGCCGGCGAAGAGGTGAAGTCGCCGATGGTCGGCACCGTCTATCTGCAGGCCTCGCCGGAAGCGCCGCCCTTCATCAGCGTCGGCGACAAGGTCAAGAAGGGCCAGACCCTGCTGATCGTCGAGGCCATGAAGACGATGAACCCGATCCAGGCTCCCCGCGACGGCGTCGTGGTCGAGGTGCTGGTCGGCGACGCCCAGCCGGTCGAATTCGGCGAAGCCCTCGTCCTGCTGGAAGCCTAGGCCGTGTTCACCAAGGTCCTCATCGCCAACCGCGGCGAAATCGCCCTGCGGATTCACCGCGCCTGCAAGGAGATGGGCATCTCCACCGTCGCCGTGCACTCCGAGGCCGACCGCGGCGCCATGTGGGTGCGGCTGGCCGACGAAAGCGTCTGCATCGGCCCCGCCCCGGCGGCCAAGAGCTACCTCAACATCCCCTCGATCATCGCCGCCGCCGAGATCACCGGCGCCCAGGCCATCCACCCGGGCTACGGCTTCCTGTCCGAGAACGCCCGCTTCGCCGAAATCGTCGAAGCGCACGGCATGACCTTCATCGGTCCCAAGCCCGAGCACATCCGGGTCATGGGCGACAAGATCACCGCCAAACAGACGGTGCTCGAGGCCGGCATCCCCTGCGTTCCCGGCTCGGCCGGCGAGGTCGAGACCGTCGAGGCCGCCATCGAGGCCTCCAGGACCATCGGCTTCCCGCTGATCGTGAAAGCCGCCGCCGGCGGCGGCGGGCGCGGCATGAAGGTCGCCCTGACCGCCGACGACCTCGTCGAGGCCGTCCAGACCGCCCAGTCCGAAGCCCTCGCCGCCTTCGGCAACGGCGCCGTCTATATGGAGCGCTACCTCCAGAAGCCGCGCCACATCGAGCTTCAGGTCATCGCCGACAGCCACGGCAATGTCGTCCACCTCGGCGAACGCGACTGCTCGCTGCAGCGTCGCCACCAGAAGGTCATGGAAGAGGCGCCCTCGCCCGCCCTGTCGGCGGCCGAACGCGTCGCCATCGGCGAGACGGTCAACAAGGCCATCGCCGCCATCGGCTATCTCGGCGTCGGAACCATTGAATTTCTTTGGGAAGATGGGGAGTTCTTCTTCATCGAGATGAACACCCGGCTGCAGGTCGAGCATCCGGTGACGGAGATGATCACCGGCGTCGATCTGGTGCGCGAGCAGATCCGCATCGCCGCCGGCCTGCCGCTGTCCTTCACCCAGGCCGATGTGAAATTCACCGGCCACTCGATCGAATGCCGGATCAACGCCGAAAACGCCGAGACCTTCACCCCCTCGCCCGGCACGATCACCGACTTCCACGCCCCGGGCGGCCTCGGCGTGCGGCTGGATAGCGCCATCTACGCCGGCTATTCGATCCCGCCCTATTACGACAGCCTGATCGGCAAGCTGATCGTCCACGGCCGCGACCGCGAGGAGTGCATCGCCCGCCTCAAGCGCAGCCTGAACGAAATGGTCATCGGCGGCATCGACACCACCATCCCCCTGTTCCAGAAACTGCTGCAGGAGCCCGACATCCTGTCGGGCGACTACGACATCCACTGGCTGGAGAACTGGGCCAAACGCCAGAAGGGCGGCGCCTAGGGACCGTGGAAGATCCCGGTTTCAGCGCCAGCGGACCCTTCGGCGGTTTCGGCCCCGACGAACTGCTGAACTGCTACGCCGCCGGCGTCTTTCCGATGGGCGAAGGCCGCGACGACCCCCGGGTCTTTCTGGTCGAACCCGACCAGCGCGGCGTCATCCCCCTCGACGGCTTCCGCATCCCCGGCCGGCTGAAACGCACAGTCCGCAGCGACCGTTTCCAGGTCCGCATCGACACCGCCTTCGCCGCCGTTCTGGACGCCTGCGCCGCCCCGGGCCCGGGGCGCGAGGACAGCTGGATCAACGGCCCGATCCGTCGCCTCTACGGGGAGCTCAAAGCCCGCGGCCACGCCCATTCGGTCGAATGCTGGCAGGGCGAACGCCTTGTCGGCGGCCTCTACGGCGTCACCCTCGGCGGCGCCTTCTTCGGCGAGAGCATGTTCAGCCGCGAACGCGACGCCTCAAAGGTGGCGCTGGTCCATCTGGTGGCGCGGCTCAAGCGCGGCGGCTGGCGCCTGCTGGACGCCCAGTTCCTGACCACCCACCTGAGCCAGTTCGGCGCCGTGGAAACCCCGCAGGCCGCCTACCTCAGGCTGCTGAAAGTCGCCCGAACGGTCCAACCCGACGCCGGGTCGCTGTTCCAGCCGATGAGCGGCGCGGAGGCGGTCGCCTACGCCTTGCAGCCCACCACCCAGGCGTCATAGATCGGGTGCTGCAGTCCGTTGACGGCCGGCGCCGAGGCGAACATCCAGCCGCGGAAAATCTGCCGCGGGGATGAGGCCTGCAGCATGCCGCGCGGCTGCAGACTGACCTCAAGATAGGCGATCGAATCCTCGACGAGCTCATCCGGCGCCGAGACTTCGCACGCCTTGGCGGTGAAGATCAGGGTCTTCTGGAACCGGACCGGCCGTCCGCCGACCTCGACCTCGAAGCGCATGGTCTCGGCGGTGACCTTGTCGACCGCCTCGACAATGGCGACGCGCCGACGCTGCCGCCGTCCGGGCGTCGCGGCCGGCTCCGTCGGAGCCTCCGCGCGTGGTTCTTCCGCCTCTTCCGGTTCCTCGTCCTCGTCGTCGTCCGCCGCGGTTTCCCCCGCGACCACGATCACCGGGGCCGTGGGCGTGATCGCCACCGGCGCGGCCGGGGCCGGGGCGGCCTCCGGCGCGGGCTCCTGAGGAACGGGTGGCGCGGGCTGCGCCGGCGAGATCGCCTGCCGATTCAGGTCGGCCGTCGGGCTGGAGGCGGGCTGCGCGTCCTGGGGCATGTCGTTCAGCGCCGACGCCACCACTGCGCCCGAGGCCAGCAAGGCCAGGGAGGCGACGCCGGTCAGGATGGCGACGGAGCGCTTCATTCGGGACGCCACGCCTCGTAGTCGCCGGTCGCCGCAGGACGCAGACCTTCGGCGGCGAGCGACCCCTGCGGCCGCCATGCCATCGGCGTGCCGGTGAGGTTCGGCAGATGATCCTTCTCCCACGCCCGGCGGGGCAAGGGATGCTCGGACGGCGTTTCGTCGAACGTGTAGTGCAGCCAGCCGTGCCAGTCCGGCGGCACCTTCGATGCGTCGGCGTAGCCGTTGTAGATCACCCAGCGCCGCCGACGGCCGTCGTAGCTGCTGGTGTCGCGCGACTGGAAATAGCGGTTGCCGAACTCGTCGGTACCGACCGGCTCGCCGCGCTTGGCGATGGTGAACAGCGTGCCGAGTGTCGCGCCGCTGGTCCAGCCGAAGATCTTGCCTAGCACGTCGGGGATTCCACTCGTTACAGGTCGCGCGCGGAGGCCGGCGACATTGGCGCGATCATAGAAACCTTGCGGCCGTCCGTCCAGCGCGACGCACCCTTGCGGAAACTCAACATCTTGGGGGTAACCCGCTCCGGCCACGCCAGATGTATTGCGGATGCGCCAAACGCGGCTAGCTTCGAGCGAAGCCCCGCCGAGACCGCCGCATGCGCCCGCCGATCCGCTTCGCCCTGCTCGCCGCCGTTTCCCGCCGTCCCCGGCGCGAAATCGAGCGCCCCGACCGCATCGCCTGCGTGCAGGCGCCCGGGTCCTGGAGCGACGTCCAGGTCGAGGCATGGCTGGATTGGGCCGAAGGCCAGGGCTTCGATACCGGCGGCGAGGATCCGCTCGCCGACGCCGCCGCCCTGTTCGCGGCCCGACTGGGGCTGAAAGGGGTCCCGGCGGAGGAACTGGCGGCCACCCTTCTGCTCGGTCTCGCCACGCCCGCGACGCCGCTGGAGATCGTCCCGGGGCGCCTGGACCTTTCCGATCCCGCCGCGGGCAAGACGCTGGACGCCGAGACGGCTCGCCGGCGCGCCGCCCGGCTGGCGGCGACCGCCGTGGAGACCGCCGCCGCCGCGCTGTGCGCCATCGCCGACGCCGTCGATCGCTGCGAGGGTTCGCCGGCGGACTGCGCCGATCCCGCCCGAAATCCCGCCCTGGCCCGGGCCGCCCTCGCCGCCCGTCGGGCCGGCGCTTCGGACGCCGATATCGTTCGCGCCGTAGCCGGCGAAACGTACGAGGTCGCTCCGCTCGCCCAAACTGCCTTTCCGCCGATGGTCGCCCTCGTCGACCGCGATCTGATCGCCTCTGGCGCGCCGGCCGCCCAGCTCGCCGCCCGCCCGGCGATGGACGGGGACCTGATCCTGACCTTCGACGGCGAGACGGCCGACGCCCTGGCGGAGACCTCAGCCGGACCGGCCGTGCTGCTGTCCCTTCCCGCGGTGCACGCGGTCGCCGGCGACCAGTTCGCGGGCGCCCTGACCGCCCTCGCCGCCTTGTGGGCCGAGGCCTACGCGCCTGCCCGGCCCGCCGTCGGCCTCGGCGGGCTGGCCGATGTCGCGGTGGCCGGAGACCCCGACGACGCGGAGGCGCTCGCCGCGGACTTGGCGCGATTGGTCGCGGACGGCTGCCGACCTCCAAACCTGTTCGTCGAGGACGCTGGCGCCAACCTGCGACTGGGCCTGACGCCTTTCGCCGCCGTGGACGCGTTTGAGACCGGCGACGGGGAAGTGGAGGCTCGCCTGCGCCCGTCGCTGGCCACGGCGATCGTCAGAGCCGGCGGCGACCTGGACTCGGCCGAGCGGCGCCTGCTGGGACGGCGCACCCTTTCCGGCGCGCCGGGCGTCGACCATGCGGCGCTGCGGGCGCGGGGATTCACCGATCTGGAGCTGGAAGCGGTCGAAATGGCGCTGGCCCGGGTGGAGAGGCTGGAGGACGCCTTCCGCGCGCCGGTGCTGGACACCGGCTTTCTGCGGGACGTGCTCGGCGTCGAGGATGGCGAGAACGGCGATCTGCTGCTTCGGCTCGACTTCACCCCTGAAGCCGTAGCGGAGGCCAGCGCCTGGGCCTTTGGTCACGGGGACCTGTCGGAGTGGACCGAGGCGCCGGTCGCCCTGCGATCCGTGCTGGCCGATCCGGCGGCGTTCGAGGCCCGGCTGCGCGAGGTTCTGGACCTGCACAGCCCGGCGCCGGACGTCACGCCCCTGGAGCTGGACTGGCGCATCACCCCGGCCCAGGCGGTCCGACACCTGGGCGAGGCGGCGCGCAACGGACGAAGGGCCGTGCGACTGCGCCGCGGTCCCGCCCCGGCCGGACGCTTCCTCGACCTTCCGGACACCGGAGCCGCGCGCGAGCGCCGGCCGGAACCCGAGACCCGGGCGGTCGAGCGCGTGATCGAGAAGGTCGTCGAGCGGGACCGCACCCGCCGCAAACTGCCCGACCGGCGCAAGGGCTATATCCAGAAGGCCGCCGTGGGCGGGCACAAGGTCTATATCCACACCGGCGAGTACGACGACGGCGAACTGGGCGAAATCTTCATCGACATGCACAAGGAAGGCGCCGCCTTCCGGTCGCTGATGAACAATTTCGCCATCGCGATCTCGATCGGTCTTCAGTACGGCGTGCCGCTGGACGAGTTCGTCGACGCCTTCGTCTTCACCCGGTTCGAACCGGCGGGCCGGGTCACCGGCAACGATTCGATCCGCTCGGCGACATCCATCCTCGACTACATCTTCCGCGAACTGGGCGTCTCATATCTGGACCGGCACGAGCTGGCCAATGCCGATCCGGAAGGGTTGAACGCCGATGGTCTGGGCGGCGGCGCGGGCGAGGATGGCGCGCCCGGGACGGTGCCGGCGGCGCGGTTCATCTCCAAGGGTTTCGCCCGCGGGGCCGCGCCCGACAACCTGGTCGTGCTGCCATTTGGGCAGAAGCGCGAGCCCCTCCCGACGCCGCCGCAGGTGACCGAGGCCACCGCCTGCCCGGCCTGCGGCGACTTCACGCTGCAACAACGCGGAGCCGGCTGGATTTGCGACACCTGCGGGGCGGCCCCGTCCATGCAGGGATAATCAACGAATACGGCGCATCATGGCGCGGGACTTGCACCGCCGGGCGCAAGCCACGGAGCCTGCCATGAAGCCTTTCCTGACCGCCGTCGTCGTCCTGACCGCCGCTGCCGCCGCCCTGCCCGCCCTCGCCCAGAACGCGGGCCAGATCGCCCGGGTGCGCGGCGGGGCCAGCTGCGCCGGTTGCAACCTGTTCCAGGGCAATTTTTCCGGCCTTGAGGCCCGCGGACTGAATTTGAGCGGCGCCCGATTGAGGCAGGCGGACCTCAGTCTGGTCGTGATGAACCGGACGCGCTTCTCCAACGCCGATATGCGCGACGTCGAGGCCTATGGCGGCGTCTTCTCGAACGCCAGCTTCGCCGGCGCCAATATGACGAACGCCAGCTTCGTCGGCGCCTTTCTGGATGGCGCGAATTTCAGCGGCGCGACGCTGGACGGGGCGAATTTCGGCGGCGCCTCGCTGCAGCGCGCCACAGGTCTGAGCCAGAGCCGCCTGAACCGGGCCTGTGGTGACGAGGCGACGCAACTGCCGCGCGGACTGACCATTCCGCGCTGCTGATCCGGCGCATCGCCGCCACGCACCTTACCGCGAATTAAGTAGGGTTTGCGGGGCTTTGGCGGCAAAACCGGAGCGTGCCCCAGATCGCCCCACCCCTGATCCGCCGCCTCGCGACCGCCGGCCTCGCCGCGACCGCCGCCATGATCGCCATGGCCGCCGGCCCGGCCGCCGCCGAGGTTCGGCTGCAGTTTGGCCTGCAGGATCGCGACGTGGCCCGGATGGTGTCGCTGGGCGGCTCGTGCAACCGCTGCGAACTGTCGGGTCGGGATCTGACGGGCGCCGCCTTCCACGGCGCCAGCTTCACCAACGCCACCCTCGTCGGCGCCGACCTGCGGGGAGCGGAGCTGATGGGCTCGAACTTCTCGGGCAGCGATTTCAGCCGCGCCGATCTGGATGGCGCGACGCTGGTGGGCGGCAATTTCAACGACGCCAATTTCAGCAACGCCAGCCTGTCCGGCATAGACGCCGCCGGCGCCTCGCTGGTCCGCGCCCGGTTCAGCAACGCGGACCTGTCCGGAGCCGAGCTGGTCAGCGTCAACCTGAACGGCGCGGTGCTCGCCGGCGCGGATCTCAGCGAGGCGGAAATGGTGGCCGTGACCCTGGCGAATGTGAGCGCGCGCGGGGCGGACTTTTCCGACTCCGACATCAGCATGTCGAACCTGTCGAACGGCGACTTCCGGGGGGCGGACTTCTCGGATGCGACGCTCAACGGGGCCCGGCTGACAGGCGGAAACTTCATCGGCGCGGATTTCGAGGACGCCGAGATGAACCGCACCGATATCCGGGGGACGGACCTGAGCCGCGCCCGCAACCTGAGCCAGGCGCAGGTCGGTCGGGCCTGCGGCGACGCCAGCACGCGGCTGCCGGGCAACCTGACCGCCCGGGCCTGTCGGGGCATCAGCGTGGTGCGGGTCGCGCCCGCCCCGCCCCGACCGCCGGCCCCGCCCGTGCCGCCCCGCACGCGCAACCTTGTGGTCGCCAACAACCAGTAGATCAGGCCCCGCTCCGGCGGGGCCTTGTCGTTCAGGCCTTCAGCGGCAGGGCGGGCCGGATGTGCAGCTCCTTGTACTGACGCTCGGCGGCGTCGGAGGGCGCGCTCATCAGCAGGTCCTGGCCCTGCTGGTTCAGCGGGAAGGCGATGACCTCGCGGATGGCGGTCTGGTTGGCCAGCAGCATGACGATGCGGTCGATGCCGGGGGCCAGACCGCCGTGCGGCGGCGCGCCGTAGCGGAAGGCGTTGAGCATGCCGCCGAACTGCTCCTCGACGACGGAGGAGTCATAGCCCGCGATCTCGAAGGCCTTGAGCATGATCTCGGCCTTGTGGTTCCGGATCGCCCCGGAGCACAGCTCATAGCCGTTGCAGACGATGTCGTACTGGTAGGCGCGGATCGTCAGCGGGTCCTGGGTCTCCAGCGCCTCCAGTCCGCCCTGGGGCATGGAGAAGGGGTTGTGCGAGAAGTCGACCTTCTTCTCTTCCTCGGACCATTCGAACATCGGGAAGTCCACGATCCAGCAGAATTTGAACTGGGCCTCGTCGATCAGCTTCAGCTCGGTTCCGACGCGGGTGCGGGCCAGGCCGGCGAATTTGGCGAAGGTCCCGGGCAGGCCGGCGGCGAAGAAGGCGGCGTCGCCCTTGCCGAGGCCGAGGGCCGTCATCAGGGCGTCGGTCGGCTCCTGGCCGAGGTTCTTGGCGATCGGGCCGCCCCAGGCCTGCTGGTCGTCGGACCAGAAGATGTAGCCGAGGCCCGGCTGACCCTCGCCCTGGGCCCAGCTGTTCATGCGGTCGCAGAAAGCGCGGCTGCCGCCGGTCGGCGCCGGAATGGCCCAGACGGCGTTCTTGTCGTCGGCGCCGAGGATCTTGTTGAACAGGCCGAAACCGCCGCCGCGGAAATGATCGGAGACGTCCTGCATCTTGATCGGGTTGCGGGTGTCCGGCTTGTCGGTGCCGTACCATTTCATCGACTGTTCGTAGGTCAGGCGTTCGAAGCCGGCGTGTTCGAGGGTCTGGCCGAAGTCGTTGGTGAAGGTATGGGTCCCGTCTATGGGCGAGACCGGCTTGCCCTCGGCGAACTCCTCGAACACGCCATGCATGACGGGCTCGATGGCGGCGAAGACGTCCTCCTGGGTGACGAAACTCATCTCGACGTCGAGCTGGTAGAATTCCAGCGAACGGTCGGCGCGCAGGTCCTCGTCGCGGAAGCAGGGCGCGATCTGGAAATAGCGGTCGAAGCCCGAGACCATCAGCAGCTGCTTGAACTGCTGGGGGGCCTGCGGCAGGGCGTAGAACTTGCCCGGGTGCAGGCGCGAGGGGACGAGGAAGTCGCGCGCGCCCTCCGGCGACGAGGCGGTCAGGATCGGCGTCTGGTACTCGAGGAAGCCCTGGCCGACCATGCGCTGGCGGATCGAGGAGATGACGCGCGAGCGCAGCACGATGTTTCTGTGCAGGGTCTCGCGGCGCAGGTCGAGGTAGCGGTGCTTGAGCCGCAGCTCCTCGGGATATTCGGGCTCGCCGAAGACCGGCAGCGGCAGTTCGGCGGCCTCGGACAGGACCTCGACGGCCTTGACCTGGATCTCGATCTCGCCGGTCGGCAGGTTGGCGTTCTTCGTCTCGGCCGACCGGGCCACGACCTCGCCGTCGATACGGATGACGCTCTCGGCGCGCAGGCGTTCGACGGCCTCGAAGCCCGGGGTCTCGGGGTGCAGCACCAGCTGGGTCAGGCCGTAGTGGTCGCGCAGGTCGATGAACAGCAGGCCGCCGTGGTCGCGCTTGCGATGCACCCAGCCGGACAGGCGGACATTCGAGCCGGCGTCGGTCAAACGCAGGGCGCCGCAGGTGTGGGAGCGGTAGGCGTGCATGGGCGGTTCGTCTTGGATTACAGGCCGCGAGGGGCGCAATTCGGGAGGCCGGAAGGGCGCATCATCGCCCCGGAAAGTCAAGGTTTGCCGGACGGCGGCGGGCCTGTATCCCTTGTCGTCCAATTCTTCTTCGGGCGTATCCGAAGTCCTCGACGTTTCGTCGTCGAATTCCTCGCTCGCCCTCCACAGCCAGGATGCTTTGTCCACCACGGCGTAAGACCCTGGGTCGCGGTCTGCTATAGGTGTTTTCGCTATGACCGCCCGCCCCTCGCCGCCTGACCAGATGCGCCTGCCGCTGCAGCGCGACCTGCCGGACGGGCCGGAAGGGTTCGTCGTGTCGGACAGCAACCGGGCGGCCCATCAGGCCCTGGCCGGCTGGCCCGACCGGATCGGCGGGGTGGTCGCCCTGCATGGCCCGGAAGGCTCTGGCAAGAGCCGGCTGGGGCAGATCTGGGCCGAACGCGTCGGGGCCGTCGCCCTGCATGGGGCCGAGGCGGCGCTGATCGATCCGCTGGAGCTTGAGGGGCGGCCGGTGCTGCTGGACCGGGCCCGCGACGTCGACGACGAGACCCTGTTCCACCTGATCAACCTGGCCCAGGCCCCGGGCGGGGCCCTGCTGCTGGCGTCGCGCGAGCCGCCGTCGGCCTGGTCGACCGCCCTGCCCGACCTGCGCTCGCGGCTGGACGCCATCCGCACCGTGGCTCTCGACGCGCCGGACGACGCCGTGCTCGCGGCCATGCTGGAGGCGCGGTTCGCCGAGCGCGGCATCCGCCCGGCCAGAGACGTCGTGCCCTATCTGCTGCGCCGGATCGACCGGTCGGCGGCGGCGGCGGCGGATGTGGTCGAACGGCTGGACGCGATGCACCGGCCGGTGACGCGGACGCTGGCGCGGGCGGTCGTGGAGGGGGCGGAGGCGAGCGGGGAGCTGTTCGAGTGAGGCCGCGGACCGGTCGTGAGCCCTGGGACCTCCGACCTGACAGGCCGGTTTCACGGACTTGTCGATCCGCGCCCGTCACCCTCGACCGGGATTATGGCCCTCTCCCGACAGCAGTTTGAGGCGTGGGTGGTGTTCGATCACGACGCCGGGTCGGAGAGCACGGACCGAAAGCCCTTAAGGGATGGGACGCAGACGGTGGCGCAGGTGGCTTGGCCGCGAAAGCCCAACCCATGATTGCAAAGTTTCACAATCTGTGGTGCCGTTCCGGTCGGGCGATCCCGCCTGTTGAGGAGACTCGCATGAAGCGCCTTGCTCAAGCCTCGCTGATAGCCGTTCTGGCCATTTCCTCCGTCCCCGCTCCTACCGCGGCCACGCCGGTCGCCGCAGCGGCCGCAGCGCCGGTCGCCGCTCTGCCATGGTACCGGGAAATCGTCTTCTACAGCACGGAATACAGTCCAGGAACCTCGCCGTTTCCGGGCCCGGGCCCCACGCCCTGGGGGACGGAGACCAGAGTAATGGTGGGGTGGATCCGCTACTACTGCAACGGGAACATCCGGTCGTACGGAATGGAGACCGGCGACTATGAGGACTATTTCCTGGGCGACTGCCCCTGAACCCTCCGGGAAGCCCGTCGTCAGAGGCGACGGGCTTCCACCTTACAAGCGGATTGGCCGATTGACCCGCGCCCGGGAACCGTCGTGGCTGGGCGGCGTGATGGGGCGGCAGGCCGACGGCTCGATCGTTCAGGCCGTGCTCAGCGCGGAGCCGCCGGCCCGATAGACGGCGGCCCCTGCCGGTCGCGAAAGGCCTGCCCACCGCTGGGCGGAGCCTCAGAGCCCCAGCTTCGCCCTCAGGATATCGTTGACCGCCGCCGGGTTGGCCTTGCCGCCGGTGGCCTTCATGACCTGGCCGACGAACCAGCCGAGGGCCTGGGGCTTCTCGGCCACAGCGGCGGCCTTGTCGGGGTTGGCGGCGATGATGTCGTCGATGGCCTTTTCGATCGCGCCGGTGTCGGTGACCTGTTTGAGGCCGTGCTTCTCGACGACCTCGGTCGGCGAGCCCTCCCCGTTCCAGACGTGGTCGAACACCTCCTTGGCGATCTTCGACGAGATGACATTGGTCTCGATCAGCTCGACCAGCTGGGCGACGTGGGCGGCCGGGACCGGGCTCTGGTCGAAGTCGAGGTTGTCCGCCGCGAGGCGGGCCGACAGTTCGTTGGTCACCCAGTTGGACACCAGCTTGGCGTCGCGGCCCTTGGCGGCGGCTTCGAAATAGTCGGCCTTGGCCTGTTCCGAGATCAGCACCACGGCGTCGTATTGCGACAGGCCGTAGTCGGCCATCAGCCGGCGGCGCTTGGCGTCGGGCAGTTCCGGCAGGTTGGCCTTGATGTCGTCGATCCAGGCCTGCTCCAGCTCGAGCGGCAACAGGTCGGGGTCCGGGAAGTAGCGATAGTCCATCGCCTCTTCCTTCGAGCGCATCGAACGGGTCTCGCCGGCCGTGGGGTCGTAGAGGCGGGTCTCCTGATCGATCTTGCCGCCGTCCTCGAGGATCTCGATCTGGCGCCGGGCCTCGTAGTTGATGGCCTGGCTGATGAAGCGGAACGAGTTGACGTTCTTGATCTCGCAGCGCGTGCCCAGATGGCTGAAGTCGCCGGTGGCCTTGTATTTGGCGTACTGGCCCTCGCGGCAGACGGAGACGTTTACGTCGGCGCGCAGGTTGCCCTTCTCCATGTCGCCATCGCAGGTGCCGAGATAGATCAGGATGGTGCGGATCTTCTTGACGTAGGCGACCGCCTCTTCCGGCGAGCGGATGTCGGGCCGGGAGACGATCTCCATCAGGGCCGTGCCGGCGCGGTTCAGATCGACGTAGGATTCGGTCGGCGACAGGTCGTGGATCAGCTTGCCCGCGTCCTGTTCCAGATGCAGGCGTTCGATGCCGACGTTGAAGAAGGAGCCGTCCTCGGCCTCGACCTCGACCACGCCCTCGCCGACGATCGGGTGGTACAACTGGCTGATCTGATAGCCGGTCGGCAGGTCGGGGTAGAAATAGTTCTTGCGGTCGAACTGGCTGCGTCTGTTGATCTGCGCATTCAGGCCCAGTCCGGTGCGGACGGCCTGTTCGACGCAGTACTTATTGAGGGTCGGCAGCATGCCGGGGAAGCCGGCGTCGATCAGCGACACCTGCTCGTTCGGCCCGGCGCCGAAGCCGACGGCGGCGCCCGAGAACAGCTTGGCCTTGGAGGCGACCTGGGCGTGGATCTCCAGCCCCATGACGATTTCCCACGCGCCGGTGCGGCCGGGGATGAGTTTGGATGTGTCAGTCATGCTCACCACCACTTCTCCGGCTTGGCGACAAACCCCGCCGCGTCTTCCAGAGCGCTGGCGACCTGGAACACCGTCGCCTCGTCCAGCGCCTTGCCGATGACCTGGAGGCCGAGCGGCAGGCCGCCCTTGTCGACGCCGGCGGGCACCGAGATGCCCGGCAGGCCGGCGAGGTTGGCGGTGACGGTGAAGATGTCGTTCAGATACATCTGCAGCGGATCGATCTGCTTGTCGCCGAGGGCGAAGGCGGCCGAGGGGGTGGACGGCGTCAGGATGGCGTCGACCTTATCCCAGACGGCGTCGAAATCCATGGCGATGCGGCGGCGGACCTTGAGGGCGCGGACGTAGTAGGCGTCATAGAAGCCGGCCGACAGGACATAGGCGCCTATGGTCAGGCGGCGCTGGACCTCCTTGCCGAAGCCCTCGGCGCGGCTGGTCTCGTAGAGGTCCGTCAGACTGGTCGTCCCCTCGGCGCGGTGGCCGAAGCGCATGCCGTCGTAGCGGGCCAGGTTGGACGAGGCCTCGGCCGGGGCGATGATGTAATAGGCCGGCAGGGCGTATTTGGTGTGCGGCAGGCTGATCTCGACGATCTCGGCGCCGCCGGCCTTGAGCCAGGCCACGCCCTGGTCCCACAGGGCCTGGATCTCGGCGGGCATGCCGTCGACGACATATTCCTTCGGCACGCCGATGCGCAGACCCCTGACGCCCTTGTTCAGGGACTGGGTCCAATCGGGCGTCTCGACGTCGAGGCTGGTGGCGTCCTTCGCATCGTAGGAGCACATCGAGCGCAGCAGGAGGGCGGCGTCCTCGACGGTCTTCGTGATTGGGCCGGCCTGATCCAGCGAACTGGCGAAGGCGACCATGCCGAAACGGCTGGCGCGGCCGTAGGTGGGCTTGATCCCGACCGTGCCGGTGAAGGCGGCGGGCTGGCGGATCGAGCCGCCGGTGTCCGAGGCGGTGGCGGCGAGGCAGAGGTCGCCGGCGACGGCCGAGGCCGAGCCGCCCGAGCTGCCGCCGGGGGTCAGGTCGGCATTGGAGGCGCCGGACTTCCACGGGTTCACGACCGGGCCGAAGGCGCTGGTCTCGTTCGACGAGCCCATGGCGAACTCGTCCATGTTGAGCTTGCCCAGCATGACCGCGCCGTCGCGCCACAGGTTGGAGGTGACGGTGGACTCATAGGGCGGGACGAAGCCGCGCAGCATGTTGGAGCCGGCCGTGGTCTGGACGCCGTTGGTGCAGAACAGGTCCTTGATCCCCAGCGGCGCGCCCTCCAGGGCGCCGCCCTCCCCCCTGGCCAGCCGGGCGTCGGAGGCGCGGGCCATGGCGAGCGCCTTGTCCGTGGTCTGGACGACATAGGCGTTCAGGCGCGGGTTGGCGGCGTCGATATTGGCGACGAAGGCGCGGGTGATCTCCTCGGAGGAGAAGTCGCGGGCCTTGAGGCCGTCGAGTGCGGCCTTGAGGGTGAGTTTGGTCAGGTCGGACATTCTATTCGACCACCTTGGGCACGACGAAGAAGCCGTCGGCGGAGCGCGGGGCGTTGCCGAGCACGTCGGCGACCTTGTTGCCGTCGGTGACGACGTCGTCGCGCAGGCGCATCGGCTGGTGGACGCTGGAGGTCATCGGCTCGACGCCCTCGACATCGACCTCGTTCAGCTGTTCGATCCAGGCGAGGATGCCGTTCAGTTCCGCGGCGAGCGGCTCCAGACGGTCTTCCGGGGTCTTGATGCGGGCGAGGTGCGCCACACGGCGCACGGTCGCGGCGTCGATGGCCATGCGGCCCTCCAATGCGAAACCAGAACGGGCGGGATTAGCCGCCCGGCCTCGCTTTCACAAGGATTCTGACGCTATTGCGCCGGGGTGACGGTGACCTCGGCGGGGGCGGAGCCGTCGGCGGCGATGGGCCAGCCGACGATGACCCGGCGGGTGCGGTCGCCGATGCGGCCCGTGGCCTCGTCCATGACGCTCTCGCGGAGCTCCAGATCGACCCGCCCGGCCCGCTGCGACAGGATGCGGTAGTCGAGCACATCGCCGAGGCGGAACACCCGCCAGCCTTCGGCCGGGCTCTGGAAGAAGGCCAGGTGGGTGTAGAGGCCGTTCATGGCCGGGTCGCCGCCGGCCGTGCCGAACAGTTTGGCGGCGAGCGGACCCTGCCCTGTCAGCTGATCGAGGCGAACAACGCCGGCGGCCTGTTGCAGGGCCGGGTCGGCTTCGGGCGTCAGGGTCGCGGCGGGGCCGGACGCGGCCAGCGGAGCGACGGCGGCGACGGGAGCCGGCTGTTCGGCCGGGGGCACCGCCGCCTTGCGGCTTTCGACGCCGGTGTCGCAGGCGGCGAGGCCGACCAGGGCGGTGAGGAACAGAAGCGGTTTCACGAAACGACCCTCCTCTTCAGAACATGCCGGAGCTTTGCACTTTGACTCGGGCTCGCGCCAGTCCTACCCGCAGGCCGTGACAGTCATGACACTGCAAGACCTCGCCGCCTCGACTCCGCCCGGCACGCCGTGGCTGGGGCTGGATCTGGGCGAGAAGACCATCGGCGTGGCGGCCTCGGATGCGACGCGGATGATCGCCAGCCCGCTGGTGCTGATCCGCAAGACGAAATTCACCGACGACGCCCATGCGGTGCTGAAGCTGATGGACGGACGCAAGGCGTCGGGGCTGGTGATCGGCCTGCCGTTGAACATGGACGGGTCGGAGGGGCCCCGGGCGCAGTCGTGCCGGGCCTTCGCCCGCAATCTGCAGCGCATCCGCGCCGTGCCCTGCGCCTTCCAGGACGAGCGGCTGTCGACCAGCGCGGTCGAGCGGTTCCTGATCGAGGAGCTGGATCTGAACCGCAAGCGCCGGGCCAATGTGATCGACCGGACGGCCGCCGCGTGGATTCTGCAGGGGGCGCTGGACCGGCTGCGATCTTCCCCTTCGTCCGATCTGCCCCTATAGCCGGGCCTCGATGACCCAGCCCGCCGCCGTCACCGACCTGATTCACGAGCGGCTGGCGCCGTTCCCGCGGGACCATTTCCTTTCCGCCGGCGATCTGAACGCCGCCACCGTCCCGCCGCTGCTGGATCTGGCCGACGCCTTCGTCGACTTCAATCGCCAGTCGTCGAAGTCGCTGGACCTGATGCGCGGCCGCACGGTGATGAACCTGTTCTTCGAGAGCTCGACGCGGACCAGCGCCTCGTTCGAGATCGCGGCCAGGCGGCTGGGCGCCGATGTGACGGCGTTGAGCCCACGCAATTCCTCGACCACCAAGGGCGAGACCCTGATCGACACGGCGGCGACGCTGAACGCGATGAAGCCCGACGTGCTGGTGGTGCGCCACTCGGCCTCGGGCGCGGCGGCCCTTCTGTCGCAGAAGGTCGGCTGTTCGGTGGTCAACGCCGGGGACGGGCGGCACGAGCACCCGACACAGGCGCTGCTGGACCTGCTGAGCCTGCGCCGCGCCTTCGGCGACGTCGGCGGCCTGACTGTCGCCATCTGCGGCGACATCGCCCACAGCCGGGTCGCGCGCTCGAATGTGGCCCTGCTGTCGATGATGGGGGCGCGGGTGCGGCTGATCGGGCCGCCGACCCTTGTGCCCGGCGACGCCGACCGCTGGGGCTGCGAGGTGTTCCACGACATGCGCGAGGGGCTGCGCGGCTGCGATGTGGTGATGATGCTGAGGCTGCAGCTGGAGCGGATGGAAGGGGCGCTGGTGCCCTCGACCCGCGAATATTTCCGCTTCTGGGGCCTCGACCGCGAGAAGCTGGCCTGGGCCAATCCGGGGGCGAAGGTGATGCACCCGGGGCCGATGAACCGCGGGGTCGAGATCGATTCGGACGTGGCCGACGATTTGACCGTTTCGTTGATCCAGGACCAGGTCGAAATGGGGGTGGCGGCGCGAATGGCGGTGCTGGCGGCCCTGTCGGAGCGGCGCGCGGGAGACGAGGCATGAGCGCGCTCGCCATCCTCAACGCTCGGCTGTTGGACCCCGCCTCCGACTACGACGGTCCGGGGGCGGTGCTGGTCGAGGACGGGCGGATCGTCGAGGTCGTGTATGGGCCGGGTGCGGCGCCTGGGGGTGTCGAGACGGTGGACGCCGGCGGCCTGTGCCTGTCGCCGGGGCTGATCGATATCCGGGTCAAGACCGGCGAGCCGGGGGCCGAGCCGAAGGAGACGCTGAAGTCGGCCAGCCTGTCGGCTGCCGCGGGCGGGGTCACCACCATGGTCATCCAGCCGGACACCGATCCGGCCCTCGACGATCCGGCGATGATCGAATTCATCCAGCGGCGCGGCGCGGCCCTCGGGCTGGTCAACGTCCGCGCGGCCGGCGCGGCGACCAAGGGCCGCGACGGCGTGCGCATGGCCGAGATCGGCCTGATGGACGAAGCGGGCGCCCTGTATTTCACGGACGTGGACCACGTCATCGCCAACACCCGGACCCTGCAGCGCGTGATGAGCTACGCGGCGGCGTTCAACGCCCTGATCTCGTGCCGGCCGGCCGATCCGTGGCTGAGCGAGGGGGCGGCAGCCACCTCCGGCGAGCTGGCGACGCGGCTGGGGCTGGCGGCGGCGCCGGCGATCGCCGAACGCATCCAGCTGGAGCGCGATCTGGCCTTGGTCGAACAGACCGGGGCGCGCTTCCTGGTCGACCAGATCTCGACCGAGGGGGCGCTGGAGACGCTGGCGCGGGCCCGGGCCAGGGGACTGGAGGTCGCCGCCTCGGTGTCGATCAACCACCTGTGCTTCAACGAGATCGACATCGGCGACTATCGCACCTTCTACCGGATGGATCCGCCGTTGCGGCCCGAGAGCGACCGGCAGGCGCTGATCGAGGCGGTGCGCGACGGATTGATCGACGCCATCACCAGCGCCCACGCCCCGGCCCCGGCCGAGGACAAGCGGCGACCGTTCGCCGAGGCGGCGCCGGGCGCTGTCGGGCTGGAGACCCTGCTGCCGGCGGCCCTGTCTCTGCACCATGAGGACGGGGTGGAACTGCTGGACATCCTGCGGCCGCTGACCCACGGGCCGGCGACCCTGCTCGGGCTTGAAGCAGGCGTGCTGGCAGCCGGCGCGCCGGCCGACCTGATTCTGTTCAATCCCGGCGCGCCGGTGGTGATCGACGCCGAGGCGCTGCGCTCCAAGTCGAAGAACTCGCCGTTCGACGGGCGGCGTCTGCAAGGGAAGGTCTTGCTCACCGTCGTCGGCGGACGCATCGTCCACGACGCACGTTAAGAGGGAGCGAATCACTTGCAGGATCTGGTCGGACCCGCTCTCGGGACGCTCGCCCTCGTGGCGGCCGGCGGATATCTGCTGGGGTCGATTCCGTTCGGCGTGGTGCTGACCCGCGCGGTCACCGGGCAGGACGTACGCGGCATCGGCTCGGGCAATATCGGCGCGACCAATGTGCTGCGCACCGGGCGCAAGGACCTGGCCATCGCCACCCTGTTGCTGGACGCCGGCAAGGGCGCAGTGGCGCTGCTGATCGCCCGCGAACTGTTCGACAGCGAGGTCGCCGGGGCGATCGCCGGCGGTGCGGCCTTCCTTGGCCATCTGTTTCCCGTCTGGCTGGGCTTCAAGGGCGGCAAGGGGGTGGCGACCTTTTTCGGCCTGTTGCTGGCGGCGGCCTGGCCGCTCGGCCTGCTGGCCGGCGCGACCTGGCTGATCGTCGCGGCCCTGTTCCGAATTTCGTCGTTGGCGGCCCTGGTGTCTTCCGCCGCCGCGCCGCTGTACGCCCTGCTGCCGCTGGCGGCCCTGGGCCTGCCGGCGCCGGCGCCGATCCTCGCGCTGGCCGTCTTCACCACCGCCCTGATCTGGGTCCGGCATCACCAGAACATCGGCCGTCTGCTCAAGGGCGCCGAACCGCGCATCGGGGCCGGGAAGGCGTGACCACCCGGGCGCCGCTGCCGGAGACGGAGCGGTTCGCCCGACTGCGGCTGGCGCGCACCGACCGGGTCGGCCCGGTCACCTTCAAACAGCTGCTGGACCGGTTCGGGACAGCCGAACGCGCCGTCGAGGCCCTGCCCGACCTGATCCGGCGCGGCGGCGGGCATGGCCATGACCTGCCGGCGGTCGCCGATATCGAGGCCGAGATCGAGGCCGGGACCCGGCTCGGCGCGCGGTGGATCGTGCTGGGCGACGCCCCCTATCCGGACATGCTGGCCGCCGTCGATCCGCCGCCGCCGCTGCTATGGGCGCTCGGCGACGCCGGCCTGATGGCCCGGCCCTGCATCGCCGTGGTCGGGGCGCGGATCGCCTCGGCGGGCGGGCAGCGGATCGCGCGCGGCCTGTCGCAGCAGCTGGGCGAGGCCGGCCATGTGGTGGTCTCGGGCCTTGCGCGCGGCATTGACGGGGCGGCCCACGCAGGGGCGCTGCCGACCGGGACCGTTGCGGTGCTGGGCGGCGGGGTGGATGACGTCTATCCGCCCGACCACGCCGAGCTGTACCGCCAGATCGCCGAACAGGGCTGTATCGTCTCGGAGAGCCCGGTCGGGGCGCGGGCCCAGGCGAAGGACTTTCCGCGCCGCAACCGCATCATCTCGGGCCTGTCGCGCGGCGTCATCGTGGTCGAGGCCGAACTGCGATCAGGCTCGTTGATCACCGCCCGCCTGGCGGCCGAACAGGGGCGCGACGTCTTCGCCGTGCCGGGGTCGCCGCTGGATCCCCGTTCGCGAGGGCCGAATGAGCTGCTGCGCCAAGGGGCCATCCTGTGCGAGGGGCTGGAGGATGTGGAGCGGGCCTTTTCGACCCTGCGCTCCTTGGGCGAGCCGCCCACCGACAATCCGTTCGCCAGCGCGCCAGACGACGTCGACGCGGCGCTGCTGGAGCGGGTCGCCGCCCTGCTGTCGCCGACGCCGACGCCGCGCGACGAGCTGGCCCGGGCGGTTGGGGCGCCGGTCGGAGCGGTGGCCGCGGCGCTGCTGGAACTAAGCCTCGTCGGGCGCGCGACCCTGCTTCCGGGGGGTCTGGTTTCGACCTGAACGGAGCGCTGAATTCCGACGCCGATTGACAGCGACGCCCGCGCCAACCACGTTCCGCCCCCTTTCGAGCCCGTTGAAGGCCCCCTCCCCGCATGAACCTCGTCGTCGTCGAGAGCCCCGCAAAGGCCAAGACCATCAACAAATATCTGGGCCCGGACTTCACCGTCCTGGCGTCCTACGGCCACGTCCGCGACCTGCCGTCGAAGGACGGCTCGGTGCTGCCCGACGACGATTTCGCCATGTCGTGGGAAGTCGACGCCAAGGCCTCGAAACGGCTGAGCGAGATCGCCGAGGTGGCCAAACGGTCCGACCGCGTCATCCTGGCGACCGACCCCGACCGCGAGGGCGAGGCGATCAGCTGGCACGTGCTGGAGATCCTGACCAGGAAGAAGGTGCTGAAGGACACGCACGTCGAGCGGGTCACCTTCAACGCCATCACCAAGAGCGCCGTGCTGGAGGCGATGGCCAAACCGCGCCAGATCGACATGGAGCTGGTCGAGGCCTATCTGGCCCGCCGGGCGCTGGACTATCTGGTCGGCTTCACCCTGTCGCCGGTGCTGTGGCGCAAGCTGCCGGGCGCGCGCTCGGCCGGTCGGGTTCAGTCGGTCGCCCTGCGCATCGTCGTCGATCGCGAGATGGAGATCGAGGCGTTCAAGGCGCAGGAATACTGGTCGGTCGAGGCCGACATGAACGCCGACAGCCCGCCGTTCACGACGCGGCTGGTCAAGCACGCCGGCAAGCGGGTGCAGCGGCTGGACATCACCTCGGAAGCCATGGCCAGCGCCGCCCGCGACGCCATCAAGGCCGGGACCTTCACCATCGCCTCGGTCGAGAAGAAGCCGGTCAAGCGCGCCCCGGCCCCGCCGTTCATGACCTCGACCCTGCAGCAGGAGGCCTCGCGCAAGCTGGGCTTCACGGCGCAGCGCACCATGCAGGCGGCGCAGAAACTGTATGAGGGCGTCGACGACCAGGGCGGTCTGATCACCTATATGCGGACCGACGGCCTGTCGGTCAGCCCCGAGGGCATCGCCCAGGCGCGGGAGGTCATCGGCGACCGCTTCGGTCCCGCCTATGTCCCGGAACAGCCGCGCTACTACAAGACCAAGGCCAAGAACGCCCAGGAGGCGCACGAGGCGATCCGGCCGACCAACATGGCCCGCGCGCCCGAGACCCTGCGGCTCGAGGGCGACCTGCAGAAGCTGTACGAACTGATCTGGAAGCGGACCATCGCCAGCCAGATGGAGTCCGCGCGTCTGGACCGGACCACGGTCGAGATCGAGGAGCCGACGGGCCAGACCGGGCTTCGGGCCACCGGCCAGGTCGTGGCCTTCGACGGCTTCATGGCCGTGTACGAGGAGGGCCGCGACGACAAGCCCAAGGACGGCGGCGACGACGAGGACGACACGACCCGCCTGCCCGCGCTGAAGGAAGGCGCCGTGGCCAAGGTCGACGCCGTTCGCACCGAACAGCATTTCACCGAGCCGCCGCCGCGCTTCTCGGAAGCCACCCTGGTCAAGAAGCTGGAAGAGCTGGGCATCGGCCGGCCGTCGACCTACGCCTCGATCCTGACGACACTGCGCGACCGGGAATACGTCCGCATGGACAAGAACCGGTTCATCCCGGAGGACAACGGCCGGCTGGTCACGGCCTTCCTCGAACAGTTCTTCGGCCGCTGGGTGCAGTACGACTTCACCGCCGCCCTGGAGAACCAGCTGGACGAGGTGTCGGCCGGCGAGCTGGACTGGAAGGTGGTGCTGCGCGAGTTCTGGAGCCAGCTGAAGCCGGCGACCGAGGCGGTCACCGCCCGGCAGGGCGTGATCGACGAGCTTGATACGGCGATCGGTCCCTTCCTGTTCCCGGACAAGGGCGACGGGACCGATCCGCGTCTCTGCCCCCTGTGCAAGAGCGGGCGGCTGCATCTGAAGGCCAGCTTCAAGATGCGCTCGTCCTTCATCGGCTGCTCCAACTATCCGGAATGCCGCTACACGCGCGGCTTCGGCGCGGCGAGCGAGGTCGAAGACGGCGGCGACCGGGAGCTGGGCGTCGATCCGGTCACGGGCGCGCCGGTGGCGCTGAAGATCGGCCGGTTCGGCCCCTATGTCGAAACCACCCTGCCCGGCGAGGAGAAGCCGAAACGCTCGTCCCTGCCCAAGGGCTGGTCGGCCGCGACGCTGACGCTGGATCAGGCCCTGCGCCTGCTGGCCCTGCCGCGCGAGGTCGGGATGCATCCGGAGGACGGCAAGCCGATCACGGCGGGCCTGGGCCGCTACGGCCCGTTCGTGCTGCACGCCGGGACCTACGCCAATGTCGCCGACATCGACGAGGTGTTCGATATTGGTCTGAACCGCGCTGTCGTGCTGCTGGCCGAGAAGCGGGCCGGCAAGTTCGCGGGCCGTGGCGCGGCGACGGCGCCGCTGAAGGACCTGGGCGCCCACCCGGAGACGGGCGAGCCGATCCACGTCATGGCCGGCCGCTTCGGCCCCTATGTGAAGTCGGGCAAGATCAACGCCACCCTGCCCAAGGGGACGGCGCCGGAGGATCTGACGCTGGAGGAGGCCCTGCCGCTGCTGGCGGCGCGGGCGCTGGCGGCGCCCAAGGGCAAGAAGGCGCCGGCGGCCAAGAAGCCGGCGGCGGCGAAAAAGCCCGCCGCCAAAAAGGCCGCTCCGAAGAAGGCGGCGGCGACGAAAGCCGCTGTGGCGAAGGCGAAGATCTGATCCCTCTCCCGTTGGGAGAGGGCTTGAGCGCACGACGGCCCAGCCGTCGTCCTGGCGCGAAAGGGTGAGGGTCGACTGTCCGGGGGCGGCTTCGCCGCTTTCTCCGGCCGACCCTCATCCGGCGCTGCGCGCCACCTTCTCCCAATGGGAGAAGGGAGACGTTATCGCTTCAGCAGCCTGTCCCGCGCCGCATTGAGGCGCGACGCGAGGCCTTCGGTTCCGCCCTGATCCGGGTGGGCGCGACCCATCAGGCGCCGCCAGGCCGTGTTGATCGCCTCGGGCGAAGCATCAAGGGACACGCCGAGAATGGACCGCGCCTCAGACTCTGACAGCGCCTCATTCCGGCGCGACTCTGTTGCCCGCTGACGCGACGACAGGGTGAGCCACAGACCGGCTCCGGCGAGGGCGGCCGCCGGCAGCCAGGCGCCCCGGGCGGCCGCCAGAACGGCGCCGGCGATCAGGACGGCACTGAACAGGGTGGCGGTGACGCGCCAGTGGCCGCGGCCGCGCCGCTCGGTCTGACGGCCCAGCCGAACCAACGCCCAGACGGCGATCGCCGCCAGCGCCAGCCAGACCAGGCTCAAGGCGTCACGCCGCTTCGTCCAGCGGCGCGTTGAGGGAGCCGCTGTCGAGGCCGAGCGCCTGCATCAGGTTGCGCAGTTCCTGCCGCGCCGCGACATGGGCGAGGGATACGGCGACCGGGCGGACGTCGTTGGACAGGTCGGCGACCGTCAGGCCGAAAGGGAACAGCTCGCGATAGATGACGCGGTCGCGCAGGCCGGGACCGATGCGGAAGCCGACCCGGCGGGCCAGCTTCTCCATCCGCTCTTCCAGACGTTGGCGGTTGCGGGCGGCGGCGACCGCCATGCGGTTGACGACCACGATCCAGTCGATGGCGGCGGAGCGGCCCTCGGTGACGGCGCGGTGCTTGCGCGCCTCCCAGACGCTTTCGGAATAGATCGACGGCTTGAGCAGGTCGAGGGTGACCGGATCGATCTGACCCAGCAGGTCGAAGTCGACGAAGCTGTCGTTCATCGGGGTGACGATCTGGTCGGCGAGGCCGTGGGCGGTGCGCGACAGCAGGGTGTCGCCCCCGGGGGTGTCGATCAGGATGACCTCGGCCGCGGCGCGGGCCTCGGCGAAGGCGGCGTCGAAGCGGGCAAGCTGCTCGGCCTCGTCGGCGCGGGCCAGCGCCTTGCCGTCGCCGAGGTCCGGCTCGAACGGCATCGGCAGGGTCTGGTGGTTGCCGACCATCCAGGCCGCGCGGTTGGCGAAGAATTTCGCCATCGACCGCTGGCGCAGGTCCAGATCGAGAATCGCCACCGTCTTGCCCGCATGCAGCAGACCGCAGGCGATGTGGATGGCGAGGGTCGACTTGCCCGCCCCTCCCTTTTCGTTGCCGACGACGATGACCGTGGGGTCAGCCATGACTCTCGATGCTCCACCGGCCGCCGACTCGATGCGCGGCCTTGAGACGGCAGAGTCGCCGGGCCGGGGCGCGCCGTCAACGCGGCAGGCTCAACCGGCTGTGGATGCGACGGGTGGGCTGACCGTCAGGCGGCGCGGTGGCACCACGGATCGTCGACGCCGGCGGCGGCGCAGACGGCGGCGGCCCCGGCGGCGGGCGCCTGGACCTTGAGACGGGTGAGTCGGCGACCGCCGACCTCGACGCCTTCGAACACGGGCGTCAGGCCCTCGAGGGCCCAGGCCGCGCCGCCGGACTTGAGCCGGCTCCAAGCGGCGCGGGCGGCGGCCTCGCTGGAATAGGCGCCGATCTGGACCAGTCCGCCGGGCCGGGGCGGGGTCGCCGCAGGCGCTGGTTTGGCCGGGCGCAGGCCGGTCCGGGCGACGGCGGCGTCGATGCGGGTCGAGACGTTTTGCACCACGGCCTCGGCCATGACCGGCGCGGCGGCCGCGGCGATCCGCTGGCCCTGTTCCGCGGCGACGCCGCCGAGGCCGCCGTCGCGGGCGTCCCACAGGGCGTGCGGGTCCATGACCTCGACCTGCAGGGCCGGCCGCAGGCCGGCGTCGGCGGCGGTGCGGACGGCCGGGGGCCGGACGGGCGCGGTCCGGGCCTGCCCGTCGACAGGGATGCCGGCGATGGCCTCGGCCATGGATTCGAAGCGCGCGGGATCAGCCTCGACCCTGCCGCAGCCCGACAGGGCGGCGGCGGCCACGCAGGCCAGCACTGGACGAATGAGGAGACGCGGCGTCATAAGCGGCAGACTGGCACGCCGGGCTTTGCAGCGCGGTTCACAAGCACGCTTAAGGCGAAGGGTTAATCCGTTCACCATGCCCGAGACTCCAGATCTGCCCATCGTCCGCACTGTCGCGGATCTGCGCCAGACCGTAAGCGAATGGCGGCGGCAAGGGTTCACCGTCGCCTTCGTGCCGACCATGGGGGCGTTGCATGACGGCCACCTGACGCTGGTGCGCGAGGCCGGCCAGAGAGCCGACCGGGTGGTGGCCAGCGTCTTCGTCAACCCGACGCAATTCGCCGCGCACGAGGACCTCGGCGCCTATCCGCGCCAGGAGGCGCAGGACGCCGGACTGCTGGCCGGAGCCGGCTGTGCCCTGATGTATGCGCCGGGCGTCGGGGAGATGTATCCGGCCGACGCCACGACCACGATCTCTGTCGGCGCCCCGGCGGAGGGGCTGGAGGGCGAGTTCCGGCCGCAGATGTTCGGCGGGGTGGCGCTGGTGGTGGCCAAGCTGCTCAATCAGGTCCAGCCGGACCTGGCCCTGTTCGGCGAGAAGGATTTCCAGCAGCTGATCGTCATCCGCCGGCTGGTGCGGGATCTGGACATCCCGGTCGACATCGTCGGCCTGCCGACCATCCGCGACGGACACGGCCTCGCCCTGTCGTCGCGCAACGCCTACCTCTCGCCCGAGGAGCTGGAAGTGGCCCGACGGCTCAACGGCGTGCTGGCGGAGGCCCGGGCGGAGGCTGCGCGGGGCGCCCCCCTCCCCGACGTCGAGGCCCGGGCGCGCGAGGCGCTGCTGCGCGCCGGCTTCAGCCACGTCGACTATGTCGCCGTGCGGCGCGCCGACGATCTGGGCGCGTTCGAGGACGGGACCGTCGACGGCCCCGCCCGCATCCTCGCCGCCGCCTGGATCGGCAAGACCCGGCTGATCGACAACATGGCGGTCTGAACGGACCGCGGGCCTGCCCGTTTCTGTCGCACGCAGAGCAGGAGTTTCCGATGTCCTATGCCCGCTTCGCCGCGATGATCGGCGTGTCCACCCTCGTCATGTTCGGCCTGATGTATCTGAACACCTACGCCATCGAGCACGTCCGCTTCAGCGAGACGCGCGCCTTCATGGCGGTGGTCATGGGGGCGGCGATGGCGGCGATCATGCTGCTGTTCATGCTCAAGATGTATCCGGACCGGCGGACGAACCTGGCCATTCTGGCGGGCGCGGCGGTGGTGTTCGCCGGATCGCTGACGCTGGTGCGGAGCCAGCGGACGGTGGACGACGTCGCCTTCATGAAGGCGATGATCCCGCACCATTCGATCGCCATCCTGACCAGCGAGCGGGCGCGGATCCGCGATCCCCGCGTCCGCAAGCTGGCCGATGAGATCATCGCGACGCAGCGCCGGGAGATCGCCGAGATGGACGCCCTGATCGCCGATCTGGAGGGCGCTCCGGCTCCGGACGGTGCTCGCGTCCTGGAACCGTCCGCCTAGCCGATCGAGCCGACGCAGCCCTCGTCGCCGCCGACCGGGAGGGCGGCGTCGGTCAGGCTGAGGGTCCAGCCGTGGTGGGTGTCGAGACCGCGGCGGCGGATGCCCGAGCCGTCGCCGGCGTCGCCGCCCGCGGTGACGAGCACGCGGCGGCCGCTGGGCAGGGCGGCCGGATCGATGCGGCCGACCGCCAGCGCGGTGGGCGTCTCGCCGCCGAAGCCGTCGAAGACGCTGAGGCCGGCCCATTCGCGGCGCAGGCCGGTCCACCACGGATCGCCGGCGTTGACGGCGAGAACCGCCACGCCATGCCCCTCGGCGGCCCAGGCGAGGGCGGCCTGGGGATCGCGTACGGCCTTCATGTCGGCGGCGGCGCCGAAGCGGAGACGGGCGCCGTCGAAGGCGCGGGTCGGTTCGACCGGGGACCAGACCTGGACCTGCATCCTTCCCTGACGGGCGAGGCCCCAGCCGACGATCTGGCGCCACAGGGATTCGACGGCCTCGCGGTTGTCAGGCTCGGCCTGGGCGAGGACGCGGTCGAGGACGGTCTGTTCGCGGTCGGGGCGCAGTTTGACGTGGGGCCCCGAGGGGGCGTCCTTGGCCAGGCCGACGCGGGCGGCGATGGCGAGGCGGCGCTCGAACAGGGCGAGGAGCTGGTCGTCGAGGTCGTCGATCTCGTGACGCAGGGCGGCCAGGGCCATCTGTTCGGCGGAGAGTTCGAGGGGGGCCGGCCAGACCTGCTGGAGGGCGGGGGTACGGGTGTGGGGCACGGGGGAAACTTTCGATTTCATACTGGCTTGAGGGCTTTTGCGAGCCGCCGCCCCGTCGCGGGGCGGTCGCCGGCGAGGCGGTCAGGGCGCGATGCCTGAGCCTCAGCCGGCGTATCGAAAGCCGTAGAAATACAGGTCCGCGGCCGCGTTGAAGCGGGCGAAAGAAGTCGCAGCGATGGCTTGCGAACGGACCATGAGCGTCATTGGGCGCAAGGATCGTGCGCCGTCAAGCGATTCAGGCGCTCAACAGGACAAATCGCGTCCGGTTGTCGGCCGAATCCTGAAGGTCGTTGCGCAGAATCGACAGTTCATAGACCTCGGCGGCGCGCGCCGGGGCGACGGCGGCGCGGGTCGGGTCGGCGGCCTCGGCCACGGCGCGCGCGGCCCCGGCGGTGTCGAAGGCCTGGACCGGCTCGATGCCGAGGCTGGTCAGGGTTCCGGTGCACTGGCCGAGGGCGGCGGGATGGCTTTCGGCCGTCTTGATGTCGGCCAGGCGGGCGCCCGGGGCGGCCATCAGGGCCAGACGGATCGGACGCCAGGCCTCGGAAACTACGGTCAGGCCGGAGGCTTCGACCAGGGAGGCGGCCGGCTCGACGCGGCCGATGGTGGTGTTCTCGACCGGAATCAGGGCGCAGCCGACCTCGCCCGACTTGAGGGCGGCGATGGCGCCGTCGAAGGTGTCGAAGGCGACCGGCTCGTCCCATGGTCGCAGGTCGAGACAGGCCTCGTGGCTGAAGGCGCCCGGCGCGCCCTGATAGGCGCATCGACCGGGGACGCCGTCATCGTCCGGAGCGCGGCCGACGGCTCCCATTCAGGCCGCCTCGGAATGGGAGCGGCGGCCGGACTTGAGCCGTTCGGCGACGAGGAAGGCCAGTTCCAGCGCCTGGTCGGCGTTGAGACGCGGGTCGCAGTGGGTGTGATAGCGGCTGGACAGGTCGTCCTCGGTCAGGGCCTGGGCGCCGCCGAGGCATTCGGTGACGTTCTGGCCGGTCATTTCGAGGTGGACGCCGCCGGGATGGACGCCCTCGGCCTCGGCCACGTCGATGAAGCCGCGCACCTCGGCGAGGATGCGTTCGAACGGCCGGGTCTTGTAGCCATTGCCGGCCTTGAGGGTGTTGCCGTGCATCGGGTCGATCGACCAGACGACCCGCCGCCCCTCGGCCTTCACCGCCTTCATCAGTCGCGGCAGGCGGTCGCCGACCTTGTCCGCGCCGAAGCGGCCGATCAGGGTCAGGCGGCCCGGGGTGTTGTCGGGGTTGAGCACGTCGATCAGGGCCAGCAGGTCGTCCGGCTCCATGGTCGGACCGCATTTCAGGCCGATCGGATTGCGAATGCCGCGGGCGAATTCGACGTGCGCCCCGTCCAGCTGGCGGGTGCGCTCGCCGATCCAGACCATATGGGCCGAGGTGTCGAACCATTCGCCGGTGGCGCCGTCCAGACGGGTCAGGGCGCTCTCGAGATTGAGCAGCAGGGCCTCGTGGCTGGTAAAGACCTCGACCCGGCTGAGGTCGGGATGACTTTCCGGGGTGACGCCGACCGCCTCCATGAAGGCCAGGGCCTCGGTGATCTTGTCGGCCAGCTCGCGGTATTTGGCGCCGTAGGCGGTGTCCGCCGCGAAGCCCATGGTCCAGCGGTGGATGTTGTACAGGTCGGCGTAGCCGCCGCCGGCGAAGGCGCGCAGCAGGTTGAGCGTCGAGGCCGACTGGTTGTAGGCGCGGATCAGCCGCTGCGGATCAGGCAGCCGCTCCTCCGGCGTGAAGGCCATGCCGTTGATGATGTCGCCGCGGTAGCTGGGCAGGGTCTCGCCGTCGATGGTCTCCAGCGAGGACGAGCGCGGCTTGGCGAACTGGCCGGCGATGCGGCCGACCTTCACCACCGGCTTGCGGCCGGCGAAGGTCAGGACGACCGCCATCTGCAGAATCAGGCGGAAGGTGTCCCGGATGTTGTCGGTCGAGAACTCCTTGAAGCTCTCGGCGCAGTCGCCGCCCTGGAGCAGGAAGGCGTTTCCGGCCTCGACCTCGGCCAGTTTGGCGGTCAGGCGCCGGGCCTCGCCGGCGAAGACCAGCGGCGGCAGGGCGCGCAGCTCGTCTTCGACGCGGTGAAGGACGGTCATGTCCGGATAGTCCGTCGGCATCTGCACGACGGGTTTCGATCTCCAGCTCTCGGGCGTCCAGCGCGTACTCATGGGCGCAAGATAGGCCGGGCGAAGGCTGTGGACAATGAAGCGATGCGACGCATGGAATTTTCTCGCGCGGGCATGGCCCGGGTCGGTGGGGTGGGGTGGGATTGGGATGAGGGATGAGGGATGAGGGAGGGATTGGGAATCAGGCAGGCGTCTTCGCCGCTCGTGACCGAGCGGATGGGGAGAGTGCGGGGCGACCGGGCCTCGCCCGGTGCATGTGGTTTTACCGTTTCGACGAGACAGATCGCCCCGCGCAGTCGTTTTCCACACGACCCTCCGGCTGGCGGCCCGCTTTAGGCCTTACCGGATCGGACGGAGCCATTGCTGGACCCCGCCCGGGTCGGACGTGACCGCATGTAGCGGCATCGGCCCGATCCTCAAGCCGCGCGGCGAGCAAGCAGAGGCCATCCATCGACCTCCGCGAGGACCCCCGGACTCTCCATCGCCCGGGCTTCATCGCTCGACCACAGCCCGCCGCCATCGAGGAACGTGGATCCGACGCCCTCCCCGTTCGACGGGATGGGAGGCATTGTAAGGGGGCTGGCCCCTAGTACAGACAAAACGGATCGAGAAAAGGTTATGTGGCTGATTGTGCCGGGGAATATTTTGATAAGTCGACTATAGATTCGCGGATTGTAAGCACAGCGTCACGGGCTCACCTCTCCATTCGCGAAGGCGAACGGGGAGGACAGATCGGCGCGCCAGCGACGATCAGGAGGGGGCGGCGCCGGCGGTAAGAGAGTCTGGCGCGAACCAACATCTGACGGAGCCGCCCCCTCCTGGTCGCTGCTTCGCAGCAACCGTCCTCCCCATCGGCCTTCGCCGACGGGGAGGTGAACGCCGGCATTGCCTCACCTCTCCATTCGCGAAGGCGAATGGGGAGGACCGATCGGCGCGCCAGCGACGATCAGGAGGGGGCGGCGCCGGCGGTAAGAGAGTCTGGCGCGAACCAACATCTGACGGAGCCGCCCCCTCCTGATCGCTTCGCGATCTCGTCGTCCGGCCGCCTCCGGCGACCTTCCTCCACCCCATCGGCCTTCGCCGACGGGGAGGTGAACACCGGCATTGCCTCACCTCCCCATTCGCGAAGGCGAATGGGGAGGACCGATCGGCGCGTCAGCGACGATCAGGAGGGGGCGGCGCAGGCGGTCAAGGCGTCCGGCGCGAACCAACTTCTGACGGAGCCGCCCCCTCCTGATCGCTTCGCGATCTGTCCTCCCCATCGGCCTTCGCCGACGGGGAGGTGAACGCTATGTTCCCGTTTTGTTCTTGCCGGGACGGATGTTCTCAGGTTACCTTCCCCGAATGGCAGATAGCGTGACCCATATCCGCGCGAAGGCCCTCCGGCGCCCGCTTTCGCCGCCAGAGGCGAGGCTGTGGGTTCGCGTTCGCGCGCACCGTCTCAGGGGCTTCAAGTTCCGACGCCAGCACCCCATTGGCCCCTATATCCTGGACTTCTACTGCCCCGCGGGCCGGCTGGCCGTCGAGATCGACGGTCGCTGCCACGATGACGAGGCCCGGCTCATCCACGATCGACGGCGGACAGAATGGCTGCATAGACGAGGCATTCGGGTCATCCGCATCGCCGCCGTCGATGTCCGCGACGAGCTGGAAGGCGTCCTCGCCTACATCGGGCGCGTCCTGGAAGAACGCCTTGAAAGGCCTGAGCCGCCCCCTCCACCGCGCTTCGCGCGGTCCCCCTCCCCATCTGCGATGGGGAGGTGATGCGGCCCATTTCTTCGCGGTCGCCTCAGTTCTGCGGCGCGGTCGGGGAGATCACGGCGGAGCCGGTGGACGCCGGGGCCGGGGCCGGGACCGGGACTTCGCGTTCGATGATGACCGGCTCGGCGGCGCGGGCTTCGGCGGCGCGCGCCTCGCTGGCGGCGCGGGCGGCGTCGGCCTGGGCGATGGCGACGCTGGCATGGGCGCCGGCGACCTGGCCGTCGACGAGGGCCGCGTCGCGCTGGGCCTGGGCCTCGGCGGCGTCGAGACGGGCGTCGAGCAGGGCGTCGTCGGCGGTGGCCTCGCCGCCGCGGGCGAACAGAATCCACAGCACGGCCAGCAGGACCAAGGCGCCCAGGATGCCGGCGATCCACCAGCCGGTGTTGGACTCGCGCACCACGACCGTCTCGACGGTTTCGGTATAGCCGGGCTGGACCGTGCGGATGACCTCGACGGTCTCGGTGTTCGGGTCGTTCGGATCGTACTGGGTCACGGGGACAGTCTCCATTGAACTGCCGCAACGGCCACGCTGGCCCTTACGTTCCGCCGTTAACCCACACGACGCAAAACAAGCGCGCTCCAGGCGTCCCGGCGGATGCGGCTTTCCAGCACGAAGCCGCGCGAGAGATAGGCGGCCGTGACGCGGCGCTCCTGGGTGCGCAGCAGGCCGGACAGGATGGCGACGCCGTCCAGTTTCAGCGCCGTCCTGATGTCCTGCGACAGGCTGACCAGCGGCGGGGCGAGGATGTTGGCGAAGACGAGGTCGTAGGGGCCCTGCCCCCGCACCTTGCGGTCGTTGAGGCCGAAGGCGTGGACGAAGCGGGCGTCGGCGGTGTTCAGCTTCGCGTTCTCGTTGGCGATGCGCACCGAGGGGGCGTCGATGTCGGTGCCGAGGGCGACGCGCGATCCGGTCTTCGCCGCCGCGATGGCCAGAACGCCGGTGCCGCAGCCGACGTCGAGCACGCGCTCGAACCGCTCGCGCTTGAGCAATTCGTCGAAAGCCAGCAGGCAGCCGACGGTGGTGCCGTGGTGGCCGGTGCCGAAGGCGGCGCCGGCGTCGATCTTCAGATTGACGGTGTTCCTGGGCACCACGCCCTGGTCGTGGGCGCCGTAGATGAAGAAGCGGCCGGCGCGCACCGGCGGCAGGCCCGACAGGGACATGGCCAGCCAGTCGGCGTCCGCGAGTTTCTCGACGATGACGGTCAGGCCGTCGTGCGCCCTGAGCCGCGCCTCGATGCCGCGCACGTCGTCTTCATCATTGGGAAAGGCGTCGATCCGCCATATGCCCCGGTCCTCGTCTTCCTCGAGGATCGAATAGGTGGCGCCTTCCAGCAGCGGGTCGGAATCCAGAGACATGGCGGCGGCCTCGGCGATCGCGCGCGGGCCCCTCGCGATTATTTGAACTGCGGACTCGGACATTTCTCAAAGACCGCTATCATCGCGAATCGAGACACGCGCTGGCGTGCTCTCCTGCGCCAGCATCAACCAACTGAACCGAGGGGTCGGGGAAACCATGGCTAAAGCACCGTCCAAGCCGAGCACCGCCAAACCGAAGGCGGCAACCGCCGCTTCCAAGCCGAAACCGGCGACAAAGTCGAGCGCCGCGAAGCCCGCGGTCGCCAAGGCGCCCGTGAAGGCCGCCGCGCCGAAGCC
>JAXHTU010000026.1:0-33304 GCA_034189955.1 Pseudomonadota bacterium | reverse complement strand
GCCTGACCTGCCATGAAGGCATTGCCGATCATGCGGCGGACAATCGCATGGCGCTGGGGATGCCGGCGCACTCCGGCAGCGACGCCAAACTGTGGGACATCGCCCAGGCTTTCGGCAAGCCCGGTCCCGGCGCCTGCACCGATTGCCACACCGAACTGGAGAAGGAGCCCCACATCGGCCAGGGCGTGTCCTCGCGCAATTCCGAGGTCATCCACGGCGGCCTCTACTATCCGACCGGCTCGCTCAAGGCGCGCTACTGCGTCGCCGGCCGCCGGCTGCTGTACGCCTTCCTCGACAGCCACAAGGTCGACTACCGCCGCTGCGGCAAGCTGGTGGTCGCCACCGATGAGGCCGAGGTCGAGCGCATCGAGACCATCTTCGACCTCGCCACCGCCAATGAGGTCGAGAACCTCGAACATCTGACCGGCGCCCAGGCGCGGGCGCTGGAGCCCGGCCTCAACGCCCACGCCGCCATCCTCTCACCCGAGAGCGGCGTCTTCGACAGCCACGGCTACATGCTGGCCCTGCAGGGCGAGATCGAGGACGCCGGCGGCTCGGTCGTGGTCTCAACGCCGTTCGAGCGGGCTCGGCCGCTGCCGGGCGGCGGCTTCGAAATCACCGCCGGAGGGGAGGGCGGGGCGACCCTGACGACCGGCCTGCTGGTCACCGCGCCCGGCCTGTCGGCGCAGGACGTGGCCGCCCGCATCGAAGGCTATCGCGCCGACCGCATCCCCGCCGCCCATTTCGGCAAGGGCGTCTATTTCCGCCTGACCGGCAAGGCGCCGTTCGAGCGGCTGATCTATCCGCCGCCGATCCCCGGCGCGCTCGGCACGCACTATCGCAAGGACCTCGGCGGCCAGGCGGTGTTCGGTCCAGACCTCGTCTACGTCGAGGGTGAGGACTATTCGGTCGACCCGGCCAAGGCTCTCGAGTTCGAGGGCTATATCCGCCGCTTCTGGCCGGGGTTGCCGCAGGGCGCATTGACCCCCGACTACGCCGGCATCCGCCCGAAGCTGCATGGACCGGGCGAGCCCCAGCCGGATTTCCAGCTGCACGACCGCTATACCCACGGCATCGACGGGCTGGTGGCGCTGTTCGGCATCGAAAGCCCCGGGCTGACCAGCTCTCTGGCCTTGGGCGAAGCGGTGGCGGAGATGGCGACCCTTGATTGAAATGACGATCCGCGACGCCGGCCCGGCGGACATCCCCGCCCTGCACCGGCTGATCGAGAGCGCCTATCGCGGCGAGGCCTCCCGCGCCGGCTGGACGACCGAGGCCGATCTGCTGGACGGCCAGCGCACCGACCCCGATGACCTGGCCGATGTCCTCGCCGATCCCGCCCAGGCCGTGCTGGCCGCCTTCGCCGGCGACGATCTGATCGGCTGCATCCTGATCGCCGACCGCGGCGCGGGCGTCGGCTATTTCGGCATGCTCTCGGTCAAACCGACCCTGCAGGCCGGGGGTCTGGGCCGACGGCTGATCGAGGCCGCCCATGCCGCCCTGGCCGCCCGGTTCGGCGCGCGCCGGGTGCGCATCTCCGTCCTGCCGCAGCGCGAGACCCTGATCGCGTGGTACCGGCGGCTCGGCTACGCCCCGACCGGCGAGACCCTGCCGTTCCCGTATGGCGAGCCGCGCTTCGGCCTGCCGCTCCGGGACGACCTGTCGTTCATCGTCATGGAACGCGCCCTGGCTTGACCGTTCCGGCGTCGCGCGGCACTGGCCGGGGATGGAGATCCTCACCCCCCGGCTGATCCTGCGGTCCGCGCGTCCAGACGATCTGGCGGCGATGCACGCCGTCCTGTCCGATCCGCGCGCCACGCGCTGGTGGTCGACCCCGCCGCACCAGACCGTGGAGCAGACGCGGATCTGGCTGCGCGGCATGATCGCCAACGGCCCCGACCATCCCGACTTCGTCATCGAGCGCGACGGCGTCGTCATCGGCAAGGCGGGCTTCTTTCAGATGCCCGACGTCGGCTACATCCTGCATCCGGACCACTGGGGACAGGGGTTCGCGGGCGAGGCGGTGGCGGCCGCGATCGACCATGTGTTCGCCACCCGCGACCTCGACGATCTGATCGCCGACGTCGATCCCGAAAACGCTCCATCGATTCGCCTGCTCGAGCGGCTCGGCTTCGTCCGCACCGGCTTCGCCGAGCGCACATGGGAGATCGCCGGCGAGTGGAAGGACAGCCTGTATTACGGGCTCTCACGGACGGATCGGGCGGCGCGGCTGCGGGCTTGAACTCCCCGGCGGGTTCAGGCATAAGCCCGCCCTCACGTGGCGGCTCTTTCGAGGGCCGCCGCAGTTGTTTTCGCGCTTTCGCAAGCGCCCGACCAGAAGATTGAGACGGACATGGCTGTTCCGAAGCGCAAAGTATCGCCCTCGCGTCGCAACATGCGCCGCGCCCACGACTCGCTGGGGACCAACCCCCACACCGAGGACAAGGACACGGGCGAGCTGCGTCGCTCGCACCACATCGACCTGAAGACCGGCACCTATCGCGGCCGTCAGGTTCTGACGCCCAAGGAAGACTAGGCCCTTCCACGGTCCGTCGAAAAAGTTTCACGGCGCGCGGTTATCCGCGCGCCGTTTTCGTGCGTTGATGCTTCGAACCAAGGAGCCTCCCATGATCCGTCCCCTGTTGCTCTCGTCCGCCGTCCTGATGCTGTCCGCCTGTGGCGCGCCGGACTCCGAGACCGCTCCCGCGGCGCCGCCCGCGGCCCCGGCCGAGCCGGCGGCCCCCGCGGCCACGCCCGCCACGACCAACGCCGTCACGGCCGAAGGCTGGGGCCCGCTGCGCATCGGCATGACGCGCGCCGAGGTCGAGGCGGCCCTGGGCCCCGACGCGAACCCGAACGCGGTCGGCGGGCCCGATCCGGCCGCCTGCGACACCTTCCATCCCGAGCGCGCCCCGGAAGGCCTGACGGTCATGGTCGAGAACGGCGTCCTGACCAGCATCTGGCTGGCCCGCCAAGCGACGCTCAAGACCGACCGCGGCTTCGGCGTCGGCGATCAGGCCGCGGCCATCAAGGCCGCCTACGGCTCCGCCGCGACGGCGTCGCCGCACAAATACAGCGAACCCCCGGCGGAATACATCACCGCCTGGAGCAGCGGCGGCGGGACCGGCTATGTCCAGGACCCGGCGGCCCGCGGGATCAACTATCACATCGGCAATGACGGCCGGGTTCAGCAGGTCGCCGCCGGCGGGCCCAGCATCCAGTATGTCGAGAGCTGCCTCTGATCCAAAGGCGGTGTAGTCGTCTCTTGAACCGCGGGGTCCGGCGACCCCACGGCCGTTCTCGTTCGCCCGGGCCCGCCGTTTCATGACAGCCTTTCGTCACCTGCTCGCGAACAATCTGGTCGCCAACATCACCAATTTCACCGTGTGGTTCGCGCTGACATTCTGGGTCTTCCTCGAGACCCGGTCCGTGTTCGCCACGGGGATGATCGCCGGCCTCTATCTGGTGCTCACGGCGGGGCTGGGCTTCTGGCTTGGCAGCCTCGTCGACCACCATCGCAAGAAGACCATCATGCTGGGCTCCAGCGTGGTCTCCTTCGTCTTCTACGGTCTGGCCCTGGCGCTCCACCAAAGCCTGCCCGGGGCGGCCCTCGCCGACGTGTCCGGCGCGCCGTTGTGGCTGTTCGTCGGCCTCGCCATGGCCGGAGTCATCGCCGGCAATGTGCGCAGCATCGCCCTGCCGACGCTCGTCACCCTGCTGATCCCCGAGGACCGGCGCGATCGGGCCAACGGTCTGGTCGGCATGGTCACGGGGATCGGCTTTCTGACCACCTCGGCCGTCAGCGGCTTCCTCGTGGCTTGGGGCGGGATGCTCTACACCCTGGCCTTCGCCATGGGTCTGACGGCCCTTGTCTTCCTGCACCTGTTGTTCGTCCGCTTCGACGAGCCGCGGCGCGAGCTGGCGCCGGGCGAGTCGGCGGCGCCCCGCCGCGTCGATATCGCCGGCACGGTCCGGGTGATCGCGGCCGTGCCCGGCCTGTTCGCCCTGATCCTGTTCGCCTGTTTCAACAACTTCCTCGGCGGCGTCTTCATGGCGCTGATGGACGCCTATGGCCTGTCGCTGATGGAGGTCCAGGCCTGGGGCCTGCTATGGGCCCTGGTCTCGTGCGCCTTCATCCTCAGCGGCGTCGTCATCGCCCGCACCGGCCTCGGCGTGAATCCGGTGCGCACCCTGCTGCTGGTGAACCTGATCGCCTGGTCGGCGGCGGCGGTCTTCACCGTCCAGTCGTCGATCCTCCTGCTGGCGGCCGGCTGCGTCGTCTGGATGTTCCTCGGCCCTTGGGCCGAGGCGGCCGAGCACACGACGCTGCAGAAGGTGGTGCCCTTCGAACGGCAGGGCAGGGTGTTCGGCTTCGCCCAGTCGGTCGAACAGGCGGCCTCGCCGCTCACGGCCTTCCTGATCGCGCCGCTGACCCAGTTCGTCTTCATCCCCTTCATGACCACGGGAGCCGGCGCCGACGCGATCGGCGACTGGTTCGGGCGCGGACCGGAGCGGGGCATCGCCCTGGTCTTCTGCCTCGCCGGCCTGTTCGGCGTGGTCGTGACGATCCTCGCCTTCAACTCGAAATACTACCGCCAGCTTTCGGCCGCCTACGCCCGCGGGCTGGCTCCGGAGCCGGCCGCGGACCCGGGTTGAGTCGCTACGTCCGATTCTGACGCAGGCGCATGCTCTACTGGCTCAGGTCCTTCCGGGCCGGGTCTTTGACAAGTTCAGCACGCACGCCAGCCGAGGGAATTGTCCGAAGTGTCCGAAAGTGTCCCACGAATTTTCCTCGGACATGGACACTTTCAGCGCGTCTTCATGACGCGGAATCTCCGGCCCGCCGGGCCCTCTTCCTTGCCCCGCCCGGCCCGGGCGGGCTAAACCCGCCCTCCATCCCCTCCGTGACAGAGCCGCTCCCATGACCGACATCGCCGACATCGTCGCCCGCCAGATTCTCGACAGCCGCGGCAATCCGACGGTCGAGGTCGACGTGATCCTCGATGACGGCAGCTTCGGCCGCGCGGCGGTGCCGTCTGGCGCCTCGACCGGCGCCCACGAAGCCGTCGAGCTGCGCGACGGCGACAAGGACCTTTGGGGCGGCAAGGGGGTCGGCAAGGCGGTCGACGCCGTCAACGGCGAGATCTTCGACGCCCTCAGCGGCATGGACGCCGAGGACCAGCGCCGCATCGACGAGGCCCTGATCTCCCTCGACGGCACCTCCAACAAGGCCCGCCTGGGCGCCAACGCCATCCTCGGCGTCAGCCTCGCCTGCGCCAAGGCCAGCGCCATCTCGTCCGGCCTGCCGCTGTATCGTTATCTGGGCGGGGTCTCGGCCCGCATCCTGCCGACGCCGATGATGAACATCATCAACGGCGGGGCCCATGCCGACAATCCGATCGACATCCAGGAGTTCATGATCCTGCCGACCGGAGCCGAAAGCTTCTCCGAAGCCCTGCGCATGGGCGCCGAAATCTTCCACGCCCTGAAGAAGCAGCTGAAGGACGCCGGCCACAACACCAACGTCGGCGACGAGGGCGGCTTCGCGCCCAACCTCGCCTCGGCCGAGGAGGCGCTCAGCTTCATCACCCGTGCGGGTCAGGCGGCGGGCTATCTCGCCGGCGAGGATTTCCATCTCGGCCTCGACGTCGCCGCCACGGAATTCTTCAAGGACGGCAAATATGTCATGGCCGGGGAGGGCAAGACGCTCGAGGCCGACGCCATGGTCAACTACCTCGCCGACCTGTGCGAGCGCTTCCCCATCGTCTCGATCGAGGATGGCTGCGCCGAGGACGATTTCGACGGCTGGAAGCTGCTGACCGACCGTCTCGGCGACCGCATCCAGATCGTCGGCGACGACCTGTTCGTCACCAACCCGGCCCGTCTGGCCGCCGGCATCGGCGAAGGCCTGGCCAACTCGATCCTCGTAAAAGTCAACCAGATCGGTACCTTGTCCGAGACTCTTGATGCAGTGGATATGGCCCATCGGGCCGGCTACACGGCCGTGATGAGCCACCGTTCGGGCGAGACCGAGGACTCGACCATCGCCGACCTGGCCGTCGCCACCAACTGCGGACAGATCAAGACCGGCTCTCTCGCCCGTTCCGACCGCACGGCCAAATACAACCAGTTGCTTCGCATCGAGGAACTGCTCGGCGACCAAGGCGCCTACTACGGCGACGGCATGCTGCTGAAATAGGCCAGGGCCTACGGTCAAGCTACGGTTTGTTAGGCATTTTCGGTCAGGACTTGTTGATTGTGAGTCCACGCTCAGAAGGAGCGTCCGTCGGTGCCCGAGCGGATGAAGCCCTATTTGCCGTCAGCCATGCTGCTGCTGTTGATCGCCTACCTCGGGGTGCAAGCCCTGACCGGCGAGCGCGGCCTGCTGAGCGGCGGCGCCCGCGACGCCATGCTGCTGCGCCGCGAGGCCCAGCTGGCCGGGATCCTGGAGCAGCGCCGGGACCTCGAGATTCGCGTACGCTACCTGCGCACCGACAGCCTCTCGCGCGATCTGCTGGAGGAACGGGCCCGGGCCGTGCTCGGCTTCGCCGACCCGCGCGACTACGTCATCCGGATCACCGCGCCGACGCCGGAGAGCCGTGTCGCGCCGCGCGCGTGAACTTTGGTTACAGCTTGGCCGGCGCGCTTTGCGTTTCGGGAACGAAGGCTGCTAAACCCCCTTTCCGTAACGACAAGAGGCCCTGAAACCGGGGCCCAGCCGGGAGATGACGGATGGCGAAAGCCCCCGCCGCCAAAGCTGATTCCAGCAAGGCGACAAAACTGCCCAATACGCCGGCGGCCTCGAAAGAAGACCTGCTGCGCTTTTACCGCGAGATGGTCCTCATCCGCCGTTTCGAGGAGCGGGCCGGTCAACTGTACGGCATGGGTCTGATCGGCGGCTTCTGCCACCTGTACATCGGTCAGGAAGCCATCGCCGTCGGGGTGCAGGAGAGCGTGCGCCAGGGTCACGACAAGATCATCACCGGCTACCGCGACCACGGCCACATGCTGGCCGCCGGCATGGACCCGAAAGAGGTCATGGCCGAGCTGACCGGCCGCATCGGCGGCTCGTCCAAGGGCAAGGGCGGGTCGATGCACATGTTCGACACCGCCACCGGCTTCTACGGCGGCCACGGCATCGTCGGGGCGCAGGTCGCCCTCGGCACCGGGCTGGCTTTCGCCGGGCGGTATCGGGGCGATGACTCGGTGGCGTTCGTTTATTTCGGCGACGGCGCGGCCAACCAGGGCCAGGTCTACGAGAGCTTCAACATGGCCCAGCTGTGGAAGCTGCCGGCCGTCTACATCATCGAGAACAACCAGTACGCCATGGGCACGAGCATCGAGCGCTCGTCGTCGACGACGCAGCTCAGCGAGCGCGGCTCCAGCTTCGGCATCCCCGGCGAACAGGTCGACGGCATGGACGTCCTGGCCGTGCGCGACGCCGTCGCCAAGGCCGTCAAACGCGCCCGCGAGGGCGGCGGCCCCTACATCCTCGAGATGAAGACCTACCGCTATCGCGGCCACTCGATGAGCGATCCGGCCAAATACCGGGCCAAGGAAGAGGTCGACGAGGTCAAGAAGACCCGCGACCCGATCGACCACGTAAAAATGCTGCTGGAACAGGCACGTGCGACCGAGGACGAGATCAAGGCCGTCGACGCCGAGATCAAGGCCATCGTCGCCGAGGCGGTCCAGTTCGCCCAAGAAAGCCCCGAGCCGGATCCGTCCGAACTCTATACCGACGTCTATGTGGAGGCCTCAGCGTGACCGACATTCTCATGCCGGCGCTGTCGCCCACGATGGAAGAGGGCACGCTGACGAAATGGCACATCAAGGCCGGTGACACGGTGTCGGCCGGCGACGTCATCGCCGAGATCGAGACCGACAAGGCGACCATGGAGGTCGAGGCCGTCGATGAAGGCGAGGTGCTGGAAATCCTCGTCGCCGAGGGCTCGGAAAACGTGAAGGTCAACACCCCGATCGCCCGTTTGGCGGGTGAAGATTCGGCAGGGAATTCGACGACGAAATCCGGGGATTCCGGAGACAACGCGAAGACGACTTCGGCGACGACGGAGACTTCGACGACTTCGGAGACGAAAGCCGCCGCCGAGGGCAAGACCGGCGACCCCGAAAAGGCGTCGACCCAGGCCGCCGGGCCCAAGGTCGAACTGCGCGATCCGGAAATCCCGGCGGACGCCAAACTGGTCAAGACGACCATCCGCGACGCCCTGCGCGACGCCATGGCCGAAGAGATGCGTCGCGACGACAAGGTCTTCCTGATCGGCGAGGAGGTCGCCCAGTATCAGGGCGCCTACAAGGTCAGCCGCGAGCTGCTCCAGGAGTTCGGCGACAAGCGCATCGTCGACACGCCGATCACCGAGCACGGCTTCGCCGGCCTGGGCGTCGGCGCCGCCATGGCCGGGCTGAAGCCGATCGTCGAGTTCATGACCTTCAACTTCGCCATGCAGGCGATCGACCACATCATCAATTCGGCCGCCAAGACCCTGTACATGTCGGGCGGCCAGATCCGCGCCAGCATCGTCTTCCGCGGCCCCAACGGCGCCGCCAGTCGCGTCGGCGCCCAGCACAGCCAGGATTATTCGGCCTGGTACGCCCAGGTGCCCGGCCTGAAGGTCATCGCGCCGTATGACGCCGCCGACGCCAAGGGCCTGCTGAAGGCGGCCATCCGCGACCCCAACCCCGTCGTCTTCCTCGAGCACGAGATGATGTACGGGCTGGAGTTCGACGTGCCCGAGGTCGAGGACTACCTCCTGCCGATCGGCAAGGCCAAGGTGCGCCGCGAGGGGACCGACGTCACCATCACCGCCCACAGCCGCATGGTCGGCTTCGCCCTGCAGGCGGCCGAGCAGCTGGCGGAGGAGGGGATCGAGTGCGAGGTCGTCGACCTGCGCACCCTGCGTCCGCTGGACCACGAGACCATCGTCGAGAGCGTGAAGAAGACCAGCCGCCTGGTCTCGGCCGAGGAAGGCTGGGGTCCGATGGGCGTCGGCGCCGAGGTCGTGGCCCGGGTCATCGAACACGCCTTCGACTATCTGGATGCGCCGCCGATGCGGGTGCACCAGGAGGACGTGCCTCTGCCCTACGCCGCCAATCTGGAAGCCCTGTCGCTGCCGGGCGTCGACAAGATCGTCGCCGCCGTGAAACGGGTGATGGCATGACGCACAAATACGCGCTGCCCATCCCTCCGGGCGCCGACGAAGCCCCGGCAGACGGCTCGGTTCTCGAACTGGCGCGTGTCTGGGTATCGCCCGGGGGACCGGCGATCACCGTGCGCCCGGCCTATGACGACCCGCGGGCGATGGGGATGATGCTCGCCGAGCTGTGCTGGAATTTCGCCCACGCCTATGAACAAAAAGGCGGCTTCACCCAGCGACAGGCGCTCGACGCCCTGAAGCAGGGTTGGCTTGATGGCCACGCCAACGGCGACGCCGTGGAGCAACAGGGGACCGCCCAATGACCGACATCCTCATGCCCGCCCTGTCTCCGACGATGGAGGAGGGCGTCCTCGCCAAATGGCACGTCAAGGTCGGCGACGTGGTCAAGGCCGGCGACGTCATCGCCGAGATCGAGACCGACAAGGCGACCATGGAGGTCGAGGCCGTCGACGAGGGCGAGGTCACCGACATCCTCGTGGCCGAAGGGACCGAGGGCGTGAAGGTCAATACGCCGATCGCGCGCCTGGCGGGCGAGGACGGAGCGGCTGCTTCGGCGCCCAGGGCGGAAGCGCCCAAGGCTGAGGCCGCGAAGGCGGACGCCCCGAAGGCCGAACCCGCCAAGGCCGAAAGCGCCGTTTCCGCGCCCGGGGCCGCGACGGCCCCGGCCAAGGCTGACGGCGGGCGCATCTTCGCCTCGCCCCTCGCGCGGCGACTGGCGTCGCAGGGCGGGATCGACCTGGCGTCGATCAAGGGCACCGGCCCGCACGGCCGCATCGTCAAGCGCGACCTCGAGGGCGCCGAAAAGGGCGCGGCCAAATCCGGCGCCGCATCGGCGCCCGGCGCCGCGGCCGAACCGCGCAAGGTTCAGTCCCTCGCCCAGATGGGCATTCCCGACGGCAGCTACGACCTCGTGCCGCTGGACGGCATGCGCAAGGCGATCGCCCGGCGCCTGACCGACAGCTTCCGCGACGTGCCGCATTTCCCGCTCAACATCGACTGCGAGATCGACGGCCTGCTGGCTTCGCGCGCCCGCGTCAACGCCATGCTGGAGAAGGACGGGATCAAGGTTTCGGTCAACGACTTCATCATCAAGGCCTCGGCCATGGCGCTGAAGGCGGTGCCGGAGGCCAACGCCAGCTATTCGCCCGAGGGCATCGCCCTGCACCACCACGCCGATGTAGCCATGGCGGTGGCGATCGACGGCGGCCTGATCACCCCGATCATCCGCAAGGCCGAGACCAAGTCCCTGTCGCAGATCGCCGCCGAGTCCAAGGATCTGGCCAAACGGGCCCGCGACCGCAAGCTGAAGCCGGACGAGTTCCAGGGCGGCACCTTCTCGGTCTCCAACCTCGGCATGTTCGGCATCCAGTCGTTCGCCTCGATCATCAACGAGCCCCAGGGCGCGATCATGAGCGTGGGGGCAGGGGGGCCGCGCCCCGTGGTCAAGGACGGTCAGCTGGCCGTGGCGACGGTGATGACCGTCACCCTGACCTGCGATCACCGCGTGGTCGACGGCGCCATCGGGGCAAAATTCCTTCAGGTCTTCAAGGCGATGATCGAAGATCCTGTGACGATGCTGGCGTAAGGAAGACACCGTGGCTGAATTCGACCTCATCGTCATCGGCTCGGGCCCCGGCGGCTATGTCGCCGCCATCCGCGCCAGCCAGCTGGGCCAGAAGGTGGCCATCGTCGAGCGCGAGAGTCTGGGCGGCATTTGCCTCAACTGGGGCTGTATCCCGACCAAGGCCCTGCTGAAGTCGGGCGAGAAGTACGAGAGCCTGTCGCACCTCAAGGAATACGGCCTGTCCGCCGACAACGCCGGCTTCGACTTCGACGCCATCATCCAGCGTTCAAGGGGCGTCGCCGCCACCATGAACAAGGGCGTCGCCTTCCTGATGAAGAAGAACAAGATCGAGGTGATCGAGGGGACGGCCAAGCTGGAGAAGGGCGCCCAGGCTCCCAAGGTCGTCGTGGCCCTGAAGGCGGGCGGAGCCCGTACGGTCGAGGCGAAGGCGGTCATTCTGGCGGTGGGGGCGCGGGCCAGGGCCATTCCGCAGATCGGGCTCGAGGCCGACGGCGACCGCATCTGGGCCTATCGCGAAGCCATGGCGCCGAAGCGGATGCCGGCGTCCATCGTGGTGATCGGGTCCGGCGCCATCGGCGTGGAATTCGGCAGCTTCTACAGGGCGCTGGGCGCCGATGTTACGATCGTGGAAGCGGTCGACCGGATCATGCCGGTCGAGGACGAAGAGGTCTCGAAGGCCGCCCGAAAGGCGTTCGAGAAGCGCGGCCTGAAATTCCGCACCGGCTGCAAGGTCACGAAGGTGTCCAAGGGCGGGAAGGGGGTCCAGGTCGCGATCGAGGCCGGCGGCAAGGCCGAGACGCTCGAGGCCGAGGTCTGCATCTCGGCCGTCGGCATCACCGCCAACACCGACGGCATCGGTCTGGAGGCGCTGGGCGTCGACATGGACCGCGGTCACATCACCATCGACGACCACTGCCAGACCAATGTGAAGGGGCTGTACGCCATCGGCGACTGCGCCGGCGCGCCGTGGCTGGCGCACAAGGCTTCGCACGAGGGCATCCACGCCGCCGAGCACATCGCCGCCTACAAGACGCCCAACGTCAGTTCGCCCATCGCCGGCTGCACCTACGCCCAGCCGCAGGTGGCCTCGGTCGGGATCACCGAGCAGGGGGCCCGCGAGGCGAAGCGCGAGGTCAGGATCGGCCGCTTCCCGTTCCGTGTGAACGGCAAGGCCGTGGCCGCCGGCGAGATCGAGGGCTTCGTCAAGGTGATCTTCGACGCGAAGACCGGCGCCCTGATCGGGGCCCATCTGATCGGCGCCGAGGTCACCGAAATGATCCAGGGCTTCGTCACCGCCATCGCCATGGAGGCGACGGAAGAGGACATCCACGGCATCGTCTATCCGCATCCGACCATGTCCGAAGCCATGCACGAAGCCTCGCTGGACGCCTATGGGCGGGTGCTGCACCTGTGAGGGTGACGGTCCGCTACGCGCCCTGACCGCGGCGGGGGGCTAGCGCTTCTTGCCGAGCTCCGCGGCGATGTCCTTGACCATGCGGCCGGCCTTGCGATGGGCGGCGACGATCTGGTCGCGGGTGACGCCCCAACGCTTCATCCAGTATTCCACGGCCTGGCGCTCCGACAGATCGAGCCGGTCCTTGTCGATGAAGCCGCGCTTGTCCTTCAGGCCCGCCATGGGTCACTCCTTGTCTGCTCGAAATCCCTAGACCGGGGCGGGCCGGATGGCGAGGTCCCGCGTCGATGTGTGGTGCGCCTAAGATATATTATGCGAAACAAGAGACCTTAGAACGCCGACGGTTCGGGCCGCACGTCACGTACGGCCCGACCCGACCAGGGCCTTGGGCGATGACCCGGCGCCTAGAACCGGAAGCGCAGGTCGAATCCGGCGCTGTGGCTGTCGGTGCGGTCGCCGGACTCGTTCTGATAGCGCAGCCGCATCGATACGCCATTGTCCGCGACGATGCTGAAGTCGGCCCGGAGCCGCAGGGTTTCCCGGTCCAGCGGCGTACTGATCACCGCCGTCTCCGACAACGGATTGGCGCCGAGCATGCGGAACGGAGACTCGATCCGGTCCTCGGACTGGAACACGCCGCCGACGGTGAAGCTCAGCACGCCCTGGGCGCCCGGCGTGTCGGCGAAGACGAAGCCAAACTTCAGCTCCGGGTTCGCGGTCACCAGGTACTGGGTGTCCGAGACGCGCTCGACGCCATTTCCCTCGAGCCCGGTTTCGGTAAAGCCGTCCCCGTGCAAGGCGGTGACCGAGGTGTGGAGCGCCGGCCGCGCGAAGAAGGCGCCCTGGCGCAGCTGTCGGGCGATGTGGGCCGAAAGTTGCGCGTAGCGGCTGTCCGGCGACGAGATGCCGGTGGCGGGGCCGAAGATGTTCATGTTTCGACTGGTGTCGACCCACTGCCATCCGCCCGACGCCGAGACGCCGGTCTCCAGGCCGCCCGGCCCGGTCCGACGCAGGCCCAGACCCAGGTTCAGCGATTTGGCGTCCGAGAAGGCCCGGAAATCGTCGATCCGGATATCATCGACCTCGTCATAGCCGACGGCCACGGCGACTGACCAAAGCCCCCTCGCCGGCTGCTCGAAGCCGGCCCGCAGGCGGACGCCGTCGCTGGTGGCGCCGAAATTCTCGAAGCTCTCCACGCTCTCGCGGCGGGTGAGTTCGAGGCTGCTCCACACACATTGATCGCCGGACTGGACGACGACGTTCGTGCAGCCGAACAGATCGTTCGAGAAGCTGTTGGCGGCGGCGAATTGAAGCTGCAGCGGCTCCAGATGGGGGCTGGGGTCCAGCTCGGTGAAGATGGCGGAATAGATGTCCTCGTCCCCGACGCGAAGGTTGCCGAGAAGGGCCGCCAGCCGCCCGATGCCACCGGATCCGCCGGCGATCAGGGCGGAGTCGATGCTGCCGCCCAGCGAACGGCCGTTCTCGTTCAGGAAGTCCTGGCCGAAGTCGCTGACGAAGCCGAGATGCACGCCGGCCGAGTCGGCCCGGACGCCGTAGTCCAGGGCCAGGGTGTCCGAGATTTCGAGCCCGTTGTCGGCCCCTGCCCCGCCGGTCGCGAAGAGCGTCACCTCATCGTTGTTCTCGAGCCAGGTCAGGGTGATGTCCCCGGTCCCGTCGACCGTGGCGTCGCCGGTGACATCGACCCGGTCCGAGGCGTAGGGGCCGAAGGCGACGTCGAATTCGAGATGGCCGTCGGCCGTCTGGACGAAGTCGCCGTCCAGTCCGACCGTGTTGATGACCCGCGCGCCGTAGATCAGGTTGGCCGCCGGATCGCCGGCGCCGTCGAGGTCGCCGAAGACATCGCCCGCCGCGAGATCCAGCGGGAAGGCGGGCGCTCCCAGACCCATCTGGAACTCGCCGTCGTTGACGAACACGCCTTGGGCGGCGGGCTGGTCGCGCAGATCGATGGTGTCAAAGGCGATGAACGTGCCGTCGACGCCATTGTGGAAGACGTTGTCGCCGCCGCCCAGATCGATGTTGCCGATGACCAGGCCCTGGTTCTCGACCTGCTCGTCGCCCTCGCCGGCCTGGATGGCCAAGCCGGAGACCGCCGAGATCGAACCCGTGGTCGTGATCAGGTTCTGGTCGCCGCCGTCGAACACGACGCCCGCGCCGCTCCCGGCGCCGCCGCGGACGAGGCCGTCGGACACGAGCGTGATATCGCCGCCGCCGCCCGCGCCCAGACTCTGGGCGAGGATGGCCACCCCGCCGTCGCCGGCGGCGAAGACCTGGCCGCCGAGGTCGAGGTCGATCGACCCGCCCTGCCCCGCGCCGCCGGCCGTGCCCGCGAACACGCCGTCGACCCAGCCGCCGCCGCCGCCGAGGCTCTGGGCGACGACCCCGAAGGCGCCGTCGCCGAGGACGTTGATGTCGCCTGTCTGGTCGAAGACGATGGCGCCGCCATCGCCGGCGTTGTCCGCGTTGAGCGTGAGCGTCGCGGTCGTGAAATCGCCGAACACGGCGCCGCCGCCGCCGCCGATCGACTGGAGGAAGACCCCGTGGGCCCGCGCTCCGGCGGTGAAGACCTCGCCAGTGTTGCTCAGCGAGACCGCGCCGCCGGCGCCGGAAGCGCCGTTGAAGCCGCCGAGGGTGATGTCCGGCCCGACCGCGCCCGACAGACGGGCCTCGCCGCCGCCGGCGCCGATCGACTGGACGATCAGGCCGATGGCGCTGTCGCCCGTCGTGTCGATGCCGCCGGTGAAGACGGCGTTGACGAGGCCGCCGTCGAGGCCGGCTCCGCCATCGGCGCCCAGGCTGACCAGCACCGGGGCCGCGACGGGGGCCGCCGGGAGCGCCGGCGCGAACGCGGCGGCCGGATCGGATGCGGGAGCGGGCGCCGGCGCCGGCGCCGGGTTTTCATCGCGCAGGTTGATGCCGAAGGAGCCGCCGCCGCCGCCGATGCTTTGCAGGATCGCGCCCGGGGCGAAGCCGCCGGTGGTCGTGATCGAGCCCATATGGCTGAGCGCGACCGCGCCGCCGGCCTCGTTGAGCCCGTTCTCGCCGCCCATGCGGGCTTCGACGGGGCCGGACAAGGCGCCCTGCGGGACGGTGACATCGATCACGCCGCGACCGCCGCCGCCGCCGATCGACTGGAACAGGGCGCCCGGCGTGTTCTGTCCGGTCGTGACGATGTCGCCGGAGTGCTGGCTGTCGATGTCGCCGCCGTTGTTGTCGACGCCGTCGACGCCGCCCAGAACAGCGTCGATCCCGATCGGCGCGACCGGATCCGGGCCCGGAGCGGCCAGCACGGTCCTGATGATCAGCGAACCGCCGCCGCCGCCCACGGCCTGGTTGAAGTTGCCGACTCCGTTGGCGCCGAGGACGCCGAGCGTGCCGGTGGTGTTCACGGTCACCGAGCCGGCGTTCATGTTGGAGGCGCCCTCCCCTCCCGCGCGGGCCTCGACCAGCGGATCGGCGGTGACCGTATCGCCATGGATGTCGACGAAGGGGATGCCCGGCAGGCCGGTGATGCCGCTGAAATCGAGCGTCAGCGTACCGCCGCCGCCATTGATGCTTTCGGCCTTGATGGCCATCGAGCCGTCGCCGAGCACGGTGATGTCGCCGGAGTGGTTGACGACCACCTCGCCCCCGGAGCCCCCGGAACCGCCTCCGAGCACGCCGACCAGCGCCGAAAGCGTCGTCGACAGGGCCAGGGTCGCGGCTTCGCCGCCGAGGCTGAAGCCCATCTGGGCGTTGCCGCCGCCGCCGCCGATCGACTGCGCCACGATACCGTGAGCGCCCGCGCCCCGCGTGATGATGCGGCCGGAGTTGTTGACCGTCACGCGATCGCTGTCGCCGCCGTCGCCGCCGGTCCCGCCGATGGTGATCAGCGGGGTGCTGCTCGCCGCCCCGATCAGACCGGCGGCGGTGATGGCGAGCCCGCCATTGCCGCCGCCGCCGCCGATGGACTGCGCCAGGATGCCGTGGGCGCCAGCCCCGTGGGTGTCGATGAGGCCGTCGTTGTTCACCGTCACCAGGCCGCCGGCGTCGCCCGAACCGCCGGACCCGCCCAGCGTCAGGCCCGCGACGAAGCTGTCGGATCCGCTGCGCAGACCGGTGATCGATATGATCGACGAGCCATTGCCGCCGCCGCCGCCGAGGCTCTGGGCGAAGATGCCGTAGGCGTCCGCGCCGCGCGTGACGATCTGACCGGTCTCGGCCGGGCCGGTGGTGTGGTTGGTGACGGTCACCTCGCCGCCCACACCGCCCGAGCCGCCCGAACCGCCGATGTTCATGACGACCCGGTGGCTTTGCTGGTCGGCGCCGGTGCCGCCGGCGACCACATCGAGCACGACGCCCGCGTCGCCGCCGCCGCCGCCGATGCTGTTGGCGCTGATGCCCGTCGCCGCCCGGCCCTGGGTGTAGATCAGACCCTCGTTCAGCACATTGACCGCGCCGCCGGCGCCGCCGGTCCCGCCCGAGCCGCCGATGTTGACGTCGAACGAGTCATTGCTGCGCGTGCCCTGGGCGCGGAAATTGATGGCCGCCCCGCCGACTCCGCCGCCGCCGCCGATGCTCTGGGCGCGGATGCCGTGCGACAGCTCGCCCTGGGTGGCGATGACGCCGGTGTTGGCGACATCGACAAGGTCGCCGACCGCGCCGGTACCGCCCGTTCCGCCGACATTGACGGAAGCGGTCCGGGTCGTCGTGCCGGAGGGCACGCCCCCGACCTGGATGGCGATGGTCCGGGCGCTTCCGGCGAGACCGCCGCCGCCGCCGATGGACTGGGCCAGTATCCCGTCGGACCGGGCGCCCAGGGTCACGATCTGCGCGGCGTTGTCGACCTCGACCTCGCCGGAGGTGGCGCCGACGCCGCCCGTGCCGCCGACCGAGACGGTGGCCGCACCCGCAGCGCGGAAGATGACATTGCCGGCGCTGCCGCCCGTGCCGCCGCCGCCGCCGATCGACTGGGCGTGGATGCCGCGGGCGTCGTCGCCCCGGGTGGTGATGTCGCCGTCCGAGATGACGGAAACGTCGCCGCTGGTGGCGCCGACGCCGCCGTCGAGACCCACCGCGATCGAGCCGCCATAGGAGGCCGCATCGGCCGTATTGGGACTGCGGGTGCCCGAGGCGCCGACGACGATCGCGCTGCTCGCCCCGCCGCCGCCGCCGACGGACTGGGCGAACACGGCGGTGGAATCGTCGCCGCTCGTGTCGATGATCCCGTCGACATCGACATCGACGTTTCCGCCGGTCCCGCCGGTCCCGCCCTGCCGTCCCAGCGTGACGCTGAGCGAATTGGTGGCGAGGATGCCGACCGCCATGTCGAGGGCGGTGTTGCCGCCGCCGCCGCCGATGCTTTGCGCACGGACGCCGTTGGATGCCCGTCCCGAGGTGACGATCGTGCCGACATGGGCGACCGAAACGTCGCCGCCCGAGCCGCCGGCGCCGACGTCGCCGCCGATGGCCAGGTTGAGGGCCGTGGCGTTGCGCAGGACGCCGAAACCGATGTTGAAGTTGGCGTCGCCGCCGCCGCCGCCCACCGACTGCGCCACCAGTCCGGCGCTGTTGGAACCTGCGGTGACAAGGTCGCCGTAGTGGCGGACGGAGACATCGTCGCCGCTGCCCGCGCCAGCGCCGCTGCCGCCTACCGTGATCAGCGCCGCAAGGGCGTTGTTGTTCGGGGTCGAGGCGGTCAGGGCGAAGGTGAAATTCATCCCGGCGCGGCCGCCGCCGCCGCCGATGCTCTGAGCCACAAGGGCGTCGGAGTTGGCGCCGAAGGTGCGGATCAGGCCCGAGGTCGGCGTCTCGATCCCGGCGACCGTCGCATAGCCGCGAACGACATCGACCGTGCCGCCGTGACCGCCGGACCCGCCTGAACCGCCGACGCCGATCGAGGCCGGCTGGCCGAAGGGCGCGACCACCCCGGTGATGTTGATGCCGCCGACCCCGCCGCCGCCGCCGACGCTCTGGGCCAACAGGCCCACGGAGTTGCCGGCGTATTCAATGGACTCCCAAGCATCTTCGCCCGGGAGGGCCCCGGAGCGGGCCTGGGCGTTGATGAAGATATCGCCGACACTGTCGACCGACACGTCGCCGGCGTCCGCGCCGTCGCCGCCGGAGCCGCCGACCCCGACCCCGATGGCCACGCCATGGGCGCGGCTGTCGCTGCGTCCGAGGTGGACGTCAGCCGAGACGTTCAGGCCGCCCGAGCCGCCGCCGCCCGCCACGCTCTGGGCCAGCAGGCCGATCGACTCGAAGCCCTGGACCAGGATCTGGCCGTTCTGACGGGCCGTCACGTCGCCGCTGATATTGCCCGCGCCGCCGAAGCCGCCGAGGCCGAAGGTCAGGGAAGGCTCCTGACCGGCCGGGTCGCCGCTGACCCCGCCCGAAATGTTGATGGCGCCGGAGCCGCCGCCGCCGCCGACGGACTGAACCATCATGCCGCGCGACCGGGCGCCGGTGGCGAACAGGTCGGCGTCGACATCGGCATGGACGTCGCGGCCCACGCCGCCGGCCCCGCCGAATCCGCCCACGCCGGCGGTCAGCACGCCGTCCATGGCCAGGCCGCCGGAGATGTTGATGCCGCCGACGCCGCCGCCGCCGCCGACCGACTGGGCGATCACCGCCGAGCGATCGTCGCCGATGGCGCTGACCTGCACCCGGTCGGCGCCGGGCGCCTGGACGGTGAGATCGACATGGCCCGCGTCGCCGCCGGACCCGCCGAAGCCGCCGACGCCGATCGAGACCGAGCGCGAGGCGTGCGAACCGCCCGGCACGACCAGCGAGACCTGGCCGGTGACGTTCAGGCCGCCCGAGCCGCCGCCGCCGCCGACGCTCTGGGCGACGACGCCGTGCGAGCCGTCGGCCATGGATTCATAGGCCGGCCGTTCGATGGTTTCGAAGGCACCGGGGACGATCTGGTCGACGATGCCGACGATCGAGTCCGGCAGGATGGTGGTTTGCGAGACCGCCGGGATCAGCACCACCGGCCCCGCGCCGCGGGCATGGACATTGCCGGTCACGACCGCCGTCACGTCACCCGCGTCGCCGCCGCCGCCGCCGAAGCCGCCGAGGCCGAAGCCCAGCGAGCCGGCGGTACCGCCCGACGAAGCCGTCAGGCCGCCAGACACATTGATCCCGCCATTGCCGCCGCCGCCGCCCACGCTCTGGGCCATGACGCCGTCGGAGTTCAGGCCGTCGGTCGCGGTGTCGCCGGTGCGGACCAGGGAGACGTCGCCGGCGTCGCCGCCGACACCGCCGAAGCCGCCGATCCCGATCGAGCCGGTTCCGGCGGTCCCGGTGCTGAGCGACAGGGCGCCCGTCACGTTCAGGCCGCCGTTGCCGCCGCCGCCGCCCAGGCTTTGGGCGATGACCGCATCCGAATTGTCGCCGGTCGTCGAATACTGGCCGGTCACCGTGGCGTCGACGGCGCTGGCGTCGCCGCCGCCGCCCGCGAAGCCGCCGATGCCGATGCCGATGGCGGCCGCGGCGCTGTTGTTGACGGCGAAGGCCGCCGCTCCGGTGACATTCAGGCCGCCATTGCCGCCCGCGCCGCCCAGGCTCTGCAGCATGGCGCCGTAGGAGTCGTCGCCGGAGGTGGTGACATCGCCCATGAGCACGCCGGTGACCGCGCCCGCATCGCCGCCGCCGCCGCCGAAGCCGCCGAGGCCGAAGCCCAGCGTGCCGCTGCCGCCGGTCGAGGCGCTGAGGCCGCCGGTGATGTTGAAGCCGCCATTGCCGCCGCCGCCGCCGACGCTCTGCAGCAGGGCGCCGTAGGACTCGCGCCCGAAGGTGTCGATGTCGCCGGTGAGGTAGGCGTCGACGTCCCCGGAGTCGCCGCCGTCGCCGCCGAAGCCGCCGACGCCCACTCCGAGATTGCCGGCCGCGCCGCTGGCGATCGACAGGCTGACCCCGCCCGTGATGTTGAAGGCGCCATTGCCGCCGCCGCCGCCAAGGCTCTGGTAGGTCATGCCGAACGACCGGTCGCCCAGGGTCAGGATGTCCCCCTCGACGCCGCCGCTGACGTCGCCGGCATCGCCGCCGAGCCCGCCAAATCCGCCGACGCCGACCATCAGATTGCCAGCCGCAGCCTTGGCCCCGGTCAGGCCGCCGGTGATGTTGAAGCCGCCGTTGCCGCCGCCGCCGCCGACGCTTTGCACGAGGACGGCCGAGGCGTCGTCGCCGCCGGTGCGCACATCGCCGGTGATCTCACCCGACACATCGCCGGACGCGCCGCCGTCGCCGCCGCCGCCGCCGATGCCGACGCCGAGGTTGCCGGCCGCACCCTTGGCCAGCGACAGGCCCGCGGTGATGGAGAAGCCGCCGTTGCCGCCGCCGCCGCCAATCGACTGGGCGACCACGGCGCGCGAGCCATCGCCAGTCGTCAGGGCCGCGATCAGGGTGTCGGCGGGATCCAGTACGCCATCATTGAGTTTCAGCGTGACCGCTGCGGAATCGCCGCCGCCGCCGCCCATGCCGCCGATGCCGACGCCGAGCGTGCCCGCGCCCGCGGCCGAGAAGGCCACATTGCCGGTGATGGCGAATGCGCCATTGCCGCCGCCGCCGCCGACGCTCTGCGCCAGGACGCCGTCGCTGCTGTCGCCGGCCGTCTGGATCAGGCCGGTGATGTCGACGTCGACCTCGCCGCCGGCCCCGCCGTCGCCGCCGCCGCCGCCCACGCCGAGGCTGACCGAGCCGGAACCGCCCGCGCTTCCGGCGATGCCGCCCGAGACCGTGAAGCCGCCGTTGCCGCCGCCGCCGCCGACCGACTGGTAGGTCACGGCCGTGGACCGGTCGCCCAGGGTGGTGACGTCCGAGGTCACCAGACCGCTGACGGTTCCGCCATCGCCGCCGCCGCCGCCAAAGCCGCCGACGCCGACCATCAGGTTTCCGGCGCCGCCCTTGGACCCCGAAATGCCGCCAGCGACCGTGAAGCCGCCGTTGCCGCCGCCGCCGCCGAGGCTTTGCGCGAAGATGCCGGTGGCGTCGTGCCCGGTCGTCAGGACATCGCCGTTGACGTCGGCGATGACCACGCCGCCGTCGCCGCCGTCGCCGCCGCCGCCGCCGATCCCGACGCCGACGTTGCCCGCGGCGCCCTTGGCCCCTGATATTCCGCCCGTGACCGAGAAGGAGCCGTTGCCGCCGCCGCCGCCCACGCTCTGGGCCATGATGGCGCGCGCGCCGTCCCCGGTGGTCTGGGCCGCCAGCAGGGCGTCGCCGGCGTCAGCCACGCCGGTGTTGACGCGCAGAGTGGCGCCGCCGGCGTCCCCGCCGCCGCCGCCGAAGCCGCCGACTCCGATCCCGACCGTGCCGGCCCCGCCGGCCGCGCCGGCGATGTTGCCGGCCACGGCGAAACCGCCATTGCCGCCGCCGCCGCCGATCGATTGGGCGACGATGGCGTCGCTGTTCAGGCCCGCCGTCCCGGCCGCGCCGATGACGTCGAGCGTGACCTGTCCCGATTCACCGCCCAGGCCGCCCGAACCGCCGATGCCGACGCTGACCGCGCCGGCGGCGCCGCCGCTGGCGCCGATCGAACCGGCCACGGTGAAGCCGCCGTTGCCGCCGCCGCCGCCGATGCTCTGGGCGACGATGGCGTCCGCCTCGTCACCGACGGTGATGGCGTCGCCCGTGACCGTCGCGCCGACAGAGCCGCCGAGACCGCCGCCGCCGCCGGACCCGCCGATCCCGACCGAGACGCCGGCCCCCACCGTGCCGCCGCCGCCGATCGAGCCCGTGATGTCAAAGCCGCCGTTGCCGCCGCCGCCGCCCACGCTCTGGGCGAGGAAGCCACCGGACTGGTCGCCGCTGGTGCTGACGCCGACCGCCGAGGCGGTGACCGCCCCGCCGTCGCCGCCGCCGCCGCCCGCGCCGCCGACGCCGACGGACAGGCCCGCGCCCACCGTGCCGCCGCCGCCGATGCTGCCGGACACGTTGAAGGCGCCGGAGCCGCCGCCGCCGCCGATGCTCTGCACCGTCACGGCCGTGGCCTGGTCGCCCGCGGTCTGAACCACGCCCTCGGCGTGGCCGATCACCGTCCCGCCGCCGCCGCCGCCGCCGCCGGCCCCGCCGACGCCGACCGACAGGGCGGCGCCGACCGTTCCGGATCCGCCGATCGAGCCGGCGACATTGAAGCCCCCGTCGCCGCCGCCGCCGCCCACGCTCTGGACCAGCAGGCCGCCGGACTGGTCGCCGGTGGTCAGGATCGTCGAGCCGGAGGAGCCGGTGACGTCCCCGCCGGCCCCGCCGCCGCCGCCGGCGCCGCCGATGCCCACGGACACCGCGCCGCCGACGTTGCCGCCGCCGCCGATTGAGCCGGAAATATTGAACCCGCCCGAGCCGCCGCCGCCGCCGACCGACTGGACGGTGACGCCCGTCGAACGATCGCCGCCGGTCTGCACCGCGCCGCCCACCCGGCCCGTGACCGTTCCGCCCGCGCCGCCGTCGCCCGCCGCGCCGCCGACGCCCACGGCCGCCGCCACGCCGGCGACCCCCGAAATCGACACGGCGCCGGCGATGTTGAAGCCGCCGTTGCCGCCGCCGCCGCCCACGGACTGGATCAGGGCCGCGCGGGAATCGTCGCCGCCGGTCAGAATCGTGCCGTCGAACAGGGCGTCGACCGTCCCGCCGACGCCGCCGGAGCCGCCCGAGCCGCCGACGCCCACGGCCGCCGCCGCGGAGGCCACGCCGGCGCCCGACCCGGCGAACGAGACCGAGAAGCCGCCGTTGCCGCCGCCCCCGCCCACCGACTGGGTGATGAAGCCCGTGGAAAAGTCGCCGCGGGTCTCGATGGCGCCGCCCGAGCCGACCTCGACCAGTCCCCCCTGGCCGCCCGTGCCGCCGCTGCCACCGACCCCGACCGAGAAGGCCGCCGCCGCCGTTTCGCCGGCCGCGAAGGAGAAGGCCGTCGCGAAGCCGCCGTTGCCGCCGCCGCCGCCCACGCTCTGGGCGAAGACGCCCTGGGCGAAGTCGCCTTCGGTGAGGATGACGGCGTCGCCGTTCAGATTGACCTCGCCGCCGACGCCGCCCAGGCCCGCGGAGCCGCCGATGGCGATGCTGGCGCCGATGCCGTAGCCGGCCGAAACCTGGGCGGCGAAGCCGCCGTTGCCGCCGCCGCCGCCGACCGACTGGGCGAAGACGCCGCGCGCCCGGTCGCCCCGGGTGACGATCAGCGGATCGATCAGGGTCGGCGTTCCGCCGATATTGACCAGGCTTTGGGTGAGATTGACGTTGACGACGCCCCCGGCCCCGCCATTGCCTCCCGCGCCGCCGACAGCCGCGCCGGCGAAGGCGCTGACCGAGACGCTCGCGCCGCCATTGCCGCCGCCGCCACCCACGGCCTGGGCGAAGATGCCATGGGAATCGTCGCCGCTGGTGAACAGGCCGCCGCTGTGCTCGACCGTGACGCTTCCGGAACCGCCGCCGCCGCTGCCGCCGCTGCCGCCGATGGTCAGAAAGACCCCCCCGGTGGTGCCGCCGTCTCCGCCGCCGCCGCCGATCGACTGGGCCTGGATGGCGCTGGACAGATTCCCGGCGGTGGTGATCGAGCCGGTGTTGATCACGCCCACGTCGCCGCCATGGCTGGCCGCGCCGCCGGAGCCGCCGATCGAAACGAGACCGCCGCTATGGCCGCCGGAACCGCCGCCGCCGCCGACCGACTGGGCGAAGATGCCGCGCGAATTCAGCCCGCCGGTTTCAATCTCGCCGCCGTGGGTGACCGAGACCGCGCCGCCGGCCCCGCCGCCGCCGCCCGTGCCGCCCAGGGACACCACGCCGCCGGAGCTGGATCCCGACCCGCCGCCGCCGCCCACCGACTGGGCGAACAGGCCGTCGCTGCCGTCGCCGCCGGTGATCACGGAGCTGGAGTCCGTCGCCGTCACGGTGACCGCGCCGCCCGCGCCGCCGGCCGCGCCGCCGCCGCCGAGGGAGACGACGCCGCCGACCCCGCGCGCCGCGCCGCCGCCGCCGCCCACGGACTGGGCGAACACGCCGCGCGAGTCGAGGCCGTCGGTGGTGACGTCGCCGCCGGTGGTGATCTGCACCGCGCCGCCGGCGCCGCCCGCATCGCCGGACGCGCCGAGGGTGACCAGACCGCCCGAAGAGCCGGAATCGCCGCCGCCGCCGCCGACCGACTGGGCGAACAGGCCAAAGGAGTAGTCGCCGCTGGTGCCGACCACGCCGCCGGTCTCCAGCTGGATGGTCGCCGATCCGCCCGTGCCGCCCGATCCGCCGCCGGATCCGAGCGTGACCAGGCCGCCGGCGTTGCCGCCGTTGCCGCCGCCGCCGCCCACCGACTGGGCGAACAGGCCGTGGGAGCCCTCGCCGGTCGTCAGGGTGCTGGAGCCGGCGCGGGCGATGATCGAGGCCGATCCGCCATTGCCTCCGGCGTCGCCGGAGTCGCCGAAGGTGACGATGCCGCCGGAATTGCCGGCGTTGCCGCCCGAGCCGCCGATGGACTGGGCGAGGACGCCGTGGGCGGTGCCGCCGGCGGTCTCGATGACGCCGCTGTGGTCGACGGTGACGCTGCCGCCGTTGCCGCCGGAGCTGCCGCCGCCGCCGTCGCCGATGATGCCGTAGCTGTCGCCGCCGCCGCCGGCCGCGCCGCCCAGGCTCTGGGCCAGAATGCCCATGGCCCCGTCGCCCGACGTGGAGATCTGGCCCGAATGGGTGACATGAACCGTCCCGCCCTGGCCGGACGTGCCGCCGCCGCCGCCGCCGCTGGCGATGTAGCCCGTGCCGCCGTTCCCGCCGCGGCCGCTACGGCTCTGGGCGAAGATGCCGTGGGACCCGGAACCGGTCGTGGTGACCGTCACCGAAGCGTCGAGGGTGACCGGGCCGCCCTCGCCGGCCTGGCCGCCGCGCGCGCCCGGTATGTCGATCCCGTAGCCGTCACCGCCCTGACCGCCATTGCCGCCGACGCTGGACACGACAATGCCCGGCAAGCCTGCCGAAACGGTCTGGATATCGCCCCAGGCGCTGTCGACGACCTCGTTGACCGTCGGTCCGGTGGCGCCGTTGCCGCCGTTGCTGGGGGAAAACCCGATGGTGGCGCAGCCCAGCACGGGGACGCAGATCCTGACCCCGCCGCCGTCGGAGCCGTCGCCGCCGTCGTCGCCGCGGCGGGCCCGATCGAAATTATTGACGTCGCCCCCAGCGGTCGGGAAGACGAAGTCGCTGGCGCCCGAACCGTCCGGTCCGTCCGGATCGGGGGTCACCCCCGCAATCTGTCCGGACTGATCGGTCACCACGCCGAGCACGGTCGCGGCGCCGCCGCTGTCCTCGACCGTGACGGTGACGGGATTGCCCGACCCGTTGAGGACAACGGCCGTGACCTCATAGGATTCCCCGGTCTCCGGGTCGGAGAAGACGTCGCCCACGGTCGTGGCGAGCAGGATGAAATTGCCCAGGTTGGTGCGAACGACAGCCGGACTGATGACCTCGACCACCTCTTCGTTCAACCCGGTGGCGGGGTTGAGCACCGGGTCGCCGACGGCGAGAACGGGGATCGCCATCACGACGGCGGGGGGCGCCTCCGCGATCGGCACGGCCGCCGCCGCCGCGAACGGCGCGGACACCGCCGCGCTGGTCGCCAGGATCAGGGCGATCCGGCGCAGCGCCCGAAGCAGCCGGCGGTTGCGGACTTCGTCGGACTTGCGCGCCCGGCGACGGCCATCGACCTGTGTCAGCTGGTTCGAGAGCCTTCGAAGGGCGGATGCGAGCGCGCGGGCGTCCGCATCCTTCCGCCCCGCGAGAAGCGCCACCATTTCGTCGATCTGCGCCCGGGCGGCGTCCGCCTGCGTTCGGGGAAGTCGCTCAGCGATCAGGGCCGACGCCAGATGGTCCACGAGGACCGCCACCCGGGCGAGCCTCGAACCGGTGTTGATGCGCGTGTACATGGTCTGCCCCCAGATTCGATCCACAGTCGGCGCGGTCGAAAGCCGGCGGCAAGAGGTTTCGCGTCGGGGTTGAACCTGACCGCGAACCGAGCCCCCCAAATTCCCCCGCGCGCACTCCTTAAGCAAAGGTTAACGCGAGGCGCGGTTTTCCGCCACTGAAAGATTCGATCCGTGGGTTGTTTGGCCCGACCGGTTCAGCGGCGCTGAAGCCGGGCCGCGAGGCTGGAGGTGTCCCAGCGCGATCCACCCATGGCCTGGACTTCGGCATAGAAGCCGTCGACGAGGGCGACCACGTCAAGGCGGGCTCCGTTCGCGCGGGCCTCGTCCAGAACCAGACCCAGATCCTTGCGCATCCAGTCGACCGCGAAGCCGAAGTCGAACTGGCCGGCGGCGGCCGTCTTCCAGCGGTTGTCCATCTGCCACGACTGGGCCGCGCCCTTGGAGATCGCCTCATAGACGGCGTCGGTGTCGAGCCCGGCTGACTGAGCGAAATGGATGGCCTCGGCGAGCCCCTGGACCACGCCGGCGATGGCGATCTGGTTGACCATCTTGGTCAGCTGACCGGCGCCCGACGGTCCCATCGGCTTCACCGCCCTGGCGTAATGCATGAGGACGGGTTCGACCCGGGCCAGCGCGTCGGCGTCGCCCCCGGCCATGACGCTGAGCTGGCCGGCCTCCGCGCCCGCCTGACCGCCGGAGACGGGAGCGTCGATGAAGACGGCCCCCTGCCCCGCCGCCTGATCGGCCATCTCGCGGGCGACCCGGGCCGAAGTGGTGGTGTGATCGACGATGACGGCGCCGGTCATCAGCGACGGCAGGGCGGCGGCGACGACCTCGCGCACGTCGTCGTCGTTGCCGACACACAGGACGAACAGCTCCGCGCCGGCGGCGGCCTCCGCCACGGTCGCGGCGAACCGGCCGCCGGTCGCCTCGGCCCAGGCGCGGGCCTTGTCCGGCGAGCGGTTGAACCCGGCGACATCGTGACCGGCCTCGACCAGATGGCGCGCCATCGGCCCGCCCATGACGCCGAGGCCTGCGAAGCCGATCTTCATGCCGTTGTCCTCAGTCCCGCGGTTCGGCCGCGGCGCCGTAGCGGCCGCGGTAGTAGGTCAGGGCGTCGCCGGGGCGGGTTTCGAACCCCTGGACCTCGCCGACGATGGTCAGATGGTCGCCCATGACGATGCGCTCGCGGGCAAGGCAGTCCAGGCGCGTCAGGGCGTTCTTGAGGCGCGGCGGCTCGGGGCTGGAGCTGTCGAACTCTTCCTCCGACAGGCGGCAGACGCCCCAGGCGAAACGATCCGACATCTCGCGGTCCTCGACCGGCAGCATGTGGACGGCGAACCGGTCGGCGCTGGCGAAGGCGTCATGCCGCCAGGACGCGCGATCGAGGCACCAAAGGATCAAGGGGGGCTGCAGCGAAACCGAGGTGAAGGAGTTGACTGTGATGCCGAACGGGCCCTCGTCGGTGTGGGCCGTGATCACGCAGACGCCGGTCGCGAACCCGCCGAGCGCCCGTCGATAGGCGGGAATGTCGAACGCGTCGGGAGCGGTGGGACTGGTCACAAGGCACGACTAGGCGAGGGTCCGACGCCCGGCAAGGTCGGAATCGCCGCCGCGGCCGCCACGGCGTCACACCCGCGAGGCTGCGACGAGAGATTATCGCAAACGGGTTCTTAACGCCCACCGCCGACTCTGGGCGAACCTGGAAGTGTGGCGAGTCCCCCTGATGTCCATGAGCGATCGTCCGGTCCTCATCAAGAAGGTCAAGAAGGTCGTCGGCGGCGGCCACCACGGCGGCGCGTGGAAGGTGGCCTACGCCGACTTCGTCACCGCCATGATGGCCTTCTTCCTGCTGATGTGGCTGATCAACACGACCGATCCGGAGCAGAAGCGGGGGATCGCCGAGTATTTCGCCCCGGCCAGCGTCTCGGCGACGACCTCGGGATCGGGCGGCATCCTGGGCGGGACCTCGCTGGGCGACGACGGCTCCAAAGGGGCGGGTTCGCAGTCCATCATCAGCGAGCTGGCGCCGGAAGCCCCGCCCGACGCGCCGCAGGACGCGGGCCAGAGCCAGAACCTCGCCGCGGCCAGCGAAGCGGCGCTGCGCGACGAGATCGCCCGGCGCGAGGCGGCCGAGTTCTCCTCGGCGGCGGAATCCCTGCGGCAGGCGATGCAGTCGATGCCCGAGCTGGCGGAGCTGTCGAAACAGCTGATCATCGACCAGACTCCCGAAGGCCTGCGCATCCAGCTGGTCGATCAGGAAGGCCGGTCGATGTTCGAGCAGAACTCGGCCCGCCCGAACGCGCGCGCCCAGCTGCTGCTGCGAGCCGTGTCGAGGGTCATCAACCAGCTGCCCAACCGCATCTCGGTGACCGGCCACACCTCGGCGGCGGCGGGGTCGAACCGGGCGAGCGGGCCGAACGACTGGAGCCTGTCCTCGGAGCGGGCCAACGCCTCGCGGCTGGTGCTGCAGGCCGCCGGCGTCGACGCCGACCGGGTCTATCAGGTCGCGGGCAAGGCGGGCTCGGATCCGCTGTACCCCGACGACCCGTCGCTGGCCGGCAACCGGCGGATCGCCATCGTGCTGCTGCGCGAGGCGCCGGTGCTGCCGACGGACACCAGCCTGTGACCGGCGGCCCGTCGCTCATGCGTCGGGTGAAGAGGCTTGCGGCGCGGCCCCGTGGAGGGCCAGATCGTCCCATGTCGAAGCTCTCGCCAAATTGTCGTCGGAATTGGGGAGGGAGCTGTCCCCCGTGACCCAGTTCGTCCCCACGCGTCAGCTTCGCTTCTACATGACCTCGGTCGCCCCCTGCCCCTATCTGCCGGGGCAGACGGAGCGGAAGGTGTTCGCCAACCTGCCCTTCAGCGAGGGGGCGCACGTCAATGACGAGCTGACGCAGGCCGGCTTCCGGCGCAGCCAGAACATCGCCTATCGCCCGGCCTGCGAGGGTTGCGACGCCTGCGTCTCGGTGCGGCTGCCCGTGCCCGAGTTCCTGTTCTCGCGGTCCGAGCGCAAGGTGCTGAAACGCAACGGCGACCTGACCCGCGATCTGGTCGAGGCCGAGGCGACGATGGAGCAGTTCGAGCTGCTGCGGCGCTATCTGCAGGGACGCCATGCGGGCGGCGGCATGAGCGCCATGGGCTGGCCGGACTATGTCGCCATGGTCGAGGATACGGCGGTGCGCACCCATCTGATCGAGTATCGCCTGCCGTCGCCCGACGGCGGACCGGGGGATCTGGTCGGGGTCTGCCTGACCGACCTGCTCTCGGACGGGCTGTCGATGGTCTACAGCTTCTTCGATCCGGCGCTGGAGGGGCGCAGCCTGGGGCGGTTCGCCATTCTGGATCATATCCGCCAGGCGGCGATGGTCGGGCTGCCGTTCGTCTATCTGGGCTATTGGGTCCGGGGGTCGAAGAAGATGGACTACAAGGCCGGGTTCCGCCCGCTGGAGCAGCTGACCCGGCGCGGCTGGGAGCGGCTGGTCGATCAGCCGGCGGCGGGCACCGACGTCTCGTAACCGGGCGGGGCGAGCGCCTCGCCCGCCCACGGCCCCGGATCGACCCCGCCGCCGAACCTGACCAGGGCGTCGACCCGCTTCTGGATCGAGGGATGGGTGGCGAACAGACCTTCGAGGCCGACGCCGTCCGGCTGGTTGTCGAGGAACAGCTGCTGCAGCTCGTCGGGGCCCTTGAGCGAGGAGCGGCCCTCGACCTTGCGCAGGGCCGAGATCATGGCGTCGGGGTTCTTGGTCAGTTCGACGGCGCCGGCGTCGGCGACATATTCGCGGGTCCGCGAGAGCATCATACGGATGACGATGGCGAGGGCGAAGCCGACGACAGCGAAGGCGATGCCGATCAGGATCAACGGGCCCGCGTTCTTGTTGTCCTTGCGCCCGCCGCCACGGGAATAGATGAGGCCGCGGAACACCATTTCGGCGATGACGCTGATGATGCCCGCGAAGATCGAGGCGATCACCATGGTCCGCACGTCCTTGTTGATGACGTGGGTCAGCTCGTGGGCCAGCACGGCCTCGAGCTCGTCGCGGGTCAGGGTGTTCACCAGGCCGCGGGTGACGGTGACGCTGTACTGGCCCTCGTGCAGGCCGGTGGCGTAGGCGTTGAGGCTGTCGTTGTCGATCACGCGCAGGGTCGGGGTGCGCAGACCTCGCGAGATGGCGAGGTTTTCCAGCAGGTTGTAGAGGTCGGGCTCAGACTTCCGCTCAACCTTCCGCGCCCCGGTCATCATGTCGATCATGGCCTGGCTGCCGAAATACGAGATGGCGAACCAGACGGCGGCGACGCCGAGGGCGAGGGGTATGGTTCCCCCCAGCCAGGAGGCGGCGAGGGCCATGTCGTCGCCGAGCCCCCGGCCCGTTCCCGGCAGAAAGCCGAGGCCCATCAGGATGAGCTGGACGCCGTAGATGATGCCGACCATCAGAACCGGGAAGCCGGCAAGCAGCAGGATCGAGCGGGTGTTGTTCGCCCAGATGTGGGTCTGAAGACCGACAGCGGCCATCAATTCAGTCCCTTACGCCGTGAAGCTGACCTTGGGCGGCGCCGCGGTCATGGCGGCGCGGTCGCCCTCGCCGACGTCGAAGAAGGGCTTGTCGGCGCCGAAGCCGACCATGCCGGCGAACAGGACGGTCGGGAACTGGCGGCGGACGGCGTTGAACTCGCTGACGGCGTTGTTGAAGAAGCGGCGGGCGGCGGCCAGCTTGTTCTCGATGTCCGACAGCTCGCGCTGCAGCTCGAGGTAGTTGGTGTTGGCCTTGAGGTCGGGATAGGCCTCGGCGACGGCGAACAGGCGGCCCAGCGAGGCGGTCAGCATGTTCTCGGCCTGGACCTTGTCGTTGACGGAGGTCGCGCCGGCGGCGGCGGCCCGGGCCTGGGTGACGGCGTCCAGCGTGCCGCGCTCGTGCGTGGCGTAGCCCTTCACCGTCTCGACCAGATTGGGGATCAGGTCCTGGCGCTGCTTCAGCTGAACGTCGATGTCGGCGAACGACTGGTCGGCGCGCTGATCGAGGGCGACCAGCTTGTTGTAGGCGCCGACGACGACGAACAGAACGACGGCGACGATGACGGCGATGACGATCAGGGTGGTCAGCATGGCGGTCTCCAACCTCGGTCGATGATCGACCGTTCAGGGATTATCGGGCGCCGGGACGACGCTCGATAGTGAAATCGGCGCAATCCCTCCGGCGCATCGGCCGAGGTCCGGGCCGCCCCCTCCACCGCCCTTCGGGCGGTCCCCCTCCCCATCGGAGATGGGGAGGTGATCTGACCCCTCACCTCTCCACGAAGTGGGGAGGTGGCTCGACGGCGAAGCCGGCGAGACGGAGGGGGCGGCGCCGATGTCATCTGAACTTCCTCAGCCCCCGCGGCCCCTGCCGCCCTGCCCCGGCGCGTTTGCCGAGCCAGTCCTTCCAGTCGGGCCAGTTGCGGCGACGGGCGCCGCCGTCGACCCATTCGGGGCCGTGGGCGCTGTCGAACACCGCGACGTCGGCGAGGCCGCCCTGTTTGTAGCTCTGCAGCTTGACCCCCTTGCCGCGGCCCATCTCGGGCAGTTCGGCGAGCGGGAAGATCAGGGCCTTGATGTTGTCGCCGATGGTCGCGACGTGGTCGCCGGTGACGCGCAGGGCGGCCAGCATCTCGCCGTTCAGCACCTGTTTGCCGCCGCGCTTCTGGGCCAGCAGTTCGTCCTCGGGGGCAATGAAGCCGTAGCCGGCCTTCGAGGCGATCAGCAGCTTGCCGCCCGGCTGGTGCATCAGCAGATTGACGATCTCGGCCTTCTCGTCGAGCTCGATCATCAGCCGCAGCGGTTCGCCGTGGCCGCGCCCCGAAGCCAGCTTGTCGGCTCCGACGGTGAAGATGCGACCGTCGGAGGCGGCGACCAGCAGCTTGTCGGTCGTATAGCCGGGCACGAGGAAGGCGAGGCTGTCGCCCTCCTTGAATTTGAGCTCGGACGGATCCTCGACCTTGCCTTTCGCCGCCCGGATCCAGCCGCGTTCCGACAGGATGACGGTGATGGCCTCGCGCGGGATGAAGGCCTCGATCGAGGCGAAGGCCGAGGAGTCCACCGCCTCGGCGATGGTGGTGCGGCGCGGCGAGACCAGCGCCTTGCGCACGGCCTCGAGGTCCTTGCCGACCTGTTTCCACTGTTTGGCGGGCGAGGACGACAGCGACTGCAGCGCCGCAAGTTCGTCGGCCAGCGCCTTGTATTCGTTCTCGATCGTCATCTCCTCGATCCGCGCCAGCTGGCGCAGACGGGTGTCGAGGATGAAGTCGGCCTGGAGCTCCGACAGGCCGAAGCGGGCGATCAGGACGGCCTTGGGCTGTTCCTCTTCGCGGACGATGCGGATGACCTCGTCGAGGTTGAGGAAGACGATCCGCAGCCCTTCCAGCAGGTGCAGCCGCTTCTCGACCCGGTCGATGCGCCAGCCGGCGCGGCGGACCAGAACCTCGCGCCGGTGATCGAGGAAGGCCTGCAGACAGGCCTTCAGCCCCATGACGCGCGGCGTGCCCGTGGCGTCCAGCACGTTCATGTTGATGGGGAAGCGGACCTCGAGGTCGGAGAGCTTGAACAGGCTCTCCATCAGCACCTCGGGTTCGACCGTGCGCGACTTGGGCTCGATGACCAGGCGGATGTCCTCGGCCGACTCGTCGCGGACGTCGCCCAGAAGCGGCGCCTTCTTGAGTTCGATCAGGTCGGCGAGGTCGGCGATCAGCTTCGACTTCTGCACCTGATAGGGCATTTCGGTGACGACGATGCGCCAGACGCCGCGGCCGAGATCCTCGGTCTCCCAGCGGGCGCGCAGGCGGACGCCGCCACGGCCGGTCTCATAGGCGTCGAGGAGGGAGGCGTGGCCCTCGACGGCGACGCCGCCGGTCGGGAAGTCCGGGCCGGGGACGATGCCGACCAGTTCCTCCGTGGTCGCGTCCGGGCGTTCGAGCAGCAGATGGCAGGCGTCGATCAGCTCGCCGACGTTGTGCGGCGGGATCGAGGTGGCCATGCCGACGGCGATGCCCGACGAACCGTTGGCGAGAAGGTTGGGGAAGCCGGCCGGAAGGACGACCGGCTCCTCGTCCTGGTCGTCGTAGGTCGCCTTGAAGTCCACCGAGTCCTGGTCGATGCCCTCCATCAGCAGGACGGCGGCGGCGGTCAGCTTGCACTCGGTGTAGCGCATGGCCGCGGCGTTATCGCCGTCGATGTTGCCGAAATTGCCCTGGCCGTCGA
>JAXHTU010000025.1:0-33910 GCA_034189955.1 Pseudomonadota bacterium | reverse complement strand
CGAAGCCTTCGACGTCCAGCCGGGCTCGAAATACTACCTCGCTCCGGAAGACCGCGTCCGCATCTGGTAGGCGGCGCCGCATCGAACAGGGAAGGGCCGGAGCGGCGACGCTCCGGCCCTTTTCATTGCGCGGCCGGCGGGCTCAGAGCGAAAGGCCGAATTTCGGCGCGACCCAGACCATCGCCAGATAGAGGACCACGGTCAGGGCGCAGCCCGCGGCCAGCGCCGGATAAAAGGCCACGCCCCGCTTCAACAGGAACGGGATCAGCAGGAACATTGGCAGAGACGGCAGCACATACCAGAAGGTCGCGCCCGCGTGCGCCGCCATGCGGTCCGGGTCGGAGGTGTCGCGCCAAAGCCATATCATGCCGAGGACCGACACCAACGGCAGCGAGGCGACGAGGGCGGCGAACCCGGGGCTGCGCTTGGCGATCTCGGATACGATCGCGATGATGACGCCGGACAGCAGCGCCTTTACGACCAGATAGATCACAGAGATCCTCCTTCAGGCACGAAAAAGCCCGCCGCGGGGGATACGTCGCGGCGGGCTTCTCTCGCTCTCTACGGAGCGGACGTTTCCTCCCCGAAACGCCTCCGAAAGATTGGCCGCGCCGAAGCGCGGCGGCTTTCGAGTGACGAAACTATGACGACAAACCGTCCGCCAAGTCAATGAAGTCGCAGCCGAAACTGGCAAATTTCATGTGTTATCAATGATAACTCACGCATCCGTGTCCGGGCGACCGACGATCCGCCGGACGATAGACAGGAGGTCGCCGCGGGCCGCCACAACCTGGCCGGGACGCTCGGCCTTCCAGGCGTCGTTGTCGGCGATCCCCGCGGCGAGGGCCCGGCCGGCGTCGAGGTCCTTGATCGTCACCTGACCGGCGGCGATTTCGTCGCCGCCGAGGATGACCACCGCCGGCGCGCCGCGCCGGTCGGCGTATTTCATCTGCGCCTTCATCCCCGCCCGGCCGAGATAGAGTTCGGCGGCGATGCCGGCGCGTCGCAGCTCGGACACGGCGTCGAGATAGTGCTGCATGTCGGCCTCCGAGAAGACGATCACCACGACCGGGCCGCGCACCGCGTCCGCGCCGCCGCGACCGGCCGCCCGCAGGGCCGAGGCCAGCCGCGAGACGCCGAACGAAAAGCCGGTCGCCGGCAGCCGTTCGCCGGTGAAGCGCGCCACCAGATCGTCATAGCGCCCGCCGCCGCCGATGGAGCCGAACCGGACGGCCCGGCCCTTGTCGTCCGTGGTCTCCAGCAGCAGTTCGGCCTCGAACACCGCCCCGGTGTAATATTCCAGCCCGCGCACGATGGTCGGATCGAAGCGTACGGCGTCCTGGCCGATCTTCATCGAGCCCAGCGCCCGGTCGATGGCCGCCAGCTCTTCCAGCGCCTGCTCCCCAGCCGCGCCGAGGCCGCCGGCGCGCGCCACCGCCTCCAGCGTCGCCGCCCGCGACAGGGCCGCATCGCCGGCCGAGGCGAGAAAGGCTTCAATCGTCGCGGCCACGCCCAGCGGCAGGTTCGCCCCCTTGGTGTAGTCGCCGGACTCGTCCAGCCGGCCCTCACCCAGCAGGGCCGAGACGCCCTCCCAGCCCAGCCGGTCGAATTTGTCGATGGCGCGCAGGGCGGTCAGGCGCTGGGCCGGATCGGTCACCCCGCCGGCCTCGAACAGGCCGTCGAACAGCTTGCGGTTCGACACCCGGATCACCGCCTGGTCGGAGGCGAGGCCGGCCGCCTGCAGGCCCTCGCAGGCCATGGCGATGATCTCGGCGTCGGCCTCGGGCCGGTCCGAGCCGACCGTGTCCGCGTCGCACTGGACGAATTCGCGGAAGCGGCCCGGGCCCGGCTTTTCGTTGCGCCACACCGGCCCGAAGGCGTAGCGGCGGAACGGCTTGGGCAGGGTCTCCCAGTTCTGGGCCGCGAACCGGGCCAGCGGCGCGGTCAGGTCGTAGCGCAGGGCCATCCACTCGCCATTGCCCTCGGCGTCGGGGTCGTCCTGCAGGGCGAAGACGCCCTCGTTCGGACGGTCGGCGTCGGGCAGGAATTTGCCCAGGGCGTCGGCGTATTCGAAGGCCCCGGTGTCCAGCGGCTCGAAGCCCCAGCGCTCGTAGACCGCCGAGACCCGGGTCACGAGCCGGCGCTCGGCGATCAGGTCGCGGCCGCGGCGGTCGGCGAAGCCCCGGGGGCTGCGGGCTTCGGGGCGGAGGGGGGCGGCGTCTGTCATGCCGGGGTTCTAGAGGGGCGAGGGGCGAGGGTCGAGGGGCGAGACCGTCCCCTGCGCCCGCCGCCCTTCCCGCGGTCAGATCGAGACCGCCTCCGTCCGCGCGGCGCCGGCGGGCTTCCGGAGCGGCACCATCCGTCCGTAGGTCAGGCAGCGCCACAGCCACTCCAGCGGGCCCATCTGGAACACCGACAGCCACAGCGGCGACCAGATCAGCTGGGCGATCCAGATCGCCCCGACCGCCGCCCACAACTGTCCCGGACCCCAGGCGGGATCGCCGAACAGGTGCGGGCCCCACGGCAGATAGAAAAGGGTCGCCATGATCAGGGTCTGGGTCAGATAGTTGGTGAAGGCCATCCGCCCGACCGGCGCCAGCCGCGCCGTGAGGAAGCGCAGACCGAACCGGGTCATCAGGATCAGCAGACTGACATAGCCGAGGGTGATCACCCAGGCGAAGCTGCCGGCCACGCCGGCCAGTCCGGCCGACGGCGGCGTGACGCCGCGCGCGGCGCTGGAGTCCATCCATTGGTACCAGCCGAGGGCCGCGAGATTGGCCGCGCCGAGGGCCAGCACCAGCAGATAGACCCAGGTCGGCGACTTGCCGACCAGGAAGCCGGACTTGAACAGGCCGAGGCCGAGCAGCATCAGCGGCACGGTGACCGGGATCAGGGTCAGGCTGAAGGTCTGCAGGATCAGCCAGGTCTTGGCGTTCTCGATCTGGGCTCCGGGCCAGCCGGCCTGATAGGCCTGGATCGTCGCGGCGAGGCTTTCCTGGGTGCCGAACGGGCTGCCGCCGCCGCCGGCCGCCGCGTCGCCCATCAGGCCGGCGGCCATCATGGCCGCGGCGGACAGCAGGGCGAACAGGAGGTTGATCCCGCCGCCGACCCAGATCAGCCGCTTCGCCGGCCACGACCGCATCAGCATGACGATCAGACCGCAGTAGGCGTAGTGCAGCAGGATGTCGCCGAACCAGAAGGCCAGGCCGTGGATCAGGCCGAACAGGGCCAGCCAGAACAGCCGGCGCCGCAACAGCCCGCCGCGCGCCTCGTCCGACCGCTCCCCGCCGATCAGGAAGATCGAGACGCCGAACAGCATGGAGAACAGCGAACGGAACTTGTTCTGGAAGAAGACGTCGGTGACCCAGTGGCCGGCGATATTGGCCTGGTCGTGCGGATACGGCGGGATCAGATTGGTCCCGGCCTCGAGGGCGAAGGGCCAGGCGAAGGCCATGGCGTTGACCGCGAGGATGCCGAGGATGGCCCAGCCGCGCAGCATGTCGAGCGTGAAGATGCGGTCCTTCGGCGCGACGGGCGCGAGAACGGGCGCCGACATCGGCGGTTGGGACGTATCGGCGAAGGCCATGGTGTTCCCCCCCTGGAACGAAGACAAGGGAGCTTTACACGGGCCGTGCACGGCGGAAACTAAATTCGCTGTAATCCGCTCCGGCGGCGTCAGTCCGCCGGACGTTCGCCCATCAGGCCCAGCCGGTCCCGCACTTCCGGCTGTGGCCGGAAGGCGAGGAAGGCGACGCACACCCCGGCCCACAGCGCATAGCTGACGCCGACCAGCACGGCGATCGAAAGGCCGCCGACGCCATAGATCAGCAGGGAAGTCTCGCTGCCGCCTACCGCCTCGCCGAAATTGGCGGCGTTCAGCCACTGCAGCACCGACTGGACGAGGGCGAACAGCGCGCCGATGGCCGCGGCCAGCAGGCCGCCATAGAACATGAAGCGCCAGATCACCCCGAGGCGCGTGACGGGCCGCCCGGTCCGCTGCCGTTCCTGGTCCAGCAGCCACAGGCCGGCGGGAGTCGCCAGCAGGCCGATGAACAGCACCAGCAGTCGCCAGTCGACCTCCAGTCCAGGCGCCCAGTTGCCGGGCGGCCAGATGGGCAGGGTCAGGATCAGCGGCGGCCACAGTCCGCCGGCGACCGCCGCCAGGACGACGCGCCACGGCTCGCGCCGCCAGGCCACCCGTTGCTGGCCGGGGAAGTCCTCGGGCCTGTCCAGCCGCCGGATCATCGGGTCGGAACCGGCGTCTCGCCGGAATAATCGTAGAAACCACGCCCGGACTTGCGGCCCAGCCAGCCGGCCTCGACATATTTCACCAGCAGCGGGCAGGGGCGGTATTTGCTGTCGGCCAGACCTTCGTACAGCACATTCATGATCGCCAGCACGACATCCAGACCCATGAAGTCGGCCAGCTCCAGCGGTCCCATCGGATGGTTGGCTCCCAGCTTCAGCGCCGTGTCGATCGAGGTCACGTTCCCGACCCCCTCGTACAGGGTGTAGATCGCCTCATTGATCATCGGCACGAGGATGCGGTTGACGATGAAGGCGGGGAAATCCTCGGCGTTGGTGGTGGTCTTGCCCAGGCTCTCGGCGAAGGCCACGGCGGCGTCATAGGTCGCGGCCGAGGTGGCGATGCCGCGGATGATCTCGACCAGCTTCATCACCGGGGCGGGCTTCATGAAATGCAGGCCGATGAAGCGCTCGGGCCGGTCGGTGGCCGAGGCCAGCCGGGTGATCGAGATCGAGGAGGTGTTGGACGCCAGCAGGGTGCCGGGGCCCAGGTGCGGGACCAGATCGGCGAGGATGGATTTCTTGACCGCCTCGTCCTCGACCGCCGCCTCGATGACCAGATCGGCCTGGGCCGCCTCGGCCAGCGACTTCGCCGGACGGATGCGGGCGAGGGCGGCGTCGGCGTCGGCCTGGCTCGCCAGTCCGCGCGCGACCTGACGCGCCAGACTGGCCGCGATCGCGCCCTGGGCCTGGGGCAGGCGCTCGGGCGCGGCGTCGTAAAGGCGCACCTCATAGCCGCCCGCGGCCACCGCCTGGGCGATGCCGGCGCCCATCTGGCCCGCGCCGACGATGGCGACTGATCGGATCGTGGTCATGAATTCCGGTGCATTGGCGGCCGCGAGGCCCGATCGGAGCGGCACATTAGGCGGCCTGAGGGACGGCGCAAGACTCGATGTCCGCCCCGGAAACAAGGCGACGGGAGCGTGACTTTCGGGCGGCGCCCGGGCACATCAGACGCCCGTGAACAGCTGCAGCAGCGCCGCGTGCGAGGCGGGAAGCAGGAAAAGCTGCAGCCCGCGGATGACGAGGATGGCCACGATCGGCGAGATGTCGATGCCGCCCAGCGGCGGAATGATCCGGCGGAACGGCGCCAGAACGGGACTGACCACGCTGTCGAGGAAACCGGCGATCTGGTTCACGACCCGGTTGCGGTGATTGATGACGTCGAAAGCGAACAGCCAGCTCAGCACGGCGCTGATGATGATCGCCAGCAGCAGCAGTTGCAGCACCGCATTGGTGATGAAGAACACGAAGTTCAGAATTCCGATAACCAGATCCACGCGCACAGTCCTCCGTCGGCAGCAGGTCCGGTTCTAGAGGCTCCGCCGCGAAACGCCAATCGGTACAGCTCGAGGATGGCGGTTGACACCACCGGGCCGCCGCTCGTATGTCGCGCCCTCGCCTGTACCCGGAAAACCGGGGCCGTAGCTCAGTTGGTAGAGCGCGTCGTTCGCAATGACGAGGTCAGGGGTTCGACTCCCCTCGGCTCCACCATCCTGCTTCGCGCTGACGCGCTGCGCAGGACAGGTCCGATAGCGCGAGGCCTCGGGCCGGGTCGCGGTTCAGCGAGTCTTCCAGAACCTGACAACGTTGTTCGTCAGCTTGACGGCGAAGCCTGATTGGCGTGGAATCCCTTGGGGCGATCCAGCGGGACGCCCGGGGGGAACACCATATGAAACGTCTCATCAGCGCGCTGGCGCTCGCGGTCGCGCTCGCGGCGCCCGGCGCGGCCGTCGCCCAGAATGCGGGCCTGACGGCCAATTTCGGCGAGATCCGCCTCAGCGCCGGCTTCACGCCGGACCCGTACCGGGTCGACATCACCGCCGGCGGCTCGATCGACGCCTATACCGACACCGACCTGCCGGGCGCCTGCGTCGGGGACATCTCCAATGCGCCGGACTATGAGATCACCTACAGCGCCGGTTCCCTGCCGCTGGTGTTCCGCACCCGGTCCTCGACCGACACCACCCTGATCATCAACGGTCCGGACGGCGCCTGGTACTGCGACGACGACAGCTGGGGCGACGGCGACGCCGAGGTGCGCTTCAACAAGCCCGCCAGCGGAACCTACGACGTCTGGATCGGCGTCTTCAACGGCGGCACGGCCCCCGCGTCCCTGCTGATCACCGAAACGCCGTAAGCGACGCTCGCGGCGCCCACCAAGGCCCCGACGGTCCTGCCGGCGGGGCCTTGATGTCACTGGTCCTCGTCGAAGCGCCGCGCGACCAGGTCGGTCAGCGCCGCCACCGCCGCCTCGGCCTCGGGCCCGGTGGCGGCGATCTCGATGCCGCAGCCGTTGCCGGCGCCCAGCATCAACAGGCCCATGATCGACAGGGCGTTGACGGTGACGCCGTCGCGGGTGACGTGGATCTCGGCGTCGAAACTGGTCGCCAGCTTGACGAATTTGGCGCTGGCCCGGGCGTGCAGCCCGCGGGTGTTGCAGATGTTGGCGGTCGCCGTGGCCCGCTGCGCCGCGTCGGTCATTTCTCGCCCTGCAGAACCCAGCTGGCCACCGAGATGTATTTGCGACCGGCGTCCTGGGCATGGGCGACGCAGGCCTGGAGCGGTTCGCGGCCGCGCACGCTGGCCAGTTTGATCAGCATCGGCAGGTTCAGCCCGGCGATGACCTCGGCATGCGTCTCCTCCATCACCGAAATGGCCAGGTTGGACGGGGTGCCTCCGAACATGTCGGTCAGCAGGATGACGCCGTCGCCGTCGTCCACCGCCCGGGCGGCGTCGACGATGTCGCGGCGCCGCCGCTCCATGTCGTCCTCCGGCCCGATGCAGATGGCGGCGACGCCCCGCTGGGGCCCGACGACATGCTCCATGGCCGACAGGAATTCGGAGGCCAGACCCCCGTGGGTGACAATCACCAGGCCGATCATGAAGGCTTCACCAAGACTCGCGCCCCCGCGTCCTGACGGTCCGCTGGACCGGTCGCAAGCCGCGCGGAATAGCCCAAACCGGCGGCGGGTTAAAGCCGGGCGAGCGCCGCCGCGACCTTTTCGACCGCCGAAGCCTCGAATCCGTCGAGCCGCAGCAGCGGCAGGGCCACCCCCTCTATCATGCGAACGGCCGGCTCCGGCAGCCGTTCGACCGGCCCGTCGACCAGTTCCACGGCCAGAGAGAGCCGCGTCGGACCCCGGGCGCACACCGGCACAATTTCCACCCCTCGCGCCTCCATCCGGCCGGAGATCGTTTCCGGCGCGACCGCGTAAAGCGTCCCGCCCGAGGCGATCACATGGGCGTAGTCGTCGGCCACGAGCCGCCAGCCGCGCCCCAGCAGCCGCAGCGCCAGGTCGCTCTTGCCCGCGCCGGGCGGGCCGGTGATCAGCACCGCGCGCCAGCCGACCCCGACCCGCCAGCGCGCCGCCACCGTGCCATGCAGCGGCTGCCTGGCGTTCACCGCGCCCGGTTCCTCACGCCCGGCGTCCGGTCGCGGCGGCCGGCAGGGCGACCTCGAAACGCGCGCCTGCGATTTCGCCGTCGTCGCCCTTGCGGTTTTCGGCCCAGACCTGTCCGCCGTGGGCCTCGACGATCTGACGGACGATCGACAGGCCGAGCCCGGAGTTGGTCCCGAACGCCGTGCCGCGCGGCCGCGAGGTGTAGAAGCGCTCGAACACGGTCTCGAGGTTCTCCGGCGGCACGCCCGGCCCGTCGTCGTCGACGCGCACCCGCACCGGCCGGAGGGGATCGATGTCGTCGCGCGACAGGCTGACCCGCACCTCGCCGCCCGGCGGGCTGAACGAGCGGGCGTTGTCGATCAGATTGCGGAACACCTGTCCCAGCGGCCCGTCGCGGCCGCGGATGACCGCGTGTTCGGGCGTCGAGGCGGTGAAGACGACCGGCACGCCGCCGCTCTGCAGGCTGGCCTGATAGACCCCCACGATCTCGCTCAGCAAAACCGTCAGGTCGATCGGACGCGGACGGTCGCGGTTCAGCTCGGCGTCCAGCCGCGAGGCGTTGGAGATGTCGGTGATCAGCCGGTCCAGCCGCCGCACGTCCTGTTGCAGCAGACCGGTGAGCTTTTCGCGTTGCGCCTCGGTCCTGACCAGCGGCAGGGTCTCCAGCGCCGAGCGGATCGAGGTCAGCGGATTCTTGATCTCGTGCGCCACGTCGGCGGCGAACCGTTCGATTGCGTCCATCCGGTCCGACAGGGTCTCGGTCATGGTCTCGAGCGAGCGCGCCAGATCGCCGATCTCGTCCTTGCGGTGCTCGAGGTCGGGCAGGGAGATGGCCCGGGCCCGCTGCAGTCGCACCGCGTCGGCCGCCGCCGACAGCCGCATCACCGGCCGCGCGACGAACAGATGCAGCAGCAGCGACGACAGCAGGGAGACGAACAGGGCGACGAGGGCGAAGGGCGTCAGCGCCAGCCGCTGCGCCGCCAACGTCTCGTCGACGTCGCCGGCTTCCAGCGTCAGCACGCCCAGCACCTGTTCGACATGGCGCACGGGGATCGACACCGAGACCACCCGGACGCCGCTTTCGGAGGGCCGCAGGGTGGCCGAGGACCGGCCCTCCAGCGCGCTCTCCACCTCTTCGGCCAGGGCGGCCCGGGCCCGTTCCAGCTCGCGGGCGTCGCGCGCGGTCTCTTCCGGCGCGGGCGCGACCGGCGGGCTGCCGGCCGGAAGGGCGGGCGGCAGGGGCTCGCCCGGTATGGCCTCGGTCACCGTATAGCTGTCGGCGACGAGGATCCCGTCGACGTCGAACAGCCGCGCCCGCTGTCCCTCCGGGATGAAGTTGTCCCTCAGCCAGCGACTGGCTTCGATGGAGTCGAGATAGGGGGTCGGCTCGCCGCGGGTGACGCCGATCTGCGGCTCGCCCAGCACCTGGACCAGCAGTTCGGCCTGGGCCTTCAGGGTTTCCTGACGCGCCTCGATCAGGCCGCGCGTCCATTCGTTCAGCGCCAGCGCCCCGACGAACAGGATCAGCAGGCTGAGCAGGTTGAGGGCGAGGATGAAACCGCCCAGCCGCGAACCGCCGAACCGCTGGGGGCGGCGCGGCCGGTCGTCGTCGGCCGTTTCGGCCGGCTCAGCTTTCGCGATAGCGGTATCCGACGCCATACAGGGTCTCGATGGCGTCGAACTCGGGGTCGACCACCCGGAACTTCTTTCGCATCCGCTTGACGTGGCTGTCGATGGTGCGGTCATCGACATAGACCTGATCGTCGTAGGCGGCGTCCATCAGGTTGTCGCGGCTTTTCACGAAGCCGGGCCGTTGGGCCAGGGCCTGCAGCAGCAGGAACTCCGTCACCGTCAGCTTGACCGGCTTGCCGTCCCAGGTGCTCTCGTGGCGGGCCGGGTCCATCGACAGCTTGCCGCGTTTGATGGCCTTGGCCGAGCCCTCGCCCGATGGCTCGGGTTCGCCCCCGTCGGCCCCGGTGCGCCGCAGCAGCGCCTTGACCCGCTCGATCAGCAGCCGCTGGCTGAAAGGCTTGTGGATATAGTCGTCGGCGCCGAGGTTGAAGCCGAGGATCTCGTCGATCTCCTCGTCCTTTGACGTCAGCATGATGACCGGAATCTGGCTGGTCTGGCGCAGACGGCGCAGCACCTCCATCCCGTCCATGCGCGGCATCTTCACGTCGAGGATGGCGAGGTCCGGCGGGCTCGATTCCAGCGCCTCCAGCCCCGAGGCGCCGTCATGCCAGGCGGTGACCTTGTGGCCATGGCTTTCGAGCGCCAGCGAGACGGACGCCACGATGTTTTCGTCGTCGTCGACCAGGGTGATATTCGCCAAGTCGCTCTCCTTGCAGGCTTCCCGTTCACCACTGAACGCGCGGCAAGCGTAACCGTTCTGGTTCACTGGGTGATGATTGCGGCGCTAAAATGGGCCGCCGCGCCTGAATGCGCAATGAAACCCGGCCTTAAAGCCTTGGCTCCATGGTGGGGGCCCAGCATCGCGAGCGTTTCATGGCCGGTCCCGTCCACTACGAAGTCTATGTCCGCAAGACCGCCCCGGCCCCGTGGAGTCTGCAGGTGGCGACGGAGGACCGCGCCCATGCGATCCAGACGGCCGAAGACCTGCTGGCCGACAAACAGGCGGCCGCCGTCCGGGTCACCAAGGAGACGCTCGACCCCGACACCATGCAGTTCAACAGCCTCACCGTGCTGACCCGCGGCGCGCCCGAGGTGCAGCGCAAGCGGGTGGTCGCCGACGAGGACGCGCCGCCCCGCTGCGGCTCGCCCCAGGACCTCTACGCCCCGACGTCGCGCGAACTGATCGGGCGGGTGCTCGAGGAGTGGCTGAGCCGCCAGGGCGTGACGGCGTTCGAACTGCTGCACCGGCCGGACCTCGCCGAGAAGCTCGAGGCCTCGGGCGTCGAGCTGCAGCACGCCATCCAGAAGGTCGCCGTGCCGGAAAGCCAGATCGTCGGCCAACCGGTTCATGACCTGCTGCGCCACTATCAGAAGCTCGCCGAACGGACGATCGAACGCCTGCTGCTGGCGGGCCGACGGGACCAGTTCCCCGATCTGGAGAACCACTCCCTCGCCGACCTGGCGCACCGCCTCACCGGCCAGCCGGAACGCGCGTTCACCATGGGCGGAGTCGTCTCCCGCGCCCTCGCCGGCGTGCGCGGCGGCCGCGCCCGGGTTGATCGTCTGATGGACATGGCCGAGCGGGCGCCGATGGACGGTCCGCCTCACGCCATGGTGATGGTCGCGATCGAACAGGTGATGTGCGAAATGTTCGCCGCCCGCAGCAATCTCGCCGATGTGCTGGGTCCGGCGCTCGACCAGGGCGCCTCCCTCGCCGCCGTCGTGCGGATGGTCGCCCCGCGCGAGGTCGCGGCCCTGATCAATCAGGACGCCCGATTGGCGCTTCAGGTGCCGGTCGTCGAAGGGCCGGCCAGCCGACTGGGCGAACGGCTGGCGGCGGGTCAGTTTCCCCTGCTGTCGGCCGCCCTGGCGCGGATGGTCGTGCGCGAGCTGATGAGTCCCCGGCGGCTGCGCCCCAACGACGCCGCCGGCGAGATCGATATCCTGCGCACCCTGGCCATGACGCTGACGGCCACGGCCGGACGGCTGTTGACCCTCGAGGAGGTGCAGACCGCCTTCAACGAGCGTTCCAAGGCCCTGGTCACCGCCGATTTCGTCGCCGCCTATGTGAAGTCCTGCACGACCGTGCTCTGCGAGGCCGAGGCCCTGACCCGTCTGTGCGAGAACGTCACCGGCCTGGCCAACAAGCGCGCCGCCGCCCGCTGGCTGTCGGCCTGCGTGGGTTCGCTGCGCTTCGAGACCGAGCTGCGCGCCGCGTCCGACCAGACCGCCGCGCAGAAACTGGGCGTGCTCGCCTCGCTGGGCCGGGCCGTGCGCGGCTGCGGCCTGACGGATCGCGACGAGGCCGAAATCGTCACCGCCATCGGCGCGGTCGGCGGAACCGTTGAGGCCGAGGCCCGGATCACCACCCTGCTGGCGCGCTCGCCGGCGCCGCTGCCGCAGAAATTGGCGGTGCTGCTGCGCATGGCGGCGGGCGATACGGCGCCGGCCGGACCGGCGGCCGACCGCGCCAGGGCCGAGGCGGTCCGGCTGTTCCGCGCCCCCGGCAACCGCGCCGCCCTCGCCGCCACGCCGGAAAAACTGGCTCCGCTCAAGGGGCTGATGAAGGCGGCGGGTCTGGCGGCCTGATCCTCAGTCGAAGATGTCGAAGATGCTGTCGCGCTTCTTCTTGCGGTATTTGTAGTCGTCGTCGCGGTAGCGATCGTCCTTGTAGCGCGGCGCCTCGCGATAGCCTTGCTGGGGCGGCTGTCCCCACGGTTGCGGCGCGGCTTGCGGAGGATACGGCTGGGACGCGGCCTGCGGCGGCGGCGCGGCCGAGGCCCGGCCCTCGTCGGTGGCGATGGCCATCAGCTTCTCCAGCTCGCCGCGGTCCAGCCAGACGCCGCGGCAGGTGGGGCACATGTCGAACTGCACCCCGCCGCGCTCCAGCGTCTGCATCGCGGCGTTGTCATTGGGGCACATAAGCAGGGGCATCGGGCGTTCTCCAGGCGGATCGAGAGGGGGTCGGGCGCCCCGGCGCCGAACTCGGGCCAGGGTCGAACGCCGGAGCGCCCGATGCGGTCCGACATCACGCGCCTCCGACGGCGAAGGGGAACCGTCGGGAGCCGCGCCAGAGGGGCCCGTCCCGCAGCGTCGAAGATAGGCGCGACGTACGGCGATGGCGAGGCGCCGGAACGTCGCGGTCAGCAGACCTGTCCCGCCGCCCAGCCCGAAGACCAGGCCCACTGGAAATTATAGCCGCCCAGCCAGCCGGTGACATCGACGGCCTCGCCGATCACATACAGTCCGGGTACGGATCGCGACGCCAGGGTCTGCTGGTCCAGTTCGTCCGTCGCCACCCCGCCCAGGGTCACCTCGGCGGTGCGATAGCCCTCCGAACCGACCGGTTTGACGCTCCAGCCATTGACCGCCTCGTCCAGCCGCCGCAGCGCCTTGTCGGACAGGTCGGCCAGATTGCCCATGGGCGTCCCCTGGGCCTGTTCCTGTTCGACCAGCACCTCGGCCAGCCGCTTGGGCACGATCTGACCCAGCGCCGTGTGCGCGGCCTGTCGCCCGTTCTCCGCCTTCATCGCCTTCAGCCGCGCGAATACCTCGACGCCCGGGGCCATGGCCACCGAGATCGCCTCGCCCTCGCGCCAGTAGGAGCTGATCTGCAGGATCGAGGGTCCGCTCAGACCCCGGTGCGTGAACAGCAGGCCCTCCGCGAAGCGGGTCTGTTTGTCCGGCCGGCCGCGTCCCGGGCCGGTCGACGCCGGCTCCGGGCGGTGGCTGACCACCGCCTCGACCGACACCCCGGCCAACGGCTTCAGCCGCTCCAGCAAGCCGGCCTCGAAGGTCAGCGGAACCAGGGCCGGCCGCGTCTCCGTGACCCGCAGGCCGAACGCCCGCGCCGTGTCGAAGGCCCAGCCGGTCGCCCCCATCTTCGGGATCGACTTGCCCCCCGTCGCCAGAACCAGCGACGCCGCCCGCACCACGGACCCGTCCGACAGAACCGCCTCGAACGCCTCGCCGGCGCGCTCCACACGTTCCACCGAGACGCCCAGCGACAGGCGCGCTCCTGTTTCGCGCATGTCGTCCGTCAGCATACGGATGATCTGCTTCGCCGAGTCGTCGCAGAACAGCTGGCCCAGCGTCTTTTCGTGCCAGGCGATGCCCGCCCGGTCGACGCGCTTGATGAAGTCGTGCTGGGTGAACCGCCGCAGGGCCGATGTGGCGAAGCGCGGATTCTCGCCGAGGAAATTCCCCGGCCCGGTCCCCAGATTGGTGAAGTTGCAGCGCCCGCCGCCCGAGATGCGGATCTTCTCGCCGGGCGCGGCGGCGTGGTCCAGCACCCGCACCGAGCGGCCGCGCCGTCCGGCCTCGATGGCGCACATCATCCCGGCGGCGCCCGCCCCGACGATCAGGACATCGACAATGTCAGCCTTCATCCGCCCGCGTTAGCAGGCCGGCGCCGGGTCGGCGAGGGCCGGCTACCCGGCGGGATCGAAATAGCCGACGGTCGTGCCGAAGGCGCCGACGAGATCCAGCCACAGGGCGGTGGGGTCGGCCAGCTGCTCGACGTCGCCGCTATGGATCAGGACATCGTACTGGACCACGGCCGTCGGGTCCCCGCCCGCCTCGCCGGCGGCGAAGAAGGCCTTGAGGAAGCGGCGGTCCCGGTTCCAGTCGTTGACCATGGCCTGGGTGACGCCCGGATTGGAGAAGCTGGCGGCGTACTGGATGTCGCCGCAGACATCGGCCCTGCAGCTGTAGAAGAAGATCACCCACGACAGCGGTCCGTCGGTGACATTGAGCCAGGTCTCGCCATCCTGGCGGTTGATTTCGCTGACCGTGCCGCCCTTTGAGGTCAGCCAGGCGCGCACCGCCTCGACGGAGACGCCCGGCTCGGCGGCGGCCTGGGCGGGGGCGGCCGGCCCGGCGACCTGGGCGGCGGCGGGCGCGGCGAGGGCGAGGACGGCGGCGGCGGCGAGGGTCGCGAAACGGATCATCGGGGGGCTCCTGCGGGACCTCACCTATCGACGGATGGAGGGCGAAAGCAAGGCCGCCCGCCGGCGTCAGGTCCGCTCGCGCGCCAGCCATTCCGCCCCGGCCATCTCATTGAGGCGCGACACGGTCCGCTCGAACTCGAAGGCCCCGACCCCCTTGCGGTAAAGCGCCTCCGGCGCCGCCTCGGCCAGGGCCACCAGCCGCGTCCCGGCCTCGTAGAGGGCGTCGATCAGCGTCACGAAGCGACGCGCCTCCTGCTGTTTTGCGGAATCCAGCACCGGTATATCCTCGACGAACAGGGTCTGGAACCGTTCGGCGATGGCGAGATAGTCCTGCGGGCCCAGCGCCGCCTCGCAAAGTTCTCCGAAGGTCGCCCGCGCCAGGCCGCCGTCGGTGCGCTCGATGACCAGGTCGCGGCCCAGAACCTTCAGATGCGCCGGACACTCCTCCTGTTCGCCCTTCAAATCGGCCCACAGCGCCTCGAACCCGGCCCGCGCGTCCTCGTCCGGCGGCGTGAACCAGACCCGGTCGCCCATCAGCCGGTCCAGCCGCCAGTCGCGCGCGCCGGCCACCGAGACGACCTCGCAGCGCGCCTCGATCAGGTCGACGAACGGCAGGAAGAGCTCGCGGTTGATCCCGTTCAGATACAGCTGGTCGGGCGCGCGGTTCGAGGTCACCGCCAGCACCACCTTCTGCTCGAACAGGGCCTCGAACAGTCGGCCCAGGATCAGGGCGTCGGCGATGTCGGTGACCTGCAGCTCGTCGAAACACAGCAGCCGCGCCTCGGAGGCGATCAGCGCCGCCACCGGGACGATCGGATCGTCGCCCTTCGACTGGCCGAAGACCGCCTCGCGCGCCGCGGCGTCGCCCTCGCGCCACTGGCGCATCAGCCCGTGCACCCGGGCCATGAAGGCGTGGAAATGAGCCCGTTTTTTCCGCGGCTCGGGCACGCAGGCGTAGAACAGGTCCATCAGGATCGACTTCCCGCGCCCGGGCGGCCCCCACAGATAGACGCCCCGCACGTCGGGCGACCGACCCAGCAGACCGCCGAACAGCCCGCCCAGCGGCCCCTTGCGCCCCAGTTCGATCTCCAGCCGCGACAGGGCCTCGACCACCGGAACCTGCGACGGATCGGGCGTCAGCCGGCCGTCGGCCAGCCGCTTCTGATAGGCGCGAGAGATTTTCGAGGGCATGCCGAGGCCATAGCCGCCCCGTCGGCGGCTGGATAGCTGGCGGGGCCAAATGAAGGTCGTGCGATCCCGGCTGCGATCCGTTGCATAAGCAGCGTCTATGCCGGCTCCGCACGTTCTCGGGCTTTCCGGCGCCCGCCGGGACCGAAAGCGATTGCTTCGCGCCCGCGAAAGCCCACATAGAGCCTCACTGCCCGGATAGGCCGGGCCTCCAATCAATACCGCGCTCAAGCCGCCAGACGCCGCGTCGAGCGGGAGCGCGTCCTAAGGACCACCCCATGGGATACAAAGTCGCCATCGTGGGCGCCACCGGCAACGTCGGCCGGGAAATGCTGAACATCCTCGAGGAACTGGAATTCCCAGTCGACGAGATGCACGCCGTCGCCTCGCGCAAGTCGAAGGGCATGGACGTCGCCTGGGGCGACAAGACCATCCAGTGCCAGGACATCGACGGCTTCGACTTCTCGAAGGTGGACATCGTCCTGATGAGCGCCGGCGGCGACGTCTCGCGCGCCTGGTCGGAGAAGATCGGCAAGGCCGGTCCGATCGTCATCGACAACTCCTCGGCCTTCCGCAAGGACCCGGACGTGCCCCTGATCGTGCCCGAGGTGAACCCGGACGCGATCAAGCTGGCGCGCAAGAAGAACATCATCGCCAACCCCAACTGCTCGACCGCCCAGCTGGTGGTGGCGCTCAAGCCGCTGCACGACGCGGCGAAGATCAAGCGCGCCGTGGTCTCGACCTATCAATCGGTCTCGGGCGCCGGCAAGGCGGGCATGGACGAGCTGTGGAACCAGACCAAGGCCATCTACGGCCTCGGCGACGCCTCGCCCAAGCTGTTCCCCAAACAGATCGCCTTCAACGTCATCCCGATGATCGGTTCGTTCCGCGACGACGGCTATACCGACGAGGAAGCCAAGATGTGGGACGAGACCCACAAGATCCTCGACGAAGACATCAAGCTGACCGTCACCTGCGTGCGGGTGCCGGTGTTCGTCGGCCACTCCGAGTCGGTGACCCTCGAGTTCGACCGCCCGATCAGCCCCGACGAGGCCCGCGCCATCCTGCGCGAGGCGCCCGGCGTCATGGTCATCGATAAGCAGGAGCACGACGGCTACATCACCCCCGTCGACGCCGCCGGCGAGCATGCCGTCTATGTCAGCCGCATCCGCAAGGATCCGACCGTCGAGAACGGCCTGTCGCTGTGGGTCGTCTCCGACAACCTGCGCAAGGGCGCGGCCCTGAACGCCGTCCAGATCGCCCAGCTGCTGGACGAGACGGGCACGATCAAGCCGTCCTCGGGATACCGCACCATCACCGTCTGATCCGTCCGCTCGCCGCTCCCCCGGCGAAGGAGTTCCCCATGACCGCCGTCACCGGTCCCGATCAGGGCCGCGCCGCCCTGCTGTCCGCCTTCGGCTGCTACGTCCTGTGGGGCGTCATGCCCCTGCTGTTCATGGCCCAGGCGGCGGCCGGCTTCGACTCGTTCGAAATCCTGGCCCACCGCGCCCTGTGGGCGGTGGCGGTGGCCGGGCTGCTGGTGTTCCTGGCTGGACAGGGCGGTCAGGTGCGCGCCGTCCTGACGACGCCGAAGACCCTCGCCTGGCTGGCGCTTTCGACGGTGCTGATCGCCGTCAACTGGGGCGTCTATGTCTGGGCCACGACCCATGGGGCGACGCTGGAGGCCAGCCTCGGCTACTATATCAACCCGCTGCTCAACATGGTCGTGGGCCTTTGGCTGTTCCGCGAGAAGATCGACCGCTGGGGCTGGATCGCCATCGGCCTGGCCGCCGTCGGCGTGCTGTTCCAGGCCCTCGCCCTCGGCCGCCCGCCGTGGATCTCGATCATCCTCGCCATCAGCTTCGCCAGCTACGGCGTCATCCGCAAACGCGTGCCGATCGACGCCCAGGCCGGGCTGCTGGTCGAGTGCCTGCTGCTGGTCCCCTTCGGCCTCGCCTGGGTTCTGTGGCTGCAGCACACCGGCGGCGGCGTCGCCTTCGACAGCCCCGTCAACACCCTTTGGGCCCTCGCCAACGGCCCGGCGACGGTGCTGCCGCTGGCCCTGTTCGCCTGGTCGGCGCGGCGCCTGCCGCTGTCGACCATCGGCTTCATCCAGTTCCTCGCCCCGACGCTGCAGTTCGTGGTCGGGGTCTGGGCCGGCGAGGCCCTGACGCCGCTGCGCGTGATCAGCTTCGCCTTCATCTGGGGCGGGGCCGGGGTGTTCGCCGCCGCCGCGTATTTCCGCGTCCGCGCCGCCCGCCGGGCCCTCAAGGACGCCGCGACCCCGGTCTAGAGCGCCGCATACAGGGCGTCGTGCAGCCGCACCGCCCGAGGGTCCCCGATCAGGTGCGGCGACTGTCGCGTCATCACATAGGCGGCCGACAGTTTCGCGTCCGGGTCGGCGAAGGCGCAGCTGCCGCCCCAGCCGCAATGGCCCGCCGCCGTCGGATTGGGTCCGAACACGTGCAGCCCCTCATTGCGCATCAGCCCCGCCGCCCAGCTGATGTCGAACGGCAGCACCCGGTCCGGGCCGTGAATCCGTTCCCGCCGCATCTCCGCCAGCACCTCGGGCGACAGCAGGGTCCGTCCGTCCAGCACCCCGCCATTGGCGACCACATTGACCAGCCGGGCGATGTCCCGGGCCGTGCCGTGCAGATTGGCCGACGGGATCTCCATCTTGCGCCACTCGGCCGAGCCGCGCCCGCCGGGGGCCGAGCCCTTGTCGAGGAAGGCCGCCCGCTTGACCGCGTCGACCGCCCCCAGATCCGGCGCGGACGTCGGCTTGCGCAGCTGCGCCACCCGGCCGTGTTCCGCCTCGGGCAGGCCGATCCACAGGTCCAGTCCCGGGAATTCCTCGCGCAGCGCCGTCCCCATGGACCGCCCGTCGACCAGGCGGAACAACTCGCCGGCCAGATAGCCGATGGTGATCGGGTGGTAGCCGCTGGCCGTCCCCGGCCGCCACATCGGCGCCTGGGTGCACAGCCGCTCCAGCACCGCGGCGCGGTCGAACCACAGGCCCGGATCGATCGCCTCGTCGAAGCCCGGCAGGCCGGTCTGATGGCTCATCAGCTGGCCGACGGTGATGGCCGCCTTGCCGGCCTGGCCGAACGCCGGCCAGTAGCCCGCCACCGGCTTGTCGTACTCCAGCAGCCCGCGCTCGACGCACAGGGCGATCAGGGTCGCCATCACCGCCTTGCCGGTGGAATAGACCGGCACGAGGGTGTCGGCTTCGAACGGCCGGGTCCGCGCCGTGTCGGCCCAGCCGGCGCGCAGGTCGATCACCGCCTCACCCTCGATGCAGACGCTGAAGGCGGCGGCCAGTTCGTCCAGCCCCTCGGGCGCATCGGTGAAGTTGGCGGCGAAGGCGTCCTTCACCGCGGCGAAGCGGGGCGGGCAGAGGCCGTGGATCTCGGGGAGGTCGGTCATGGAGATCTCCTACCGGTCCGATCTCCCGTCGTCACCCGCGGCCGCGAAAGCCACTCAAATTCGGGAAGGCGACCTTCAATGTCATCCCGGACGCCGCAAAGCGGCGATCCGGGACGGTGGCGCATCTGGCGGTGACGCTCCCGGAAGCTGCGCCAGCAGCTATCCGGAAGGCAGGTCAGTTCGGTGCGCGGGTCCACCCCGTCTCCCGGATAACCGCGATGCGATTTCCGGGAGGCCCGCCCGGTCTGGACGCCCCGTCCCGGCTCTCCGCTTCGCTTCGGCCGGGATGACAAGGGCGAGATGTCAGCGATCCGGCCCGCTCGCCTCGCCGCCGGCGATCCCGGCGCCCATGCCCATGCCGACCCCGCCGCCCGCGCCGCCGCCCATTCCGCCGCCGCCCATTCCGCCGCCGCCGCCGCCCGCCCGGCCCCGGTCGCCGCCGCGCGCGCCGCCGGCGCTCGCCGGCCGCGTCGGCCCCTGCACCGGAATTGCCAGCCCCGCCGGGATCGGCGCGAGATCGAGCGCGTGACGCACGAAGTCGCGCAACGACACCACCAGCTCATCGGTGTGCACCGGCCGCCCCTCGACCAGATCGACCGCCGCGCGCTGGGCCAGCCGCACCTGTTCGTCCGTACCCAGAAGGATGATGTCCGACAGGGCCGCCTCGACCGCGTCGCGAATGCGTCGGGCCCGGTCCGAGCCTTCCTCGCCCGCCTCGGCCGTGGTCCCCGCCGCGCCCAACCCGGCCGCCTCGCCGGTCACGGCGGCCCGCCGCAGCTGGCGCAGATGCCGCGGGTCGACCGACAGATCGCCGGTGAACGACCCGCCCAGCACCTTGTAGGCCGCCATCAGCGTCTTCAGCCGTTCGTTGATCTGCCGGTTGGCGCGCTCGCGGCGCTGCTGGAAGGTCATCATCATGACCAGCCGGATGCCCACCCCGATCAGGGCGAACAGGGCCAGCGCGACCAGACTGACCAGAATGCTCTGCCACGAGCTGAAATCCATCATCCGCATGTCCGACCCCTGGTCGCCGCCCCCCGACGGGGCCGCGGGGTCAACGCGCGGGCGCCGAACCTGTGCCGTGCATCTCCAGCCAGCCCAGCGCCCCGTCGGCCGCGACCACCCCCGACGCCATCGACGCCTGCAGCAGATAACCGCCCGTCGGGGCCTCCCAGTCCAGCATCTCGCCGGCGACGAACACCCCCGGCAGCGCCGTCAGCATCAGCCGCTCGTCGACCGCCGCCAGCCTTACGCCCCCGGCCGTGGAAATGGCCCGGGCCAGCCCCTGCACCCCGGTCAGGGTCAGCCGCACCGCCTTGATCCGCCGCGCCAGCTTGTCGGCGCCCGGGGGCAGTTCGCCCGGAATCTCGCGCAGCAGGCCGACGCCGACCGGCGACAGACCGCCGGCCTTCCTCAGCCAGTTGGACACGCTGTCCTTGCCGCGCGACTTCGTCAGCCGCAGCGCCAGGGCCTCGATCGTCAGGTCGGGCCGCAGGTCGACGGTCAGGGTCGCCGAACCGTCGCGCTCGACGGCATCCCTCAGCGGCGCCGACAGGGCGTAGATCGCCCCGCCCTCCAGCCCGTAGCGGGTGACCATGGTCTCGCCGCGCACCGTGGTTTCTCCAAAGGTCAGGGCGACGGGCTTCAACGGCAGGCCGGCGAACCGGTCGGCGAACACCTCGGACCATGTCACGTCGAAGCCGACGTTCGACGGCCGGAACGGCGCCACCTCCACCCCCTCGGCCCCCAGGGGCTCGCGCCAGCGGCCGTCCGATCCCAGCCGCGGCCAGCTCGCCCCGCCCATGGCCAGAACCACCGCGTCCGGCCGCTCGACGCGCTCGCCTTGCGGCGTCTCGAACACCCAGCCGCCGTCCCGCCGCCCGGTCCAGCGCGAGCGCGTCCGCAGCTCGACCCCCAGTTCGCCCAGTCGCCCCAGCCAGGCCCGCAGCAGCGGCGAGGCCTTCATCGCGCGCGGGAACACCCGTCCCGACGAGCCGGTGAACACCGGTTGCCCCAGCCCTTCGGCCCAGCCGGTCAGATGCGTCGGCGAGAACTGCTCCAGCCAGGCGGCCGCGGCCGGCGCCGCGGCGCCATAGCGGGCGACGAACCCCTCCATCGGCTCCGAATGGGTCAGGTTCAGCCCGCCCCGCCCGGCCATCAGGAATTTGCGCGCCGCCGAGGGCATGGCCTCGTGCACCGTCACGGCGACGCCGGCCCGGGCCAGTCGCTCGGCGGCCATCAGCCCGGCCGGTCCGGCCCCGATCACATGCACCGTCTTGGGGGAGTTGCTCATCGGACCGTTGTAGACCGGAACGACCGCGACCGGCATACGCTTCCTCCCCATGAGCGTCGCCTTCACCCGCGAGGAGGATCTGGAGGCCACGGCCGCCGATCTTCCCGACCGTCCGATTTCGCCCCATCCCAACCTCGTCACCCCGGCCGGGCTGGCGGCGATCGACGCCGCCCTCGCGGCCGCCCGCGCCGCCTACAGCGCCGCCCAGGCCAGGGGCGACATCGAGGCCGACCGCACCGCCATGGCCCGCGCCACTCGCGACCTGCGCTACTGGTCGGCCCGCCGCGCCACGGCCCAGCTGCTCGAGACCGAGCCTGACGGCCGTGTCCGCTTTGGCGGCTCGGTGACGATCGAGCGTGAGGACGGCCGCACCCAGACCTGGCGCATCACTGGCGAGGACGAGGCCGACCCCGCCGCCGGTTCGGTCAGCCATGTTTCGCCCCTCGCCGTGGCCCTGACCGGCAGGCGCGTCGGCGATGAGGCGACGGTGGCCGGCCAGACGGTGGAAATCGTCGCCGTCGATTGAATGGTTGTCCCGCGCGCCGGGGCGCCCCACCTTGTAGGCACCCGACGCCGCTCTGCGGCGTTCTCCCGACGCATCGCGTCAGGCGCGCTGCGCCGGAAAGGAAGACCTGCCGATGGCCCGTAAGCCCAACTACAGTTTCGAACGCATGGAGCGCGAGCGCGCCGATGCGAAGAAGGCCGCCGAAAAGGCCGCCGCCAAGGCCGAAAAGCGCGCCGCCGCCCGTGGCGAGACCCCGTCGGACGAACCCCAGGATCAGGGCTGAGCGAATCCCGTTCCGGCGCGTTCAACGTCCTTGACCGGTCGGTCAGGGACGGAGGCCCGGGTGCGCGGCGAACTTGAGACCTACAATAAAAAGCGGAATTTCGGCGACACGCCGGAGCCGCAGGGGAAGAAGGGCAGGGCGCGCAAGGCCGGCCTGACCTGGCTCATTCAGCGCCACGCGGCGACGCGTCTGCACTATGACTTCCGCATCGAGGTCGATGGCGTGCTCAAGTCCTGGGCCGTGACCAAGGCGCCGTCGCGCGACCCGGCGGTCAAGCGGCTGGCGGTGGAGGTCGAGGACCATCCGCTCGACTACGGGACCTTCGAGGGGACCATCCCGGCCGGCAACTACGGCGCCGGGACGGTGCAGCTGTGGGATCGCGGCGCCTGGGAGCCGCAGGAGGACGACCTCGCCGACGCCTTCAGGCGCGGCAACGTCAAGATGATCCTCCACGGCGAACGGCTGCAGGGCAAATGGGCCCTGATCCGCATGAAGACCGATCGCGGCAAGCCGTCCAAACGCAACAACTGGCTGCTGATCAAGGAGAAGGACGAGTTCGCCGTCCCGGGCGAGGGCGACGCCAATATGGCGATCGACGCGTCTATCGCCACCGGCCGCAGCCTCGCCGAGATCGCGGCGGGCGCCAAGGGATCGACCGCTCCGAAAAAGACCGCCGCCGCCGCGCCGCCGAAATCCAGAGCCCCGGCCGCCGTCGCCAGCGCGGCCTCCAAACCCCACGCCTTCGTCCCCATCCAGCTGTGCAAGATCGCCGACTATCCGCCGCACGGCGCCGGCTGGGCCCATGAGATCAAGTTCGACGGCTACCGGCTGCAGGTCGCCTCGGGCGGCGGCCGCGCCGTCGTCCGCACCCGCAAGGGTCTCGACTGGTCCGACAAATTCCCCGAACTGGCCGCCGACGCCGCCCAATGGCCCGACGCCGTGGTCGACGGCGAACTCTGCGCCCTGGCCGAAAACCACATGCCGGACTTCTCGGCCCTGCAGGCGCGCATATCGGACGGCCAGACCGGCGACCTCGTCTATTTCGCCTTCGACCTGCTGTTCGACGGCGCCGAGGACCTGCGTAAACGGCCGCTGTCGGAGCGCAAGGCGCGGCTGCAGGCGTATATCGATCGCATCCCGAAGACCGCCCGGAACCGCATCCGCTACGTCGACCATTTCGCCACCACCGGCCAGGCCATCCTCGAGAGCGCCTGCCGCATGGATCTGGAAGGGGTCATCTCCAAGAAGCTGGACGCCCCGTATCGCGAGGGCCGCTCGACCACCTGGCTCAAGTCCAAATGCCGCGGCGGCGACGAGGTCGTCATCGGCGGCTGGACCTCGGAGGGCGGCGGCCGCTTCCGCTCGCTGATCGTCGGCGTTCAGGACAAGGACGGCCTGCGCCACCTCGGCCGCGTCGGCACGGGCTACAACCAGACCCTGCTCAAGACCCTGCTGCCGGCGCTCAAGGCGGCCGAGACCGACAAAAGCCCCTTCGTCGGCAAGGATGCGCCCAGGAAGTCCCGCGCCGGCGGCGTAACCACCCACTGGGTCAGGCCGGTGCTGGTCGCCGAGGTCGAGCACGGCGGATACACCGACACCGGGTCCCTGCGTCAGGCGGCCTTCAAGGGTCTGCGCGAGGACAAGCCGCCGGCCGAGGTCACCGAACGCCCGCACACCCCCTCCGACCCGTCGAAGGAGCCCGGCAGTCACAAGAACCCGGTCGCGCTGGCCCTGCCCGGCGACCGTCCCGCCGCCGGCCGGGGCAAGGGCAAGCTGGTCGTCGCCGGCGTCACCATCTCCAACCCCGACAAGATCCTGTGGCCCGCCGCGGACGGCAAGCCCGCCATCACCAAGGCCGAGCTGGTCCGCTACTACGAGATGGCCGCCGACCGCCTGCTGCCCCATGTCGGCGACCGCCCCGTCTCGATCATCCGCGCGCCCGAGGGCATCACCGGCCAGAAATTCTTCCAGCGCCACGCCATGCCCGGCTCCAATCCGCGGCTGAAGCTGATCGATGTGAAGGAGCGCAAACCCTATGTCGGCGTCGTCGACGTCGGCGGCCTCGTCGCCATCGGCCAGTCGGGCGGGCTCGAGCTGCATCCGTGGGGCTGCAAGCCCGGCGATCCGGAAACCCCCGACCAGGTCACCTTCGACCTCGACCCCGACGAGGGCCTCGACTTCAACGACGTCATCGCCGCCGCCAAGGTGCTCAAGCGCGAGCTGGAGGCGCTGGGCCTCAACCCCTTCGTCAAGACCACCGGCGGCAAGGGGCTGCACGTCGTCGTGCCCATCCTCGCCGACGGCAAGAGCCGCATCGAATGGGACCAGTGCAAGGCCTTCGCCAAGGCGGTGTCGGAACGCGTCCGCGCCGCCGACCCCGACCATTTCACCACCACCCTCGCCAAGAAGGCGCGCGGCGGGAAAATCTTCCTCGACTATCTGCGCAACGGCCGCATGGCCACGGCGGTGGCCCCGTGGTCGGTCCGCGCCCGCCCCGGCGCCGGCCTGGCCTTCCCCCTGTCCTGGAGCCAGGTGAAGACGGGTCTCGACCCCGCCGCCTACACCCTGCACGACGCCGCCGCCCTGCTGAAAAAGCCCGACCCGTGGAAGGATTTCCGCGCCGGCGCGGTCAACCTCCGGCCGGTGCTCAAGAAGGTCGGGGTCTAGGCCGCCTTCTTCTTCGCCGCGGCCTTCTTCGCGGCCGGTTTCTTCGCGGCCGGCTTCTTCGCCGGGGCCTTCGCCGGTGCGGCCGAACCCTTCAGGCTGGCGCGCAACGCCTCCATCAGGTCGATGACATTGGTGTCGTCGGGCTCGGGCGCCTCGACCAGTCCCTTGCCGCCCTTCTGCTTGGCCTTGATCATCTCCTTCAGGGCCTCGTCATAGCGGTCCTTGAACTGGCTCGGATCGAACTCCGCCTCCTTCTGGCCGATGATCCGGGTGGCGATCTCGACCATGTCCTTGTCGGCCTTGACCGTCGGGATGTCGTCGAAATAGTCGGCCGCGTCCCGCACCTCGTCGTGGGCCCGCAGAGAATAGGCCACCAGCCCCTTGCCGCGCACCTCCAGGGCGATCTGCCGCTCGCGTCCGCGCAGCACCAGGCAGCCGATGGCGATCTTGCCGGCCGCCTGCATGGCGTCGCGGATGACGGCGAAGGCCTCGGCCCCGACGCCCTTCTCCGGCACGACATAGAAGGGGTCGTTCCAGTACAGCCGGTCGATGTCGGCCTCGTCGACGAATTCGTCGATCGAGATGGTCCGCGTGCTCTCCAGCTTGACCTTGTCGAAGTCCTCGTCGTCGAACAGGACGTATTCGTCCTTCGACACCTCGTAGCCCTTGACCAGGTCCGAGCGTTCGACCGGTCCGGCGTCCGGGTCGGTCGGCACCATGCGGATGCGGTTGTTGGTCTCGGGATTGATCAGGTGGAAGCTGACGTGGCTCGCCGACGACGTCGCGGTGTACAGCGCCACCGGGCACGTCACCAGCGACAGCTTCAGATGTCCCTGCCAGGTCGGTCTCGCGGCCATGATCGCCTCCTCGTCGTCGAATGTCGCGACTCGAACGCCGCGCCCCGCGAATCGTTCAGGTCGGAGAGGTTCGCGCCGCCGCCTCCGCCAGCGTCTCGCCCAGCGCCGCCGCCAGGCTGTCGATGCCGTAGGGTTTGGGCAGCAGGCGGAAGGCCCCGGCGGTCGCCGCCGAGGCCGCCTCGCTGAACCCGGTGGTCAGCAGCACGGGCATCTCCGGCATCCGGCGCCGCACCTCCTGGGCGAGGCCCAGGCCGTCCATCTGACCCGGCATGACCATGTCCGAAAACACCAGGTCGAAGGCCGCGTCCCGCTCCAGCATGGCCAGGGCGTCTGCCGCGTTGGCGACCCGCACATGGCTGTAGCCGAGGTCGCCCAGCATATGGCCGACGCCCGCCGCGACCGCGTCGTCGTCCTCGACCAGCAGCAGTCGCCCGCCTGCTCTGCCCGCCGCCGTCCCAACTGGAGGCGCCGCCGGCGCGGCCTCTTTCGGCGTCTTGTCGGTGCGCGGCAGGCAGACGGTGAAGGTCGTGCCCTCGCCCTCGCGCGACTCGACGCTGATGTGCCCGCCCGACGAGCGCACGAAGCCATAGACCTGCGACAGGCCCAGGCCGGTGCCGCGACCGACGCCCTTGGTGGTGAAGAAGGGCTCGAACACGCGTGACGCGACCAGCTCCGACATTCCCTCGCCGGTGTCGGCGACCTTCAGACAGACGCGATCGGCCACGCCCTCTTCGGTCGGCAGGTTGGCGCCCGAAACCGTCAGGACGCCGCCCCGGGGCATGGCGTCGCGGGCGTTGACCGCCAGGTTCAGCAGGGCCAGCTCCAGTTCGCCGCGATCCGCCTCGACCGGCCACAGGTCCTCGTCCAGCTCCATCACCACCTCGATATCCTCGCGCAGCGATCGCTCCAGCAGGAACCTCAGCCCCTCGATATGGGACCGCAGATCCAGCACCTCGGCCTGCAGCGGCGAGCGCCGCGCGAAGGCCAGCAGCTGCCGCGTCAGGGCCGCCCCCCGCTCGACCGCCTGCTTGACCCCGGCCGCCAGGGCGGTGCGCCCCTTCGGATCCTCGGTGCGATCCAGCAGTTCGATGCCGCTGGACGCCACCATCAGCAGATTGTTGAAGTCGTGGGCGATCCCCCCGGTCAGCCGGCCGATGGCCTCCATCTTCTGGCTCTGGCGCAGCGCCTCCTCGGCCTTCTCCCGCTCCATCATCTGCTGCTGCAGCAGGTCGTTGGTCCGGGCCAGTTCGGCGGCGCGATCAGCCAGCTGCCGGTTGGCGCGGCGCAGCGCCCCCTGGGCCACGGCGAGCACGACGACGACCAGAGCGCCCAGTCCCAGAACCAGCAAAAGCCCGGCGATGCGGCTGAAGCGCTGGGCCGGGGGCGTCTCCAGCACCCGCAGCCGCGCCGTGCCCAGCGCCTGGCCCGCCTGCTCGACCGGCCGCACGATATAGAGCCGCCCGTCGCGGAACTGGGTCGTCCGCGGCCGGGACGTCGCGACGGGCGGAATGACTTCTCCCTCTCGCGCGAAACTGGCCACCAGACGGTTGTTCTGGTCATAGACGGCCGCCGCCAACACGTTCGGATTGACCTGCACCGCATCGACATAGTCCTGCGCCGCCTGACGGTCGTCGAAGGCGAGGGCGCCGCTGACCGCCGAGGCCAGAAGGTCGGCCTGGGCCCCCGCCTCGCGCGCGGTCTGCACCTTCAGCGACTGTTCGTTGACGATCGCGATCGCCACCCCGGCGATCAGCAGCACCAGCAGCGAGGCGAGGGCGACCAGCGGGAAACGGCCGGAGCGGAGACGGGCGAGCAGGGGCATGATCTCAGCCTCCCCGTACGCTGAGAGCGAGGTTCAGCAGGCGCGAACTGATCGATAGCCGGCTGCGCGAGGCGGCCTGAAGATCGATGTGGAAGCGCACCCGGTCGTCGCTGACGACGAAATGGATCATCCCCCGGTCGGTCGAGACGGCCCCGTCGGTGACGTGCAGGATGGCGGGCTGGCCGACCGGGAAGAGGCTCCCGCCGCCGGTTCCGATATAGAGGATGTGACAACCGGCCGCCGCCTCGGCGGTGGCTGGCCGTCGAACGCTCAGGGCGCGGCCATGGGCGGTCTGCGCCCGCGCCGCCCGTTCGAGGGCCCCACCGAAGGGGTCGCGTCCGGCGACGCACAGCACCACCGGCGAGCGGCTGTCGGCGAAGGCCTGCGACGGCCAATCGACGAAGGCGGCGAACCGCACCAGATAGTTGGCCTTGACCGAGTATTCGAGGTTCGTCTGCAGCGACGGCGGCGCGGCGAGGACGTGCAGCGGCAGGCTCCACAGCAGGGCGACAAGCACCGGTACGGAGCGCCGCCCTCGACGCATCAGAAGCGCACCTTCAGGGCGCCGAAGACGCTGCGGCCAAAGGCCCGGCCACGGACCGTGTCGCCGGTTTCGACGTGGCGATCCTCGATCAGGTTCCGGCCGGTCAGCGACACCTCCAGCCGGTCGGTCACCCGCCAGCCCAGCCGCATGTCGGCCTCGACATAGCCGTCGACGGCCGACAGATCGTCAACCGCGCGCAGCCTCACGTCCAGCTCGACCGCCTCCGTCAGGTCGTGCTGCGACCGCAGCAGCACCTGATAGTCCGGATCGTCGCCGATCGAGGTCAGGCCGCTGACGTCGTCTGTCGTCGGCGTCGCGTCATAGTCCTTGGTCAGGGTGCTGACGCCGGCGCTCAGCCGCCACGAGGGCGACACGTCATAACTGGCCCAGGCGTCCACCCCCCAGGTCGTCGCCTCGCCATTGTTGCTCAGGTTCAGCGGCAGGAAGGTCACCGGCGTGATCGAGACCGTTCGAAGGTCGTCGTACTCGGTGTAGAAGGCGTTGATGGAGAACGACAGTCGCGGCGACGGATTGGCGCGGTAGCCCAGTTCGTAGGCCGTCGCGCGTTCCGAGTGGAAGTCGGCTCCGACCAGGAAGCCGGGCAGGGTCAGGTCGCGCTCGATCCGGTTGGGGGTGCGGCTGGCGCGGCTGATCGCCCCCCACAGCAGATCGCCCCCGGGTCGATGCCAGGCCAGCCGGATGTTGGGCAGGAATTCCTCGCCGGAGAAGCTGTTGTCCTCGAATTTGGCGCCCACGGTCAGGGTCAGGCCCTGGGCCAGGGTGATCTGGTCCTGGACGAAGACATTGGTCAGGGTCAGGGTCCGTTCGGCCGGATCGAGAAAGGCCCCGCCGGGCGGCGCCGTGAAGCGGGACTCGATGATTCGGTGTCCGACGCCCAGCATCAGCCGATGTCGGCCCAGATCGAGGGCGTGCTGGACCGATGCGTCCCAGGTGTCGGACTCCTCGAGCGAACCCGGCTCCTCGCGCTCGTGCCGGTCGAAATAAGCCTGGACCTGCAACTCGCCGCCCGCCAGTGGCCGGACCCAGCGGCCCAGCACATGGCCGCCGCGCACCCGGGTGTCCGTGCCCAGAAGGTCTTCGTTGACGGCGACCTCGTTGTCGAAGACCTCGCCCTGCAGGGTCAGCCGGTTCTCGCCGCTCGCCCAGTCGGCCCGCGCGCCCGTGCGCATCCCCTCGGCGTCGTCATTGGCCTCCTCGCCGGTCAGCGCCCGGCTCTCGCCGCGTGCGTGACCGCTCACCCAGGCCCGCCACGCGCCGGCCGCGCCCAGCGCGCCGCCGTGACGCAGCCCCCAGGTGAAGTCGTCGTCTCCGGCCCCGACGTGGGCCAGCGTGCCCACCGTGTCGACGGCCGGTCGGGTGATGATGTTGATCACCCCGTTCATGGCGTTGGAGCCGTACAGCGCCCCGCCGGGGCCGCTGATGACTTCGATCCGCTCGACGTCGGCCAGCATGACGTCGTGCGCGTCCCAGAACACGCCCGAGCTCAGGCTCGAATAGATGCTCCGTCCATCGATCAACACCAGCAGCTTGTTCGAGGTCTCGAAGCCGTTGAAGCCCCGGGCGCTGATCGCATAGTCGACCGCATTGACCCGCTGCACGTTCAGATTGGGCGCCAGCCGCAGCGCCTCGGGCAGGCTGGTCGCGCCGGAGCGGCGGATGTCCTCGGCGGAAATGACGAAAATCGCCGCCGCCGCGTCGGCGAGCGCCTCGGGCCGTCGCGAGACCGAGGTGATCTCGACCATCGACAGCTCTTCCAGCGACAGCCGGGTCAGGTCCTGGTCGTCCTGACCGTCGCCCATGGCCTGCCGGATGGCGCCGGCGGCGTCGTTCGGCTTTGGCGCCGAGATCTCTTCCGCCTGCGCCACTCCGGGCAGGACAAGCAGAATCGCGGCCGCGGCTCCCCGCCGAAAATCACACATCGATACCTCCCCGCCGCTCGTGCGATCGGCTGCAACGCTTCGCCCGTTCATTGGGTTGCTGCAGGCCTCCCTGTCCGCGCGCGGATGGTCCCGCGCGGCGGTCGGCGGTCAACCCGTCGCGAAGCTGCGGGACAGCTTGCGCGCCAATTCAGCCTGCCCGAACGGCTTGTGCACGATCTGGTGGTCGCCGACGCCCGTCAAGGCCTCGGCGTCGGCATAGCCGGTGGCGAACAGGATCGGCACCTTGGGTCGACGCGCCCGCAGCTCGCGCGCCAGATCGGCGCCGTTCATCCCGGGCATGGCGAAGTCCAGCACCACGGCGCTGATGTCGTCGTTGCGCTCGAACAGATCCAGCGCCGCCCCGCCGCTGCCCGCCTCGACGACCTCGTACCCCAGGTCCGCCAGCAGGCCGGCTGTGACCTCGCGCACGGCGTCGTCGTCGTCGACCACCAGCACGACCAGATGGTCCTCGTGGGCGACCGGCCCGGCCTCGGCCTCCGCGCCCTGTCCCGCCGGCGCGCCGCTGGCCCTGGGCAGGAACACCTTGATGGTCGTGCCGCGGCCGAGCTCGGTGTCGATGGCGACGCCCCCGCCCGACTGTTTGGCCAGGCCGAACACCTGGCTCAGCCCCAGGCCGGATCCCTTGCCGACCTCCTTGGTGGTGAAGAAGGGTTCGAAGGCCCGGGCCCGCACCGCGTCGCTCATGCCCGAGCCGGTGTCCGTCACCGACACCATCACATAGTCGCCCGGCGCCGGCGCCTCGGGCGTGTCCGGCTCGCCCAGCGTCAGATTGGCCGTGGCGATGGTCAGCGAGCCGCCGACCTCCATGGCGTCGCGGGCGTTGATCGCCAGGTTGAGGATGACCAGCTCGATCTGCGTCGGATCGATCATCGCCGGCCAGATGTCGTCCGCCAGCCGCGGTTCGGCGATCCGGACGCTGCCGCCGATCGTGCTCTGCAGCAGGTCGCGCATGCTCTTGACCGTGTCGTTCAGATCGACCGGCCGCGGCTCCAGCTTCTGCTGCCGCGAGAAGGCCAGCATCTGCGCCGTCAGCCGCGCCCCGCGCTGCGACGCCTCGCTCATCATCGCCAGCCGGCGGATCAACGCCGGGTCCTCGGCCCGCTTCCGCATCTGTTCGACATTGCCGAGGATCACGGTCAGCAGGTTGTTGAAATCGTGCGCCACGCCCGAGGTCAGCTGCCCGACCGCCTCCAGCCGCTGCGCCTGTCGCAGGGCCGACTCCACCTTTTCGCGCTCGCCGATCTGCTCGGCCAGCTGCCGGTTGGCCGACTCCAGCTCGGCGGTGCGCTCGGCCACCCGGCGTTCCAGCATCGCCTCGGCGCGGCGGATCTCCTCGATTCGCTCGCGCGCCTCATACTGCCGCCGCCGCCCGCGCAGGGCCGTCTGCACCGCGCTGACCAGGGTGGTCGGATGAAACGGCCGTTCCAGAAAACTGACATTGCCCAGGGTGTCGGACAGCCGCCGCGCCGCCGGATTGCGCTCGACGCTGCCGCCGCGCCGGGTCAGCACGAGGAAGGGGAAGTCCGACCACGACGGCTGCGCCTCGATCCACGCCGCCAGCCCGCCCAGGTCGCAATCCAGCAAGGCCTCCTCGACCACCACCCCCAGACCGGCGCCCTCCGCCAGCCGCTCGCTCAGGGCGTCGAGGGTGTCGCACACCTCCACCGGCGCCCCGGCCTCCTTCAGGATGGCCGCGGCCACGGCGGCGTCCCGCCCCGTCGGCGCCAGCACCAGGGCTCGTCGCGAAAGATCGCCGCCCTCGCTCATGCCGAGGCGTCGCCCATCAGGCCCGAGCCCTGGCCGACGAAATTCGGCACCCCGCGCAGCACGCCCTGGAAGCCGTGCAGCGGCTCGCCCAGCGTCAGGCCGGTTTCGCCGATGTCGTATTCGCGGATGGTCTTCTCATGCCGCCCGGCGCGCTTCTTGATCACCGACACGGCCCGCCGCACATGGCCCGCCGCCTCGAAATAGCGCAGCAGGATCACCGTGTCGGCCAGATAGGTCACGTCCACCGGCGCCTTCATGTCCCCGACCAGCCCATGCTGGGCCACGGTCAGGAAGGTCGAGGCCCCCTGGCGGTTCAGATACTGCAGCAGCTCGTGGATGTGCAGCACGAGGAACTGCTCCTGCGGCATCGCCGCCTGGTAGCCGTTCAGGCTGTCGATCACCACCGTCTTGATGTCCTGCTCGGACACGCAGCGCCGCACCCGCGTGGCGAACTCGCCCGGCGACAGCTCGGCCGCGTCGACCTGTTCGATGATCATCGAGCCGGCGTCGCGCATCGCCTCCAGGTCGATGCCCAGCCCCTTCACCCGGTCGAACAGCAGCCCCAGCTCCTCGTCGAAGACGAACAGCGCCGCCTTCTCGCCGCGCGCCACCGCCGCCACCGCGAAATTGATCGTGAACAGCGACTTGCCGGTCCCCGCCGGGCCCAGGATCAGGGCGCTGGAGCCGCGCTCTATGCCCCCGCCCAGCAGCTGGTCCAGCTCGGGCGATCCGGTCGACAGGGCCCTGCGGTCGAACGCGGTGCGGTGCTCCGAGGCCACGATGCGCGGATAGACCTCCAGCCCGCCGGTCTTGATGGTGAAGTCGTGATAGCCGCCGCGGAAGCGTCGCCCGCGGTATTTGATCACCCGCACCCGCCGCCGCTCGGCGCCGTATTCGGGCGCCAGCTCCTGCAGCTGGATCACCCCGTGCGCCACGCTGTGCACCGTCTTGTCGCTGGCGCTGGAGGTCAGGTCGTCCAGCAGCAGCACGGTCACCCCGCGCCGGGCGAAATAGTGTTTCAGCGCCAGCACCTGGCGCCGGTACCTCAGCGACCCCTGGGCCAGCAGCCGGATCTCCGACAGGCTGTCGATCACCACCCGCGCCGGATCCGACCGCTCGACCGCGTCGAGGATCATCCGCGTCGTCTCGCCCAGTTCGAGGTCCGAGGAATACAGCAGGCTCTGCTGCTGCCGCTCGTCCAGCAGGCTTTCGGGCGGCACCAGTTCGAAGATCTCGACGCCCTCCAGCGACCAGTGGTGCGACGTCGCCGTGGCGCGCAGCTCCTCCTCGGTCTCCGACAGGGTGATGTACAGGCAGCGCTCGCCCCGCGCCGCCCCCTCCATAAGGAAGTTCATCGCCGCCGTGGTCTTGCCCGTCCCCGGATTGCCCTCCAGCAGATACAGCCGGTCTCGGGCCAACCCGCCGGCCAGAATGTCGTCCAGTCCGGTAATCCCGAATTCGGCGTGCCCGGGGCCGTCCTCTTCGCGCTTCGTCATGCGTCCTCTCATTATCAGCTGAGCCGTAACGCCCGGACATGGAGAAGGTTACACGCCACAGAGTCCTCCCCCGCAGGGGGAGGGGGACCGTCCGAAGCCTCGCAGCGGCGAAGGAGGGTGGAGGGGCGCCGGCCACACCCCCAACCCGCTCATCCCCGCGACCCGAAGGGCGGCGCGAAGCAGCCAAGGCGGGGACCCAGTGCTTTGGGTGATGTCTGTTCGGGCGTGAGACTCGCCTGGTCGTCCTGAAACGCTTGCGCCAGGCTGGACAGAACTGGATCCCCGCCTACGCGGGGATGAGCGGATCAGGAGTTCCCCTTCACCACCCCGACCACCGCGCGGAACATCGCCACCGCCTCCCGGTCCCCCATCCGTTCGAAGTCGACCCCGGCGGTCATCCGCTCCAGCTGTCGCACCACATCGCCGCAGTCGGCCCGCGCCCCCGGCGCTTCCTCGACGACCCATTCGGCGATGGCGGCGATGCTTTGCAGCGCCTCCTGGTCTGTCATCTGCCCCTCGGCCAGCCCCGCCACGGCGGCGATCTCGCCGATCTCGCGCAGGGCCCTGCGGCAGGTCTGTGGATCGTGCGCGCTGCTCATCGCCGCCCAACGCCCCGCAAACCCGCCGGTTCACCCCCACCCTTCCTTCTCCCCTCGGGGGAGAAGGTGGCCCGGAGGGCCGGATGAGGGGGCTCCCTCCGCCGCCCCGCCGCCCCCCAACCTGCACCCCGCTCCCCCCAAGGCCGGCGCGCCCCGCGCGCCCGGCCTGCCCAGCCCCGGTCGCCCGCGCCGGTGCGGGTCAAGGACAGGCC
>JAXHTU010000024.1:0-33972 GCA_034189955.1 Pseudomonadota bacterium | reverse complement strand
CACGGTTCCGCTAGCCCCGCCGCAGGATGAACTCGTCGTCCAGCCAGTCGCCGACCGGATATTGATACTCGCCGACCTTCTCGAACCCCCGGGCGGCGTACATCGCCTGCGCCTTCGCATTGCCGCTCCAGACGCCGATCCACAGCGGCCCGTCGCTATGGGCCTCCATCCAGTCCAGCGCTGTCGTCAGCAGCCGGCGGCCGACGCCCAGCCCCTGCGCCTCCTTCGCCACATACAGCCGCCGCAATTCCGTATGGCTCTCCCGCGCCTCCGGGTGGGGCAGGGTGTTCGGCCCGGCGTTGGCGAAGGCCAGCAGCTCGCCGTCGCGCTCGACCACCCACCAGGCCCCGCCGGGCTCCTGCAGCTTCGTCCGCACCGCCTCGGGACTGAAGCTGTCGTCGAGAAACCGGGTCAGGTCGCCGGCCGGATAGGGAATGCCGAAGCCGTTGACGAAGGTGTCGACGAAGGTCCGCCAGCCCAGCGCGCCGAGGGCTGCGGCGTCGGCGTCGACGGCGGGGCGGATCACGGGCTCGGTCATGGTTCGCGCTTACGATCTTGATCGGAACGCGACAAGCCCGCGTCAGGGGCATAATCTGCGCCCGATGAGCGTTCCCCTCTTCACCCACCCCGACATGCTGGACCACCATCCCGGCGTCGGCCACCCCGAGCGGCCCGAGCGACTGAAGGCGGTGCTCGACGCGCTCGACGACGCCGGCCTCTCCGGCGACCGCCGCCCGGCGACCGAGGCCGCCATCGCCGATCTGGAGCGGTTGCATCCGGTCGCCTATGTCGCCCGCCTGCTGACCGCCGCCCCGGCCTCCGGCCTGAACCAGCTGGACGCCGACACCATCCTGTCGCCCGGCAGCGTGCGCGCCGCCCGCCTCGCCGCCGGGGCGGTGATCGACGCCGTCCGCGCCGTGGCCCGCGGCGAGACCGCCCGCGCCTTCGCCGCCGTCCGCCCGCCCGGCCACCATGCCGAGCCGGACCGGGCCATGGGCTTCTGCCTGTTCTCCAACGTCGCCGTCGCCGCCCGCGTCGCCCAGTCCGAAGGCCTGGCCCGCGTCGCCGTGATCGATTTCGATGTCCATCACGGCAACGGCACCCAGGCCGCCTTCGAGGCCGACGACAGCCTGTTCCTCGGCTCGATCCACCAGATGCCGCTCTATCCGGGCACGGGCGCGGCCTCCGAAACCGGCGTCGGCAATATCGTCAACGCCCCCGTCCCGCCGCACGCCGCCCGCGAGGCGTGGCGCGCGACCTTCTCCGGCGGCCTGATGCCGGCGCTGGAATCCTTCCGCCCCGATCTGATCCTGATCTCGGCCGGCTTCGACGCCCATCGCCGCGATCCGCTCGCCCACCAGAGCCTCGAGGCCGAGGATTTCGCCTGGGCCACCCGCGCCGTGCTCGAGGTCGCGCGATCGTGCTGCGCCGGCAAGGTTGTGTCCTCGCTCGAGGGCGGTTACGACCTAGAGGGGCTCGGCCGTTCGGCGGCCGCTCACGTTCACGCCTTGGGGGAGGAATAAGGACGATTCGCCAAAGGCTTATCTTCCGCAAATCATGCCCTTCCCCGCCCGAGACTCAGTGATGGCCGACCCGCCGCCTGCCGTGACCCCGCCGCCGCCCCGCGCGGCCCTCGTCTCGGTGCGGCCCGGCGCCATCACCCTGGCCCGCCACGGCGAACCGGCCCTGTCGCGCAAATGCCTGCTGACCTCGGATCAATACCGCGACTGGTGGGCGAAATACGAGATCGGCGGCCTGCGGGCCGGCCAGACCCCGCCGCCCGAGCTGCTGGCCACGGCCGAGGGCGCCGGCGCCATCTACGCCTCGACCCGTCCCCGCGCCCAGGAAACCGCCGCCGCCATCGCCGCCGGCCGCGAGATCATGAGCGACGCCTTGTTCATCGAGGCCCCGCTGCCGCCGCCGCGCTTCCCGTCGTGGTTCAGGCTGCCGCCGAAATACTGGGGCGTCGTCGCCCGCATCTGGTGGCACGCCTTCAACCACCACGAGGGTCAGGAAACCCGCGCCGAGGCCGAGGTCCGCGCCGAACAGGCGGCCCGGGCCCTGATCGCCCGCGCCGAGTCGGGCCAGGACGTCCTCGTCCTCGCCCACGGCTATTTCAACCACATGGTCGGCCGCCGCCTGCGCGCCGACGGCTGGAAGCTGGTCCACAACCAGGGCTTCAAATACTGGTCCCAGCGGCGCTACGAGCGGCGCTGAACTTCGCCCTTCGGCTACTTGAGGCGCGGCGCCGCCCCCTCTAGGGTCGCCGCCGATGACAGACGCCGCCCCCATACCCGCCGAGCTCAGCTTCGAGGACGCCCTGCAGCGTCTCGAACAGATCGTCTCCCGCCTCGAGTCCGGCCAGGCCCCGCTCGAGGAGTCGATCGCCCTCTACGAGGAGGGCGCCCGCCTCAAGGCCCATTGCGAAAGCCGGCTCAAGGCCGCCCAGCTGCGCGTCGACAAGATCGTCGTCGGCCCCGACGGCCAGGCCAAGGGCGTCGAACCGGCCGGGTTCGACTGATGTCCGGCCCCGCGGCCGAACGGATCGCCTTCGACGACTTCATGAAGGTCGACATCCGCGTCGGCCAGATCGTCTCCGCCGAGCCCTTCCCCCAGGCGCGCAAGCCGGCCTTCAGACTGGCCATCGACTTCGGCCCCGACATCGGGGTGAAGAAGTCCTCGGCCCAGATCACCGTCCACTACACCCCCGACCAGCTGGTCGGCCGCAAGGTCGCCGCCGTGGTCAATTTCCCGCCGCGCCAGATCGGCCCGTTCATGTCCGAGGTCCTGACCCTGGGCTTCCCCGACGCCGCCGGCGAGGTGGTGCTGGTCGGCGTCGACCGCGAGGTCCCGCTGGGCGGGAGGCTGTTCTGACCCCCGTTCTCGCCGCCAACTCCCCGGAACAGGGTGTCATCGACCGGGTGGCCGAGACCGCCGACCTCGTGACCGTCGCCCTCGACGAGCTGCTGCCGCGCGCCGACGGTCCCGAGTCCCGCCTGACCGAGGCCATGCGCTATGCGGCGCTGGGCCCCGGCAAGCGGCTGCGCCCCTTCTTCGCGCTGGAGGCCGCCGCCCTGTTCGACATCGAGCCGCGCTCGGTGCTGCGCGCCGCCTGCGCCCTCGAATGCGTCCACGCCTACAGCCTGGTCCATGACGACCTGCCGTGCATGGACGACGACGACATGCGCCGCGGCCGCCCGACCGTGCACATCGCCTATGACGAGGCCACCGCCGTCCTCGCCGGCGACGCCCTGCAGACCGCCGCCTTCGACATCCTGCTGCACCCCGACACCCACGAGAACCCGGCTGTGCGCTGCGAACTGGCCGCCCGCCTGTCGCTGGCCAGCGGCGCGCGCGGCATGGCCGGCGGCCAGATGATCGACCTGCTGGGCGTACGCGACGACCTCGGCGGCGTCGCCCGCATGCAGCGGCTCAAGACCGGGGCCCTGTTCACCTACGCCTTCGAGATCCCGCTGATCATCGCCGACGCCCGCGAGAGCCAGCGTCAGGCCCTGACCAGCTTCGCCCACGACATCGGCCTCGCCTACCAGATCGTCGACGACCTGCTGGACGTCGAGGGCGACGAGGACATCCTCGGCAAGGCGGCCAACAAGGACCACGCCCAGGGCAAGACCAATTTCGTCACCCTGCTGGGCGTCGACGCGGCGCGGCATCGTGTCGCCCACCTCGCCGACCAGGCCCGCGCCCACCTCGACCTGTTCGGTCCCGACGCCGAAATCCTCAAGGCCAGCGTGGATTACGTCCTGCAGCGCCGGTCCTGATCACCCCCTTGCCGTCATCCTCGGGCTTGACCCGAGGATCAGACGTTGGGAACAGCTCAGTATCCAAAGGCTTCTCTGACTGCGATAGTCTCGACAACCGAGCGCCGGAACCTCTGATCCTCGGGTCAAGCCCGAGGATGACGGGTAGAGAAGAGCGCGTAAGGAACACGTGAGTTTCATGCCCGACACCCCGCTCCTCGACCAGGTCCAGTTTCCCGCCGACACGCGGGGCTTCGACATTCCCCAGCTGCGTCAGCTGGCCGACGAGCTGCGGACCGAGACCATCGACGCCGTCTCCGTCACCGGCGGCCACCTCGGCGCCGGCCTCGGCGTGGTCGAACTGACGGTGGCCCTGCACCATGTGCTGGAGACGCCGAAGGACATCCTGATCTGGGACGTCGGCCACCAGTGCTATCCGCACAAGATCCTGACCGGCCGGCGCGACCGCATCCGCACCCTGCGCATGCCCGGCGGCCTCAGCGGCTTCACCAAGCGGTCCGAGAGCGAATACGACCCTTTCGGCGCCGCCCACGCCTCGACCTCCATCAGCGCCGCCCTCGGCTTCGCCGCCGCCCGCGACCAGAAGGGCGAGAAGAACCGCGTGGTCGCCGTCATCGGCGACGGCTCCATGTCGGCCGGCATGGCCTATGAGGCGATGAACAACGCCGCCGAGACCACCAACGGCCAGCTGATGGTCATCCTCAACGACAACGACATGTCGATCGCCCCGCCGGTCGGCGGCATGAGCGCCTATCTGGCCAAACAGGTCTCGGGCGACGCCTATCGAAACTTCCGCCGCTTCGGAAAATCGGTCGCCGAACACCTGCCGCGCCCGTTCCGCAACGCCGCCCGCAAGGCCGAGGAATACGCCCGCGGCATGATCGTCGGCGGCACCTTCTTCGAGGAGCTGGGCTTCTACTACATCGGCCCGGTCGACGGGCACGACATGGACAACCTCGTCCCGATCCTGAAGAACGCCGCCGCCATCACCGACCGTCCGGTGGTGGTCCATGTCGTGACGCAGAAGGGCAAGGGGTACGCCCCGGCCGAGTCGAGCGCCGACAAGCTGCACGCGGTGGTCAAGTTCGACGTCGTCTCGGGCAAACAGTCCAAATCCGTCTCCAACGCCCCCAGCTACACCAAGGTTTTCGGGACCGAGCTGATCAAGCGGGCGCACCTCGACCCCTCGATCGTCGCCATCACCGCCGCCATGCCCTCGGGCACCGGTCTGGACCTGTTCGGCCAGGCCTTCCCGACCCGCACCTATGACGTCGGCATCGCCGAACAGCACGCCGTCACCTTCGCCGCCGGCCTCGCCGCCGAGGGCATGAAGCCGGTCTGCGCCATCTATTCGACCTTCCTCCAGCGCGGCTACGACCAGGTGGTCCACGACGTCGCCATCCAGTCCCTGCCGGTGCGCTTCGCCATGGACCGGGCCGGCCTGGTCGGGGCCGACGGCGCCACCCACGCCGGGAGTTTCGACATCGGCTACATGGGGGCCCTGCCGGGCATGGTGCTGATGGCCGCCGCCGACGAAGCCGAACTGGCCGCCATGATCGCCACCAGCCTCGAGATCGACGACCGTCCCTCGGCCTTCCGCTATCCGCGCGGCGACGGCGTCGGCGTCGAAATCCCCGAGCTCGCCGCCCCGCTGGAGATCGGCAAGGGCCGCATCGTCCGCGAGGGCACGACGGTGGCGATCCTCTCGCTCGGCACCCGCCTGCAGGAATCGCTCAAGGCCGCCGAGGCCCTCGCCGCCCGCGGTGTCTCGGCCACGGTCGCCGACGCCCGCTTCGCCAAGCCGCTGGACGCCGACCTGATCCTGCGCCTCGCCCGCGAGCACGAATGCCTGATCACGGTGGAGGAGGGGGCCATGGGCGGCTTCGGCGCCTTCGTGCTCCAGCTGCTGGCCGAAAAGGGCGCCCTCGACGCCGGCCTCAAGGTCCGCACCCTGTGCCTGCCCGACGTCTTCCAGGACCAGGACAAGCCGGAGGCCATGTACGCCACGGCCGGCCTCAACGCCGAACATATCGCGGCGTCGGCCCTTCAGGCCCTTGGCGTCGAGGCGTCGCGCGCCGCTCGCGCCTGAGGCCGCCACAGGCAACCTCGGCCCTCCAGTCCCGTTCTGTCGGGGAACAGGCTGGAGTCCCGATCGTGAAAGCTCATCTCCTTATCGCCGCCGTGCTGATCTGCGGCGGCTGCGCGACCTCGAAACAGCCGGCCGGGGCGGGCGCCGACGGCAGCGCCGGGTCCGGCACGGTGGTCAAGGCCGGCGACGCCAACCTCAGCTGCATCCAGATCGCCGACGAGGCCGCCGGCTTAAGCCAACGCATGGGGGCCGACACGCCCGGGCGCCTGGGCGCGGCCGTCGAGGTGGCCAGGGCGGGCGCCGCCATGCTGATCCCGGGCGCGGGCCTGGTGATGGCCGGCGCCGAGGCCCTGACCGGGCCGGAGCGCGAGCGCCGCGAGGCCGAGGCCCAGGCCCTGCAGAACCGCTGGCACTACCTCAACGGCCTCTACATCGCCGGCGACTGCATGCAGACCACGGGCGGGTAGGGGGCCGTCGAGCCGCCGCTCACCTCCCCGTTCGCGCAGGCGAATGGGGAGGACAGATCGCGTAGCGATCAGGAGGGGGCGGCTCCGTCAGAGGTAGGTTCGCGCCGGACTCACTCACCGCCTGCGCCGCCCCCTCCTGATCGTCGCTGACGCGCCGATCTGTCCTCCCCACCGGCCTTCGCCGACGGGGAGGTGAGGCCATGACGCTGTGCTTACAATCCGCGAATTTATAGTCTAGTTATCAGAATATTCGCCTGCATAATCAGCCACATAACCTTTTCTCGATCCGTTTTGTCTGTACTAGGGGCCAGCCCCCTTACAATGCGCTCCGTCCCGTCGCACGGGGAGGCGCAGAGGCCTTGCGTCCTTTGGCGGCGGGATGTGGAGAAGCGGGGGCCCGGTTCCCGGCTGACAAAGCAAGTCAGCCAACGCCCGGGGTCTGATGGATGTCGGATGTCAGGGGCGAGGGGGATACTCGCCCGGTCCGGGGCCCGTGTCGCAAGCACGGCCCGCCCGCCGGAGGCGCTGCGGTAAGGCGTTAAGAGCGCCACCCGACGCAAGCTTCCGGAAAATCTCCGCGCGGAGCGTCTGTCTGCGTCGAAACGGTAATCCAAAACGAACTCCGGGCGCAGGCCCGGCGCTCCGCACGCCTTCCCGCACCGCTTGCCCGCAAGCGGCGAAGAGTCCTGCCTGTGTCTCCGGCGCCCGGGACGGGGAGGGAGAACGCCGCCGGCCGCCCGAATCCCGCCCGCCCGCCAGCGACCGTTCGCCACGCCCGCCAAACACGGAAGCAAACATGCGGAAAATCAACGATCTAAAGCCGTTCCTCGCCGCCTTGACCTGCGGGGGTCCCGCCTATAGGTTCCGCGCCGAATTCAGACCCCCTCCGGGGTTCGCCACACGGCGAATCGAGGAGCGCTGAGGCCATCATGTCCCTGCCACCGGAATCGCGCGAAGAGGCGATCGCTCGTCTCACCCGAAGCGCATCCGATCTGGAAGCGCGGACGGCCCCGCCGGCCTCTCACGAGGCCGCGGGCATGGCCGTGGCCAACCAGGCCTGGAAGATCGTCGCCGACCTGTTCGGCGGGGTCTTCGTGGGTCTGGCCCTGGGCTTCCTGGCGGACCGGTTCCTCGGAACCACCCCGTGGGGCATTATCGGCGGAGTCCTTCTGGGCTTCGCCCTGTCGATTTACATGGCGCGCCGCACGGCCAACCGGCTGATGGCGCAGGCGAAGGCGGCCGGGGTGGTTCCAAAATCCATCCCGTTCGACGACGAAGAAGACGAGGAGCGATAGGCCCGTGGCCGATCCGATCGAACAGTTCGAGATCCACCCCCTCCCGGGCCTGGACTTCGGTGAAGCGACCCTGCCGGTGATCGGTACGGTCAACCTCGCCGTGACCAATTCGCACGTCGCCATGACCCTGGCCTTCGCCCTGGTCGTGCTCTTCCTGACGCTGGTCACCTCCAACGCCCGGGTCGTTCCGGGCCGGCTGCAGACCGCCGGCGAACAGCTGTTCGGCCTCGTCGACGGCGTCACCGACTCGATCATCGGTCACGACGGGCGGAAATATTTCCCGTTCGTCTTCACCCTCTTCACCCTGATCCTCGGCATGAACCTGCTCGGCATGTTCCTGACCTTCACCGCCACCTCGCAGCTGGCCGTGACCGGGACCTTCGCCCTGCTGACCATCCTGCTGGTCATCGGCATCGGTTTCGCCAAACACGGCCTCGGCTTCTTCAAGCTGTTCTGGCCGACCAGCGCGCCGCTGCTGATCCGCCCGGTCGTCGGCCTGATCGAATTCCTGTCCTTCCTGCTGCGGCCGATCACCCTCGCGCTTCGTCTGTTCGGCAACATGCTGGGCGGCCACATCGCGCTGAAGATCTTCGCCGGCTTCGTCGTGTCCATGGGCGCCGTCGCCGCCGCCGGCGGCATGGGCCTGCTCGGCCTGCCGGTCGCGGCCCTGTCGCTGGGCATGGTGGTCGGCCTGACCGCCCTGGAGTTCCTCGTGGCCTTCCTGCAGGCCTTCGTTTTCGCCGTTCTGGCCAGCATCTATCTCAACGATGTGGTCAACCTGGGTCACGACCACTAAAGCCGGCCCAGCCTTCAATCCATCCAACCCTGACTGAATAGGACACTCATCATGGAAGCCGAATCCTTCAAATACTTCGGTATTGGCCTGGCCACCCTCGGCATGCTCGGCGCCGGCATCGGCGTCGGCAACATCTTCGGCCAGTTCCTGGCCGGCGCCCTGCGCAATCCGTCGGCCGCCGCCTCGCAAGTCGGCAACCTGTTCGTCGGTGCCGCCCTGGTCGAAGCCCTGGGCATTCTCGCCTTCGTTCTGGGCATCCTGGCCTGGCTGGGCTGATCCAGCGATTTCGCTGAGCGACGGCGGGAGCGGGCCTGACGGTCCCTCCCGCCGTCGTCGCCTTTTCCAGACCCAACGGACTTCTGATGGCCCCCACCCCTATTGATCCGCATGGCGCAGACGCCCACGCGACGACCGCGGCCGAAGGCCACGGCGGCGGAGGCGGCCTGCCGCAGTTCGAAACCCAGTACTGGTTCGGCCAGATCGTCTGGCTGCTGATCCTGTTCGCCGTCCTCTACCTGCTGATCAGCAAGGTGTTCGCGCCGCGCCTGCGCCGCGTGATGGACGAGCGGACCGCCACCATTTCCGGCGCCGTCGCCACCGCCCGTCAGGTCCAGGCCGAAGCCGCCGGCCAGGCCGAGGCGGCCCGGGCCGATGTCGCCGCCGCCCGCGCCTCGGCTCGCGCCACGGCCGCCGCCGCCGCCGCCCGCATCGCCGAGGAAGCCGCCGCCCGCAAGGCCGCCGACGAGGCCGCCGTTTCGGCCCGCATCGCCGAGGCCGAGGCCGCCATCGGCCAGACCCGCGACGCGGCCATGACCAAGGTCGCCGCCATCGCCGGCGACACCACGGCCGCCATGGTCGAGCGTCTGACCGGCCGCGCCCCCTCGGCCGCCGAGGTCGACGCCGCCGTCAAGGGAGCCGCCTGATGCCCCATTTCCTCGACCCCCATATGTACAGCCTCGACAACGCCGAACTCTGGGTCGGCGTCGGCCTGCTGCTGTTCTTCGGCATCCTGATCATGGCCGGCGTGCCGAAACTGGTCGCCACTGTGCTCGACTCGAAGGCCGCGAAGATCCAGGCCGAGCTCGACGAGGCCGCCCGTCTGCGCGCCGAGGCCGAGGCCCTGCTGGCGCAGATCCGCATCGAAAAGGCCGAGGCCGAGGCCCAGGCCGCCGACATGCTGGCCGCCGCCGAGACCGACGCCCGTCGCCTCGAGGTCGAAGCCAGGGTCAAGCTGGAAGAGTCCATGGCCCGCCGTCAGGACCTCGCCGAACGCCGCATCGCCCAGGCCGAGGTCCAGGCCACGGCCGAGGTCAAGGCCGCCGCCGCCGACCTCGCCGCCAAAGCCGCCGAACAGATCCTCGCCGCCCGTCTGGCCGGCCAGAAGACCGACCCGCTGCTCGACGCCGCCATCGCCCAGATCGGCGCGCGGCTGAACTAGCACCGCCGTCGCGCCGAACAAAAAAGCCCCGCTTCGCAGCGGGGCTTTTTCCGTTCTAGTGCGCCATGGCGCCGCTGGCCGGCGCCCGGTGGCGCTTCTCGCGCTCCACCAGCCGGCCGTACACATTGCCCAGCACGATGCCGTAGACGGCGTGCGTGGCGATCATCCACACCAGGGTGCCGAACCCGGCCTGCATGAAGAAGATGCCGACGGACCGTCCGCCCAGCATGCCGACCAGCGGCGCCACGGTCAGGCCCATGACGAGGAAGGCCCCGACCGCGAACAGTATGCCTTTGGACTCCGGCGTGCTCGACGGCAGTCTCGGGCACAGCACGCCGAAGGCGGCGCCCAGTATGAAGGTCCCGACCACGAAGTGGGCGATCCAGCCCACGATCATCTGGTCGGGCGTCTGCAGCATGACGGACAGCAATCGCGGGAAACTCGCCGCCCACGGTCCGAAATACAGATTGGCGGCTTCCAGCAACGACACCGCGATCGTCGCCGAAAACCCGGCGATTACGCCCTTTTGTACGCGTGACATCATGACCTGTGCGCCTCCCAACGCTCGTTCTGGTTCTGATTACGCAGAACAGAGCATACGCCTCTGAGGGAGATCGTCGTTCACATTGCCGCGACCGGCGCTATTCGGCCGCGATGTTCGACCCCTCCGGGGCGGTCCAGCGCAGCACGGGCTGACGCGCGGCCCGGGTCTCGTCCAGACGCCGCAGCGGGGCATGGAAGGGCGCCCCCTTGAAGCGATCGACATCGCCCGCCTTCGCCGCCGTGGCCAGGGCCCGCATCGCCTCGATGAAGCGGTCCAGCTCCTGCTTCGACTCGGTCTCGGTCGGCTCGATCAGCATCGCCCCGTGGACGACCAGCGGGAAATACATCGTCATCGGGTGGAAGCCCTCGTCGATCATCGCCTTGGCGAAGTCGAGCGTGGTCACCTCGGTGCCCTTCAGCCATTCGTCGTCGAACAGGGCCTCGTGCATGCACGGTCCCTCGGGGAAGGCCGCGCTCATCAGGTCCGACAGCCGCGCCTTGATGTAGTTGGCGTTCAGCACCGCATCCTCGGCCACCTGCCGCAGCCCGTCCGAACCGTGGCTCATCATGTAGCTGAGGGCCCGGACATACATGCCCATCTGGCCCTGGAAGGCGCACAGCCGGCCGAAGGCCTGCTCGGCCTCGTCTTCGGCGAACTCAACCAGTCTGAAGCCGTCCTCGTCCGAGACCACCCACGGCGCCGGCGCGAACGGGGCCAACGCCTCCGACAGCACCACCGGACCCGCGCCTGGTCCGCCCCCGCCGTGCGGCGTCGAGAAGGTCTTGTGCAGGTTGATGTGCATCGCGTCGACGCCCAGATCGCCCGGCCGCACCCGTCCGACGATGGCGTTGAAATTGGCCCCGTCGCAGTAGAAATAGGCCCCGGCCTCATGGGTCAGACGGCTGATCTCGAGGATGTCGCGCTCGAACAGGCCGCAGGTGTTCGGATTGGTCACCATGATGGCGGCGACGTCGTCGCCCAGCTTGGCGGCCAGATCGGCCACGTCGACGCGACCGTCTTCCGTCTGGGCCACTTCCACGACGGTGTAGCCGACGAAGGCGGCGGTGGCCGGATTGGTCCCGTGGGCCGAGGTCGGCACCAGCACCTTGCGGCGTTTGCCATGCTCGCCCGAGGCCTCGTGGGCCGCCCGGATCGCCATCAGGCCGCACAGCTCGCCATGGGCGCCCGCCTTGGGCGACAGGGCCACAGCCGGCATGCCGGTCAGGGTCTTCAACCAGTGGGACAGCTGGTCCATCAACTCCAGCGCCCCCTGAACCGTCGACTGCGGCTGCAACGGATGGATGTCCGAGAAGCCCGGCAGGCGCGCCATCTTCTCGTTCAGCCGCGGATTGTGCTTCATCGTGCACGAGCCCAGCGGATAGATGGCCAGGTCGATGGCGTGGTTCTTCTGCGACAGCCGCACATAGTGGCGCATCGTCTCTGGCTCGCTGAGCCCGGGCAGGCCGATCGGATCGCGCCGCACCAGGTCGCCGAGATCGGAGCCGTCGGTCTTCGGCTCCGGCAGATCGACGCCGGTCTTGCCCCAGCCGTCGCTCTCGAAGATCAGATGCTCGTTCTGCAGCAGGCCGCGGCCCCCGGTCAGGGTGGCGGGTTTGCTGTCGACGGCGTTCGGGGTGGTCGGGCGGCCGACGGTGTTCATGCTGCTCATGATCCGGGCTCCTTAAGCGCAGACCTTGGCGAGCGCGCTCGCCAGGATTTTGATGTCGCCGTCCGTGGTCGTCTCGGTCGCCGCGACCAGCAGGACGTCGTCCATGCCGGCAGCGGGGGCGAGGCGGCTGTAGGGCACGCCCGCGAGGATGCGGTGCTGGGCCAGTTGCTCGACCACCTCGGCCGCCGGCTTCGGCAGACGCACGGCGAACTCGTTGAAGAAGCGTGGGGTCAGGACCTCGACGCCCGGGATGGCCGCGAGGGCGTCGCGCGTCGCCAGCGCCGTCTCGTGGTTCAGCAGGGCCATCTTGCGCAGTCCCGTCTCGCCCAGCAGGCTCATGTGGATGGTGAAGGCCAGGGTGCACAGGCCCGAGTTGGTGCAGATGTTCGACGTCGCCTTGTCGCGGCGGATGTGCTGCTCGCGCGTCGACAGGGTCAGGACGAAGCCGCGCGTTCCCTCGGCGTCGACGGTCTCGCCGCACAGCCGGCCGGGCATCTGGCGGACCAGCTTTTCGCGGCAGGCGAACAGGCCGACATAGGGGCCGCCGAAGTTCAGCGCATTGCCGATCGACTGGCCCTCGGCGGCGACGATGTCGGCGCCCATTTCGCCGGGCGACTTCAGCAGCCCCATCGAGACGGCCTCGGTCACCACGACGATCAGCAAGGCCCCGGCGGCGTGGGCGGCCTCGGCGATCTTCGTCACATCAGTGGCCGTGCCGAACACATTGGGAGTCTGGACCACGACGCAGGCCGTGTCCGCGCCGATCTGGGCGATGACGTCGGCTTCGGCGTCGAAGGCGGCCGGCAGGACCTGCGTCTCGACGCCGACGGCGTGCACCACCGTTTCGGTCGCCGCGACATAGTGTGGGTGCACTCCGCCCGAGATGACCGCCTTGTTGCGGCGGGTCACGCGGGTGGCCATCAGCACGCCCTCGGCCATGGCCGTCGACCCATCGTAGAGGCTGGCGTTGGCCACCGGCATGCCGGTCAGGTTGGCGACCTGGGTCTGGAACTCGTACAGATACTGCAGGGTGCCCTGGGCGATCTCGGGCTGGTAGGGCGTGTAGCTGGTCAGGAACTCCGACCGCTGGATGACATGGTCCACCGTCGCGGGGACGTGGTGCTTGTAGGCGCCCGCGCCGCAGAAGAACGGGACCGTCCCCGCCGAGGCGTTCTTCGCCGCCATGGCCCCCAGCGCCCGCTCGACCTCCAGCTCGCCCGCCACGCGGGGCAGGTCGACGAAGCCGTCGCGGCGGGCCGCCTGCGGCACATCCACGAACAGGTCGTCGATCGATCTGGCCCCGATCGCCGCCAGCATGGCGGAGCGGTCGTCGGGGGTGAGCGGTAGGTAACGCATTCTAGTTTCCGGTCTGGGGAGGACGGGTCTGGGAAGAACGGGGGCCGACGAAGACGATCCAGACGAAGCCGATCGCGAAGGCGGCGTAGCAGGCGAAGACCACCCAGAGCGCCGGCGAGGAGCCGGCGAAGGCGGCGCGTCCGAGCGCGAAGCTCCCGACGACGAAAAGCACGATATTGGCGAGGCCCAACGGCCGTCCGTAGATGCCGCCGAACACCGCCTGACGCGAGTACCAGTTGAGCAGGCCCACGCCGACCAGGGAGCCGGCCAGCAGCTGGAGCGGAAGCGCGTTCGCGCCCGCCATCCCCAGCGTCCGGGCCACCTCGCCAGGGGCGAAGTTGAGCACGAGGCCGAGGGCGACGAGGAACGCCGCACTGCCGGTCAGCAAGGCCTTGCTCATGCCAGGTCTCCCGCGCGGGCGATGTTCAAAGCGTGCCCAGGTATTGGTCGTAGGCGGCGCGGTCCATCAGGCCCTCGGTCGAGGCGTTCGAGACCCTGATCTTCGCGAACCAGCCGTCTCCTTCGGGATCGGCGTTGACCGTTTCCGGGGCGGAGGCGAGGGCGGCGTTGCCCTCGACCACTTCGCCCGACACCGGGGCGTAGACATCCGAGGCCGCCTTGACGCTCTCGACCACGGCGAAGCTGTCGCCCCTGGAGACGGTCTTGCCGGCTTCCGGCGTCTCGACGAACACCACGTCGCCGAGGGCGTCAGCCGCGTGCTTCGAAATGCCGACGGTGGCGACGTCGCCGTCGAGGCGAACCCACTCGTGATCCTTGGTGAAATGCATCGGTCTGTCTCCGGAAGGCTCAGACGGCCTTGGGTTTGCGATAGTAGCGTTGGGCGACGAAGGGCATGGCGACGACCTCGGCCGCGGCGGGCTTGCCGCGCACGATAACCTTGAGGTCCGTCCCAAGTTCGGCGAAGGCCGGCGGGACATAGCCCATGGCGATGTTGCGGCCGAGAGTGGGGGAGGGGCCGCCCGAGGTGACCGTGCCGATCACGGTTCCGTCCATGTCGGCGATCTCGGCGCCTTCACGGGCCGGGGCGCCTTCCTTGACGCTGAGGCCGACGCGGACCCGCGACGGGCCGTCACCCAGTTCCTTCAGAATCCGGTCGGCGCCGTTGAAGTCGGCGCTTTCCTTGCGCGACTTCGACAGCGCGAAGGTCAGGGCGCCCTCGACCGGGCTGGTCGTGGCGTCGATGTCGTGGCCGTGCAGCGGCAGGCCAGCTTCGAGACGGAGACTGTCGCGGGCGCCCAGGCCGATCGGCTTGACCCGGGCGTCCTCCAGCAGGGCGTTCCAGATGCGCTCCGCATCGGCGTTGGGAACCGAGATTTCGTAGCCGTCCTCGCCGGTGTAGCCCGAGCGCGAGACATAGCAGTCGACGCCGAACAGCATCACCCGGGCGCAGTCCATGAAGCCGAACTCGGCCAGCACCGGCTCGTGCTTCGCCATCACCTCGGCCGCCTCCGGCCCCTGGATCGCGATCAGGGCGCGGCCGTCCAGCACGGTAAGGGTCGCATCGCCGGACAGATTGGCTTTCAGGAAGGCGAAGTCGGCGTCCTTGTTGCCGGCGTTGACCACGACATAGAGACCGTCATGGTCCGGCTTGCCGGCCATCAGGTCGTCCATGATCCCGCCCTCGGCGTTCAGCAGCAGGCTGTATTTTTGCCGGCCGGCCCTGAGGACCGCATAGTCGCCGGGCACGAACCGCTCGAACTGGGCGACGGCGTCGGCGCCGGTGATCTTGCACTGGCCCATGTGCGATACGTCGAACAGGCCGGCGTGTTCGCGGGTCCAGCGGTGCTCGGCCAGCACGCCCTCGTATTGCACCGGCATGTCATAGCCGCCGAAGCCGACCATGCGGGCGCCCCGGGCGCGATGGGCGGCGTTGAGAGGCGTGGTCTTGAGAGCGTCGTCGGTCATGTCAGGCCTTAAGAGTCGCGTTGCGGGGCGGAAAGCTCCGCCGTCCTCGCGCCCCCGCTGTCCTGAAGCCTGAGAGATTCCGGCGCCTGAAGTGAGGCGTCTTGCTCCGTCGGCGCATCCCGGGGGATGACTTTCCAGCGTCCGAATGTTCTCGCGGTCCGTTTGCCTGAGCGTTTCCGGGGCGGTTGCGCCTTCGGCTCCGGGTCCGTCGAAACGGTCCCGATCTCTCCCGCGAGAGCGACGCGACCTAGGCCCCGACTCAGCGCCCAAGTCAAGCGTGGGCGGCGTACGCCTCGACTTCGGCGATCCGCGTGGCCTTGTCGGCGGCGGACAGGAAAGACCCTTCGAAGCTGTTGCGCGCGATCCGCGTCACCTGTTCCCGTGTCAGCCCCACAGCCTCCGCCAGCTGGCGGTAGTTCTCGTTCACATAGCCGCCGAAATAGGCCGGGTCGTCCGAGTTCAGGGTCACATGCAGGCCGCGGCGCAGCATCTCCGGCACGGGATGGTCCTTCAGGTCCTTCACCACGCAGAGCTTCAGGTTCGACAGCGGGCACACCGTCAGCGTCATTTGCTCGGCCGCCAGCCGCTTGACGAGGACCTCGTCCTCCATCGAGCGGTTGCCGTGGTCCATCCGGTCGATGCACAGCAGGTCCAGCGCCTCGTGCACATAGGCCGGCGGCCCCTCCTCGCCGGCATGGGCGCACAGCTTCAGGCCGAGATCGCGGGCGGCGGCGAAGACGCGCTGGAATTTCGACGGCGGATGGCCGACCTCGGAGGAGTCCAGTCCGACGCCGATGAAGTGATGCAGATACGGCTTGGCCATCTCCAGGGTGGCGAAGGCCTCGTCCTCCGACAGGTGGCGCAGGAAGCTGAGGATCAGGCCCGAGGTCACGCCCAGTTCGTCCCTGGCCCGGTCCATGCCGGCGATCAGCCCCTCGACCACCACGTCGAAGGGGACGCCCCGGTCGGTGTGGGTCTGCGGGTCGAAAAAGATCTCGGCGTGCCGCACATTGTCGGCCGCGGCGCGCTGGAAATAGGCGAAGGCCAGATCCTCGAAGTCGCGCCGGTTCAGCAGCACATTGGCCCCGGCGTAATAGATGTCGAGGAAGTCCTGCAGGTTGGAAAAGTCATAGGCCGCCCGCACCGCCTCGACGCTGTCGAAGGGAATGGCCACGCCGTTGCGCTGCGCCAGTTCGAACATGAGTTCGGGCTCGAGACTGCCCTCGATATGCAGATGCAGCTCCGCCTTGGGCAGGCCGGCGATATAGGCGTCGAGGGACATGGGCGGCTCCGGGCTGGGACGCGCAGTCTAGCCTACATCCGCTCCGGCGTGTCGATGCCGAGCAGGTCCAGCGCCGTCTCCAGCTGGTCCAGCACCGCCCTGGACAGGGTGAGCCGCGAACCCTTGGTCGCCTCGTCCGGCGCGATCAGGACCGGGCAGGCGGCGTAGAATTTCGAGAACGACTGGGCCAGCCGGTAGGCGTGCTCCGAGATCAGGTGCGGCATCCGCTTGTCGTAGGCTTCGGTCACCGCCTGCGAGAACGCGTCCAGCGTCAGGGCCAGATCGCGTTCGGCCGGCTCGCCGATGACCACCGGTCCCGCCGCCGCGCCCTGGTCCGCCGCCTTGCGCAGCAGGGATTTGATCCGCACCGCCTGGTACAGCAGATACGGCCCGGTCTTGCCCTCGAAGCTCATGAAGCGGTCGAGGTCGAAGACGTAGCTGGTGGTCCGGCTGTTCGACAGGTCGGCGAATTTCAGCGCCGCGACCGCCACCTTGCGGGCGATCTCATCGAACTCGGTGTCGGACAGATCGGCGCCCAGCTTCGCCTCGCGCAGACGCTCGCGGGCCTTGTCGGTGGCCATGGTGATCAGGTCGTGCAGCTTCAGCACGCCGCCGGCCCGGGTCTTGAACGGCTTGCCGTCCGGCCCGTTCATGGTGCCGAAGCCGAGGTGTTCCAGCGTCCCCTCGGCGGCGTAGCCGGCCAGATAGGCGGCGCGGTAGACCTGTTCGAAATGCTCGGCCTGGCGCTCGTCGACGACGTAGAGGATCAGGTCCGGATCGATCGTCTTGCGGCGGTCGAGAATGGTGGCGAGGTCGGTCGTGCCGTACATGGCCGAACCTTCCGACGAGATCACCAGCAGCGGCGGCGGGCTCGGCGCCTCGATGACGCTGCCGTCGGCCAGTTTGCGTTTGCGCGTCTCGCCGGGCCGGGCGACGTGGACCACCCGGGCGCCGTCGTCCTCGACCAACAGGCCGGTCGCTTCCAGATGGGCGATCATCTCGGCCATCACCGGATCGGCGTCGCTCTCGCCGTTCCACAGGTCGAAGGTGACGCCGAGGGCGCCGAACTCGCGTTCCAGCGCCGTGCGGCTGACGGCGACGAAATGGGCCCAGAGGGCGCGATAGCCGGGGCGGCCGCCTTGCAACTCGGCCGTCGCCTTGCGGGCGCGGTCGCGGAAGGCGGGGTCTTCCTTGGCCAGGGCCGCGGCGGCCGGATACAGCCGCTCCAGATCCTCCAGCGTGACCGGGCTTTCGCCCGGGAAGGGGCCGTCGCCTTCGGCGAGGAAGGCGTCCGCCTTGCCCTCATCGCCCACGGCGACGATCAGCAGCCCCATCTGGAAGCCCCAGTCGCCGAAATGGGCGTCGCCCCACACCGTGTCGCCACGGAAGCGGAACAGTCGCTTCAGGCTCTCGCCGATGATGGAGCTGCGCAGATGGCCGACATGCATCGGCTTGGCCACGTTCGGGCCGGCGAAGTCGATCACCACCTTGCGCGGCGCGGCGACGGTCGCCGCGCCGGCGTGCGCGCCGTCGTCGGCGACCTCGGCCGACCGGGCCGCCAGCGTGGCGTCGGCGACCTTCAGATTTATGAAGCCGGGTCCGGCCACCTCGACCGAGGCCAGCCGAACATCGTCCTGCAGCCGCTCAGCCACGCGCGCCGCCAGCTCGCGCGGATTGGCCTTCAGCGCCTTGGCCGCCGCCAGGGCGCCGTTGGACTGGAAATCGGCCAGATCCGGTCGGTCCGACGGGGTCACGCGGGCCAGCGCAGGGTCCACGCCTTCGGCGGCGAAGGCGGCCCCGACCGCCTCGCCCAGGACAGTCCTGAGATCGGTCATTTACGGGTTCGCGGGCGGGTTGGCGGCCGGGGCGCCGGCGTTGACGCGGAAGCGGCTGCCGGACCGGTTGAACTCCGCCATCTGCGGCGTGATGTCGAAGCCGATCAGAATCTCGAAATTGTCGCCGCTGGTGGTGGCTTCGGCGCGGGGGATGAGGATGGTTTGCTCCTGCGTGACCTCGGCGGTCGGGGAGCCCTCGAAATTCACCGGCAGGTCGAAATACTGCTTGGCCAACACCGCCTTGTTTCGTTCGGTCACGGCGATCCAGTAACGATAGGTCCGGGCGTCGCCCTGGGCCTGCGGCCCGCGTCCGAGCTTGAACAGCACCTGGGTATGCACCGAGATCGGTTCATCGCTCTGGTAGGCGCAGTCCGAGGTCAGCCCCTCGATCTCTCCCGTGAAACCGACGTTCGAGGCCGTGACCCGGTCGCCCGTAAGTTCGACGTAGCGGGCGGCGTCGTAGAGGATCTTCACATAGGGGCACGGGCCGGCCGCGGCGCTGCGGCGAAGGGGCGCGATGCGCGGCGTCCCGGTTCTCGGAGTCGCCGCGCTTCCATCGGCGTTCTCACCGCGGTTCGGATCCGGGCGGGGCGTCTGCGCCTGGGCGGCCAGGGGCAGGGCAAGGACCGCAACGGCCGAGAGCAGGGAAATCTTGAAGGCGCGACGCATCGAAGTTCTTCCACGTACGAGGAGGCGCGACAGCCCGACGCCGGGCGCACGCTCGTCGCTGATAGCGGCTAAAGCGAGGCGCGGCAAACGCGCGCTGGCGGGTGGGCGGAGTCGTTGCGAGGTGGCGGCGGACGGACCGAACGCCTAGGTTCCGGTCATGACCCTGTACGCGCCGATCCCGGCCCCAGAAAAGCGTCCGCTGACCGTCCGGCTGGCGACCCCGCGCGGCTTTTGCGCCGGGGTCGACCGGGCGATCCAGATCGTCGAGCGCGCGATCGAGAAATACGGGGCCCCGGTCTATGTGCGCCACGAGATCGTCCACAACCGTCACGTGGTCGAGCGACTGAAGGCCATGGGCGCGGTCTTCGTGCGCGAGCTGGATGAGTGTCCTGACGACCGGCCGGTGGTCTTCTCCGCCCACGGCGTGCCCAAGTCCGTGCCGGAGGGCGCCAGGGCTCGCCGGATGCTGTATCTCGACGCGACCTGCCCGCTGGTGTCCAAGGTTCACGTCGAGGCCGAGCGCCACCATGCCGCCGGTCGTCACATCATCCTGATCGGTCACGCCGGCCACCCCGAGGTGGTCGGCACCATGGGCCAGCTGCCGCCCGGGGCGATCAGCCTGATCGAGACGGTCGAGGACGCCGCAAGGTTCCAGCGTCCGGGTGATGCGACTCTGGCCTATGCGACCCAGACGACGCTCTCGGTCGACGATACGAGCGAGATTCTCGCCGTGCTCAAGCAGCGCTTCCCCGAACTGCCCGATCCGCACAAGGAAGACATCTGCTACGCCACCACCAACCGTCAGGAGGCGGTCAAGCGACTCGGCGCGGGGTGCGACCTGGTGCTGGTGGTGGGATCGAAGAACTCGTCCAACTCGGTGCGGCTGGTCGAAGTCGCGCTGCGGGCCGGCGCTCGCGACGCCCGGCTGGTGGATGACGCCAGTCATGTGGATTGGGCCTGGCTGGACGGGGTCTCGACGCTTGGCGTCACGGCCGGCGCCTCGGCGCCCGAGCCCCTGATCGAGGCGCTGATCGACGCCGTGCGGGCCCGGTTCGACGCGGAGGTCATCGAGGACGCCGGCGAGCGCGAGACCGTGACATTCAAGCTGCCTCGCGCCCTGACGACCTGAAGGCGGGGTCGTGGCCCCTTGCGTGGCGGGAGCGTTTGCCCTTGGCTGGCGTTGACCGTCCGGTCTGCCAGGGGGAAGCGTCATGCGTCGGAATCAGATTGTCGGCCTCGGTCTGGCGGCCCTCGGCCTGGCGACGGTCGCCGGCTGCGAGCAGCCCGAACCCCCCGCCACCCCACCGCCCGAGCCCTCCGCGCCGATCGCCGAGGCCGCGCCGGTCACGGCCACCTATGTTTGCGACAGCGGCCTGACCGTGGCCGTGGCGTATCCTGATGCGCAGTCGGCCCAGGTCACCTGGCGCGACCGCACCTACGCCCTGCGCGGCGCTCCGGCCGCCTCTGGGGCCCGCTACAGCGATGCAGAGGTCGAATGGCGTTCCCTGACCCGCGACGGGGTCGAACAGGCCACGCTCAGCCGCCTCGTGGCCGAGGACGCGCCGATCGTCCTCGAACGCTGCAGCCGCCCTGCGCCCGTCGCGGCCCCGGTCGTGCCGCCGCCGGCATCCGCCGCGCCCGCCGGCCTGGCGCCGACCGCCGCCGTCGCGCCGCCGTGCAAGGGCCCCCAACTCAAGCTCTCGGCCGAAGGCGGCGACGCGGGCGCGGGCAACCGGGTCGCGGTCCTCGGCGTCCAGAATGTCGGCGCCGAAGCCTGCAGCCTGACCGGCTATCCGGGCGTGACCCTGCAGGACGACCAGGACCGCGCCTTGGCGGGGGTCCGCGCCGAACAAAGCCTCGGCAGCTATTTCCGGCAGGGCGAGACGCCGGGCCCGGTCGAGCTGGCGCCCAAGGACAGGGCCTTCTTCGACGTCGCCTGGAATGTGGTGCCCGACGAGACCCGCGGCCAGAAGACCTGCCCGTCCGCGGCCCGGATCCGGATCACCGCGCCCGGCGACACATCTCCCGTGGCCCTGACCCAGGCCTTCACGCCCTGCGGCGGGCGGATCCGGGTCAGTCCCTTCCGCCCCGTGGCGGAGCCCGGGCCCGCGGCCTAGCCCTTGGCGTCTCAAGGGCTTCAAACCGCCTTCAAAACGGCGTAGCGGAGCGCGCATGACAGCCAGCTTCCACGACCGCGTGCGCGCGGAACTCGCCGACATCGACGCCCAGGGGCTGACCAAGCCCGAGCGGATCATCGCCTCCCGGCAGGGGCCGGTGATCAAGGTCGGCGGGCGCGATGTCCTCAATTTCTGCGCCAACAACTATCTCGGCCTCGCCGGCGACGAGCGGGTCAGCGAGGCCGGGATCGAGGCGCAGCAGAGGTGGGGCGCGGGGACGGCCTCGGTCCGCTTCATTTGCGGCACGCTGGAGATCCACAAGGAACTGGAGCGGTCGGTCGCCGACTATCTCGGCTTCGAGGATGCGATCCTGTTCGCCGCGGCCTTCGACGCCAACGGCGGCATTTTCGAACCCCTGTTCGGAGCCGAGGACGCCATCGTCTCCGACAGCCTGAACCACGCCTCGATCATCGATGGCGTGCGGCTGTGCAAGGCCAAACGCTACCGCTTCGCCAACTCCGACATGGACGACCTCGAGACCCAGCTGAAACAGGCCAGGGCCGACGGCGCGCGCGAGATCGTCATCGCCACCGACGGCGTCTTCTCGATGGACGGCTATATCGCGAAGCTGAAGGACATCCGGGCGCTGGCCGACAAATACGACGCCCTGATCATGGTCGACGACTGTCACGCCACCGGCTTTCTCGGGCCGCAGGGGCGCGGCTCCTACGCCCACCACGGGGTCGAGATCGACTTCCTCACCGGCACCTTCGGCAAGGCGCTTGGCGGGGCCATGGGCGGCTTCATCTGCGCCACCTCGCAGGTGGTGGCCCTGCTGAAGCAGCGCGCCCGACCCTATCTGTTCTCCAACGCCCTGGCCCCCGCCATCTGCGGCTCCAGCCTCGAGGCCATCCGCATCGCCGGCGGCGACGAGGGCGATGCGCTGCGCCAGCAGCTGTTCGCCAACGCCGCCCGCTACCGCGCCGCCATGACCGAGGCCGGCTTCACCCTTCTGCCGGGCGAGCATCCGATCATCCCGGTCATGCTGGGCGACGCCAAACTGGCCCAGGACTTCGCCGCCCGGGCGCTGGAGCTGGGCGTCTATGTCATCGGCTTCAGCTTCCCGGTGGTGCCGCGCGGCCAGGCCCGGATCCGCACCCAGATGTCGGCGGCGCATACCTTCGAGCAGATTGATCAAACGGTCGCGGCGTTCACGACGGCCGGCAAGGAATTGGGAGTTATCGCATGACCGACACCATGAAGGCCCTGGCCAAGACCAAACCGGGCGTCGGCCTCGAGCTGATCGACGCCCCGATCCCGGTCGCCGGCGACGAGGACGTGCTGATCCGGGTGCACCGCACCGCCGTCTGCGGCACCGACATCCACATCTGGAACTGGGACGAGTGGAGCCAGAAGAACGTCCCCGTGCCGATGATCACCGGCCATGAATTCTCGGGCGAGATCGTCGCCATCGGCAAGGACGTCGACCGCCGGCTGAAGATCGGCCAGCGCGTCTCGGCCGAGGGCCATGTCATCGACCTGAACTCCGAAGCCGCCCGGGCCGGTCATTTCCACCTCGATCCGGCGACCCGCGGCATCGGCGTCAACCGTCAGGGCGCCTTCGCCGAGTTCGTGGTCGCGCCGGCCTTTAACGTCATCGAGCTGCCCGACGAAGTCCCTTACGAGATCGGCGCCATCCTCGACCCGTTCGGCAACGCCGTGCACACGGCGCAGCAGTTCGACCTGCTGGGCGAGGACGTGCTGGTCACCGGCGCAGGCCCCATCGGGATGATGGCCGCCGCCGTCGCCCGCCACGCCGGCGCCCGCACCGTGGTCCTGACCGACATCAACGACTTCCGCCTCGAACTGGCGCAGAAGGTCGCGCCCGGCGTGCGTACGGTGAACACGACCAGGGAAGACCTGCATGACGTCATCCACGAGCTGGGCATGAAGGTCGGCTTCGACGTGGCGCTGGAAATGTCGGGCTCGCCGATCGCCTTCAGACAGTGCGTCGACACCCTGATCATGGGCGGCGGCATGGCCATGCTGGGCATTCCGTCGAAGCCGATGGAGACCGACTGGGGCGCGATCATCCTCAAGGCCCTGACCATCAAGGGCGTCTATGGGCGCGAGATGTTCACCACCTGGCGCAAGATGCTTGGCTTGCTCAAGGCCGGCCTCGACCTGACGCCGCTTATCACCCACCAGATGAGCTACGACCGCTTCGAGGAAGGCTTCGAGGCCATGCGCTCGGGCCAGTCCGGCAAGGTCGTTCTCGACTGGGACAAGGCGGCCTAGGGCCGCCCATGGCCCGGCCGGGCGCCATCGTGGCCTTTCTGGAAGGCGAGGGCCCGGACGGTGCGGGACGGACCCTGTTCGATGTCCTGGCCATGAACAATGTCGCGCTGGAGCAGACCCACGACTTCATCCAGTGGCTGTTTCCCCTGCGCGAGCCGTCCCGTGCCGTCCCGGACGCCCCGGTGCTGACGGACGACGAGGTGGAGGCTGTCCGCGACTCGGCCATGGCCCAGATCGCCCTCGCCGCCGCGACGGACCGGATGGAAGCCTTTTATCGAATGACGCACGACTGGCTGATGCCCAACGACCACAACCACCTGCGCATCACGCGGATCATCCGCTCGCTGCGGTTGCTGGTCGGCGACGATCAGGCCGACGCCTTCAAGTCCGCCATCCTTTCGCGGGTGGAGGCGACGCGGGCGCCGGTCAGCGCGCGCAGCCGTGGCTATTGGGCGACCGCCTGACGGTCAGGCCGCCGCCGGCTCCCGACCCGTTTCCATCAGGCCGCCAGCATCCTCGCCAGGGCGCGCTCGAAGCCGGCGGCTTCCGGCCCCGGCAAGCTCTCGCCAAGCCGGCCCTCCTGGAACAGCTCGAAAACGCGGGGATGCACGTAGGAGGATCGGCACACCGTCGGGGTGTTGCCCAGAAGGCCCGCCACCGCCTTGACGCAGACCGTGATCTGGCGCTTCGCCGCAGTCGGCGAACCGGGCGGATCCATCTCCCGCAGGGCGCGGGCGGCGGACACCGTCCCGGCCCAGGTGCGGAAGTCCTTGGCCGAGAATTGCTCGCCCATGGCCTCGCGGATGTAGGCGTTCACGTCATCCGAGGTGACCACGCACAGGTCGCCATCCGCGTCGCGATATTTGAACAGCTGCTGCCCCGGGAGCTCGCGCAGGCTGCGCACCATCGCCGCCAGCCTGCGGTCGCGGACGCGGACCTCGTGCTCAACGCCGCTCTTGCCCTTGAAGGCGAAGGTCAGGGCAGCGCCGTCGACCTCGAGGTGTCGCTTGTGCAGGGTGGTCAGGCCGTAGGAACGATTCTGCTTCGCATACTGCGCGTTGCCGACCCGGATGAGGGTCAGTTCCAGAAGGCGCACGGCCGTGGCCAGCACCTTTTCCCGCGACACGCCGCGACGGCCCAGATCGGCCTCGACCCGCTTGCGCAGTTTCGGCAGGGCCCGGGCGAAATCGGGCAGGCGATCGAACTTGGTCACGGCGGCATGGGCGTGCCAGTCGGGGTGGTAACGATACTGCTTGCGGCCCTTCACGTCGCGGCCGGTGGCCTGGATGTGACCCGAGGCGCGCGGGCAGATCCAGACGTCGGTCCAGGCCGGGGGAATGGCCAGCATGCGGAACCGGTCCAGCGTCGCCTCATCGGTGACCCGCTGTCCGTTGCGGTCGTGATAGTGAAAGCCGTCGCCGGCGGGCGTGCGCCGGAAGCCCGGTCGCTCGTCGCTGCACCAGGTCAGGCCCTTGGGAATGTCGGCGGCGTCAGCGAGCGTCACCCTGAGCCTCCCAAACAGGGGCGCGCAGTCGCCGGGCGTTCCGGGGTTCGGCGACTGGCGTATGGTCCTGGTCGGAAAGTGCAGAGGGGTGGGTCATCGGGGCTTCCTTGCCGGTCTGCGCAAACGGCGGCGGGAGGTTGCGGTTCCGACGCCCTTGACCGCGTGGTTGCGGCGGGTGAACAGCGGCCATGAACTATCGTCACAGCTTTCACGCCGGGAATTTCGCCGACCTCGTCAAACACGCCCTGGTGCTATGGCTGCTGGAGAGGCGCCAATCATCGGGTCCGGTCACGGTGATCGACACCCACGCGGGGGCCGGTGTCTACGACCTGAGCGGCGACGGCGCGCGTTCGAAGGAAGCCGAGGCGGGCGTTGCCCGGCTGATGGCCGCCGCTGAGCGTCCGCCGACGATCGAGGCGCTCGCTCGGGAAGTGGCCCGCCTCAATCCGCATGGCGGCGCCAATTTGTATCCAGGCTCGCCCCTGTTGATCGCCAACCGGCTGCGGCCGGTCGATCGCTACGTCGGCTTCGAGCTGAACCCTCCGGTGCTGGACCTGCTGGAGCAGGCGCTGGATCCGTTCGCGGGGGCGGCGGCGCGCGGCGGCGACGGCTATGACCAGGCCAGGGGCGAGGCGGCCTCTTCCGCCGGGGCCCTGGTCCTGATCGACCCGCCGTTCGAACGACCGGACGACTATCATCGCGCCGCCGACACGGGGGCCGCCATCGTTCGCGCCGATCCCCGCGCCATCGTGGCGATCTGGACGCCGCTCAAGGACATGGAGACCTTCGACGGCTTCCTTCGACGGCTGGATCAGGCCGGGATCAAACGGGTGCTGGTGGCCGAGGCGCGGCTGCGTCCGCTGACCAATCCAATGAAGATGAACGGCTGCGCCGTGGTGGTGCTGAATCCGCCGGCGGGGGCCGAGGCCGCGGCGTCCGAGATCTGCGGCTGGGTGGCGGAACGGCTGGGGGAGGGCGGCTCCCGGTCCGAAGTCTGGATGGCCGGCGCGGGAGGCGGGGCATGACCCGGGTCGCCATCGTGAAGACGGGCGCGCCGCCCCCGGATCTCGCCGCGCGGCACGGCGGCTATCCCGCCATGTTCGGAGCCCTGCTGGGCGCGGGCTACGAGATCGAGACGTTCGACGCCCAGGCGGGGGAACGGCCGGACGCCGCGACCTTCGACGCCGCCATCATCACCGGTTCGCCGGCCGGCGTGTACGAGGCGGAGCCGTGGATCGGGGAACTGCTGGACTGGATCCGCGACGCGAAGGCGCGAACGGGACTGATCGGCGTCTGTTTCGGCCATCAGGCCATGGCCCAGGCGCTGGGCGGCCGGGTCGAGAAGTCGGATCGGGGCTGGGGTGTCGGTCTGCATCGATATGACGTCCGCTCGATCGAGCCGTGGATGACGCCGGAAGCCGCGACCGTGGCCATTCCGGCCTCGCATCAGGACCAGGTGGTGGAGAAGCCCACCGGAGCGCGCGTGCTGCTGGGCAGCGCCTTCACCCCCTTCGCCGGGCTGGCCTGGGACGCCGATGCGATCAGTTTTCAGGGCCATCCGGAATTTACGCCGGCCTATGCCGCCGATCTGACGGGAAGTCGTCGCGACAGGATCGGCGCGGTCGTGACCGATCGGGCGCTGGACAGCCTGACCGGCCCCGACGACCGGGCCGTGGTCGGCGAATGGATGCGCCGGTTCATCGGATCCCGCGCCGGACGATAGTCCTGTCGAGGAGCGGCGGACCGCTAAACCTTGCGCAACACATATGTGCGACGACCGGAGCATCAAGCCGGGTTGTACATGTCGCTTTTTCGTATCCTCGCGGCGAGCCTTGTATGGCTCGTCGCCCTCAGCTTTGCGTCTCCCGGTGCGGCCCAGCCGCCCACCGACCCGGGCGACAGCAACGATGCGCGGGACCTCGCCCGGTTCGTCGAGCGGCGCGCCGCCTCGACCGATTTCGCCGCACTTGAGGCGTTCGGCCTCGCGGCGGATCGGCGTCAGGATCGCGAAGGGCTGAACCGGCTTTATCACGTCACCTGGACGATCCTGAACCAGGGCGAGTTCGGCCGCGCTGCGATCTGGAACCGTCGACTGCTCGAGGCCGCCCGACGGCAGAAGGACGCGCGCTACATCGATATCGCCCATCTGAACAACCTCACCGCCCGGTATGACCAGGGTGACACCGCCGTGGCGGCCGAGATGCACAGGACGGCGCGGAGCGGACGGGACTGGTTCGTGCGGGCGCACGCCGCCCGACTGGCGGCCTTGTCGTTGGTGGACGAGGGCCGGATCGGTGAAGGGCTGGAACTGCTGGGGCGCGCCCAGGCGGACATCCCCGAAGGCGACGCCTTCGCCGCGACCGCCCAGGCCGGCATCTGGGAGGTGGCGGGCATGGGTCTGAAGGATCTGAACGACATCGACGGAGCGGTCGCGGCGTTCCGAAAATTCGAGATCGAGAACAGCAATCCCGCCTACCCCCGCCCCGACTTCGACAGCCTCTACAACCTGACCATGATGGCGGTGAAGGTCGGCGACGAGGCGCGCGCGGCGGAGTACTATGCCGGGCACCATCGGTTGGCGGCGCGATCGGACCTGCCGTCGCTGGCCATTTTCGACGCCAATCTGTGCGCCAGCGTGGCCAATGCGCGCGGCGCGTCGCGGGAGGTCCTCGCCTGCCTCGAACCGTTGGGCGAGAGCCTGGCCGGGGCCGCCTATCTTACCGACCGGATGTTGCCCCTTCGGGCGATCGCCCGCGCCCGGACAGGCCAGACCGTGGAGGCGCGGCGCGACCTCGAGGCGCTGCGGCGACTGGATCCGGCCGGATCCAATATCGAAATCGACCATGTGGCGGCCGAGGTCCTGTTCGCCGAGGGGCGGACCGCTGAGGCCTTCCGGGCGCTGCGGGACCACATGCTGGAAAGCGAGATCGTCGCGGCGCGGAATTTCAGCGCCGGCATCCACCAGGTCACCGGCGACATGCAGCAGCAGCTGGCCCAGCGTCGGCAGCAGCTGGAGACGGCGCGGAACAACACCAATCTGCAGCGGGCGGTCATCGCCATCGCGGTGGTCTTTCTGGCGTTCGCTGTCGGCATGGTGATTTGGCTGATCCGGCAGGCCCGGCGGCTGAGGCTGGCGCAGCGGCGGGCCGAGGACGCCAACCGCGCCAAGAGCGAATTCCTCGCCAATATGAGCCACGAGATCCGCACGCCCCTGAACGGCGTGGTGTCGATGGCCGATTCGCTGACGCGGCGACCGCTCGGGCCGCAGGAACTGGAGATGGTCGAGCTGATCCGGTCGTCGGGCGTCACGCTGGAACGGCTGCTGTCGGACATCCTCGACAGCGCCCGGATCGAGTCGGGCCAGGTCGCGATCGAGCCGGCGCCCTTCGATCTGGAACAGGCGGTCTGCGACATCGGCGCCCTGTGGCGGGTCAAGGCCGAGGACAAGGGCGTGGCGCTGGAGGTCGAGTTCGATCCGGCCCTGTCCGGCACGGTCGAGGGCGACGCGGTGCGGTTGCGCCAGGTGCTGACCAACCTCGTCAGCAACGCCCTGAAATTCACCGGCGAGGGCGCGGTTCGCCTTTCCGTCGAGGCCGGGGCGGATGATCGTGCCCTGTTCCGCGTCAGCGACACCGGCGTCGGCTTCGACAGGGAGCAGCGCAGCCGGATCTTCCATCGCTTCCAGCAGGCCGACGGATCGATCACCCGTCGCTATGGCGGCACCGGGCTGGGGTTGGCCATTTCGACCGCCCTGGTCGATCTGATGGGCGGCGAACTGGACTGCGAGAGTCGCCCCGGCGAAGGTTCCAGCTTCTGGTTCGAGATCCCCTTGCCGCGGACGGAGCGAGCGACCGTGCACGCGGCGCCGGCCGAGGCCCCGCGCGACCTGGGCGACAGAAGGCTGCGCATCCTGCTGGCCGACGATCACCCCGCCAACCGCAAGGTCGTGGAGATCATGCTGGCGGCGACCGGGATGGAGTTGGTCGCGGTCGAGGACGGAAGCCAGGCCGTCGAGGCCTTCAAGGGCGGGGATTTCGATCTGATCCTGATGGATATGCAGATGCCGGTGATGGACGGCCTGACGGCGACGGCGGCCGTCCGCCGGCATGAGGCGAGGCACGGTCTGAAGCGGACGCCGGTGGTGATGCTGACCGCCAACGCCATGGCCGAGCATGTCGAGGCCGGGCGCGCCGCCGGGGCGGACGTCCACCTGGCCAAGCCGGTGACGATGGCCAGCCTCGTCGCGGCCATCGGCGCGGCGCTGGAATCGGCCGGCGAGGACGAGCGTCAGCCGGCCTGACGCCTCAGGGCCATTTCACCAGGGGCGGCATCGAGCTGAGGATCGACTCGACATTGCCGCCGGTCTTGAGCCCGAACATGGTGCCCCGGTCGTACAGCAGGTTGAACTCGACGTAGCGGCCGCGCCGGATCAGCTGTTCCTCGCGCTCGTCCGCCGTCCACGGCTCGGCCATGCGGCGGGCCACGATCTGCGGGTAGACCTTCAGAAAGGCCTCGCCGACGTCGCGGGTGAAGGCGAAGTCGCGCGTCCGGTCGCCGCTGTCCAGGTGGTCGTAGAAGATCCCGCCGGTGCCGCGGTGCTCGTTGCGGTGCGGCAGGAAGAAATACTCGTCGCACCAGGCCTTGAACTTCGCGTGCCAGGCCGGGTCGTGGGCGTCGCAGGCGGCCTTCATGGCGGCGTGGAAGGCGACGGTGTCCGGGTGATCCTGGCGCCGGTCCGCGTCCAGCACCGGCGTCAGGTCGCCGCCGCCGCCGAACCAGCCCGTGGTGGTGGCGATGAAACGGGTGTTCATGTGCACGGCCGGGATGCGCGGACTGACCGGATGGGCGATCAGGCTGATGCCGGTGGCGAAGAAGCGCGGGTCCTCGGCGGCCCCGGGCACGCCCTTCGCATAGTCGGCGGGGAAGGTTCCGTGGACGGTGGAGACGTGGACGCCGACCTTTTCGAACAGCCGGCCGTGCATCATGCCCATGACGCCGCCGCCGCCCTCGGCCCGGTCCCAGCGCGTGCGGACGAAGCGGCCGGGCGCGCCGGGGAAGAGGTCGGCGGGCGCCGCGTCCTCCAGCGCCTGGAAGGCCGAATGGATGCGGTCGCGAAGGGCCTCGAACCAGGCGCGGGCGGCGGTCTTCTGTTCGGCGAGGGGATCGGCGGCGTCGGTCATGGGGGCTCCTCTAGGCCGTCCGCCCGCGGGGGTGAAGCCTGACCGTTCGCCGCGCCTGCCGGAGGCGCGCCGACCGGCCCGGGCAGAGTTTCGTCCGGGTAAAACCTGAAAAACCGTCCAGACCGTCCAAACCGTCCGAACCGTCCAGACCGTCCGAACCGTCCAGACCGTCCGAACCGTCCGGACCGTCGACCCCGGTGCGGGCCTGTGTCGCGCCTTGCCGGCGGAGACGCGGGGGTGTCCCCTGGATGGCTTTTCAAAGACCCTCGTCCCGAAGGGCGCGACCAGTATGGACCCGTTTCCCCCTGTGGCGGGTTGATGACGCTGGCGCCGACAGGGACGCAGGAAATTCAATCTTTTGAGGTCCGGAATTGTGATGGCTGGCGGTGGATTTGCAGCGCAGCAATTCTGTCTGGAGCCGCGACCGTCGGCCGTTGACGGGCGGGCCCGGTCTGCCACTGTCCCCCGTCGCTTTATTCCGGAGGCTTTCATGATCCGCGCCGTTCTTCTGTCCACCGTCGCCGTGCTGGCGACGGCCGTTCCCGCCGCCGCCCAGGACGAGGCCGCCGCGCGCCGGATCCTGGAGCGGACGCCGCTGATCGACGGCCACAACGACCTGCCGTGGGCGCTGCGCCAGCAGCACGGCAACGACCCCCATGCGGTCGATCTGACCACCAACCTCGACGCCTCGACGGCGCTGCATACCGATATCCCCCGCCTCCGCGCCGGCGGCGTCGGCGGTCAGTTCTGGTCGGTCTATGTGCCGGCCAGTCTTGAGCCGGTCGAGGCGGCCAAGGCGACCTTCGAACAGATCGACACGGTCAAGCGTCTGGTCGCGGCCCATCCGGATGTCTTCGAACTGGCGACCACGGCCGACGACATCGAGCGCATCCACGCCGGCGGCAAGATCGCCTCGCTGATCGGCATGGAGGGCGGCTATTCGATCGACGACTCCCTGGGCCTGCTGCGCGAGTTCTACGACGCCGGGTCGCGCTATATGACGCTGACCCATTCGAAGACCACGACCTGGGCCGACAGCGCCACCGACGCGCCGAAATGGGGCGGGCTGAACGCCTTCGGCGAAGAGGTGGTCCGCGAGATGAACCGGATCGGCATGATGGTCGATCTGAGCCACGTCTCCGAAGAGACCATGCTGGACGCCATGCGGGTGTCGGAGGCGCCGGTGATCTTTTCCCACTCGTCGGCGCGGGCGGTGACCGACCATCCGCGCAATGTGCCCGACGCGGTGCTGCGCCAGATGGCCGAGGACGGCGGTGTGGTGATGGTCACCTTCGTGCCGGGCTTCGTCAACGCCGCCGACAACGACTGGATCAAGGCCGTGACCGCCGAGGGAGAGCGTCTCGGCGTCGATATCAACGCGGCCGAGCCGGACCCGGCGATCCTCGCCTGGGTGGAGGCCAATCCGCGCCCGGCGACGACGCTGGAGCACGTCGTGGCCCACATCCAGCACGTTCGCGACGTCGCCGGCATCGATCACGTCGGCCTCGGCGGCGACTTCGACGGCGTCGGCCGCCTGCCCGAGGGGGTCGAGGGGGTGGACGCCTATCCGCGCATCCTCGCCGCCCTGATGGCCGACGGCTGGAGCGAGGCGGACATCCGCAAGCTGGCCGGCGAGAACGTGCTGCGGGTCATGCGCGCAGTCGAGGCGGTGGCGGCGGCGAAGGGCGGCGAGCGACCGAATCTGGCGAAGCTGCCGGAGGCGGGGGCGCCGGAGTGAGCGCCTCCGTCGCCGATCGGGTCCGCGTCCGCGAGATCAAGGTGCTGTCCGACAACTGGTACGTCCTGCGCAAGGCCACGTTCGACTGGCGGCGCAAGGACGGACGCTGGCAGACCCAGGAAAGGGAGGCCTACGATCGCGGCGACGGGGTCGCGCTGCTGCCCTATAATCTTGCGGCGCGGACGGTGATCCTGACGCGCCAGTTTCGCTATCCGGCCTTCTCCAACGGTCATGACGGCCTTCTGACGGAGGTTCCGGCCGGCCTGCTGGAGGAGGCGGATCCGGAGGCCCGCATCCGCGCCGAGGTGGAGGAGGAGATCGGCTACCGTCTCGGCGACATCCGCGAGGTCTTCGACTGTTTCATGAGCCCGGGCTCGGTGACCGAGCGGCTGCACCTGTTCCTCGGCGAATACGACGCGTCGATGCGGATCGGCGCCGGCGGCGGGCTGGAAGGCGAGGGGGAAGAGATCGAGGTCGTCGAACTGACCTTCGACGAGGCCATGGCGCAGGTGGCCGACGGCCGCATCCGCGACGCCAAGACGATCATTCTGTTGCAGCATGCGGCGCTGACGGTGTTCGCCTAGAACCCCGTCTGCCTCAGCCCCTCCCACAGGGCGATGCCGGCGCTGACCGACAGGTTCAGCGAGCGGGCCTCGGGGCGCAGGGGAATCACCACCCGGGCGTCGGCCGCATCATGGACGAAGTCCGGGGCGCCGGTGCTCTCGCTGCCGAACAGCAGGGTGTCGTCGGCCTCGAAGCGGAAGGCGTCGAGCGGCGTCGCGCCCTTCGTCGTGAACAGGATCAGCCGGCCGGGTCCGCGATCACGCCGGAATTCGTCCCAGCCGGAGTGGCGGATCATGTGGCCGAGGGGGCCGTAGTCCAGCGCGGCGCGCTTCATCGCCCGGTCGTCGAGGCGGAAGCCGGTCGGCTCGATGATGTGCAGTTCCACGCCGAAACAGGCGCCCAGACGGATGCAGGCGCCGACGTTCTGCGGAATGGCCGGTTGAAAAAGGGCGAGACGCATTCTAAGGCCCTCATACGCGTGGCCCGGGGGCTTGTCGCGGCTCGAATTGCGACCGTTTCTCAAGAGGCGGCAGCGACTTGCGGCGATGCGCCGCAAAGCCGGGCCGGGCGAGCGAACGGGGATTTCGCTAAAGGAACGACAGCGTTGAAAACGGCGCGCCCGAGGGCGACGCCGCCAACGGCTCAGGAGACGAATCGGTGGCTGCAGACCAGGGCGACCTGACCTATCAGGATCCCAATCGTAGAGACTTCATCCACATCGCGGCCGGCGCCGCGGCGGTGGGGGCCGGGGCCATGGTCGTATGGCCGCTGATCAATTCGATGAATCCGGCCGCCGACACCCTGGCGCTGTCGACCATCGAGTTCGACCTGACCAAGGTCCAGGAAGGCCAGCAGGTCGTCATCAAATGGCAGGGCAAGCCGGTGTTCGTGCGCTATCGCACCCCGCGCGAGGTCGAGGAGGCCCGGTCGACGCCGCTGGGCGCGCTCAAGGATCCGGAGACCGACGCCGATCGCGTCAAGGCGGGCCATCAGCAGTATCTGGTCGTCATCGGCTCGTGCACCCACCTGGGCTGCGTCCCGACGTTCGGGGCCGGCGACTTCGGCGGCTGGTTCTGCCCCTGCCACGGCTCGCACTACGACACCTCGGGCCGTATCCGGAAAGGTCCGGCGCCGATCAATCTGGTCGTGCCGACCTATGAATACGTGTCCGACACCCGCGTGAAAATCGGCTGAGGACGGGCAAGAGAACGATGAGCGATCACGAATCCACCTACGTCCCCAAGACCGGCGTCGAGAAATGGCTCGACACCCGGCTGCCGATCGTCCGCTTCGGCGCCGACTACATGTCGCTGCCGACTCCGAGGAACCTCAACTACTGGTGGACCTTCGGCGGCATCCTGGCCCTGTGCCTGGTGGTGCAGATCGCCTCGGGCGTCATCCTGGCCATGCACTATGTGCCGAA
>JAXHTU010000023.1:0-34268 GCA_034189955.1 Pseudomonadota bacterium | reverse complement strand
GCATGTAGGACTTGATCTTCTTGGCGTCGGCGTCGGCCATGACCGAGGTGCCGCGGTTCTGGCGGATGTATTTGCTGTTGTGGCTGATCAAGCGGTGCCGCTTGCCCGCCACGCCGGCCTTGACCTTGCCAGTCGCCGTGAATTTGAAGCGCTTCTTGGCGCCAGACTTCGTCTTCAGTTTGGGCATTTTCAATCTCATGATGAGTGGGGCGCCGCCCTTCAGGCCACGGAGGCCTTCTGGAATGGTGACCCTGATTAAGAACCGCCCAGGCATGCCTGTTCGCCCGGCGGTTCGGTACGCGAAGGCGCGGCTTCTAGTCGAAGCGGGGCCCGAAGGCAAGCCGCACGATCAGTCGGCCGGGTTGTGCGTCTCGAGGAAGGCCATGGTCGCCGAGAGCATCTGCTGCCGCGTCGCCTCGGTCGACATATAGTGATCCTCGTCGGCGAGAGTGACCAGGGCGCCCTCGCCGCGGGAGCCGAGAGCCTTCTGCATCAACTCGCTCTGCGCGAACGGGACGGTGATGTCGTTCCGGCCGTGGATCAGCAGAATGGGGCCTGTATCCGGGGCGACCTGCAGGGCGGGCGACCGAGCGTCGAGCGCCAGGTCATTGGCGGAATCCGCGCCCATGAACCGCTTCCAGTAGCGCACCGTCGGATTGGCGTCTCCGCGGGCCCCCTGACGCTGCTCTTCCAGAAGCATGGCCCTGAGATCGGAGACGCCCGCGATGGAGACCGCGCACCGGTAGACGCCCGGTTCGAGCGTCATGCCGGCCAAGGCGACATAGCCGCCGTAGCTGCCGCCGACGATACAGGCCCGGTCCGGATCGATGAGGCCGTTCGCGGCCAGGTGCCGCAGGCCATCGGAGACATCGGACTGCATCTTGCGGCCCCATTCGCCGTAACCGGCCTCCAGCAGCGCCACCCCGAACCCGTCGGATCCCCGGAACTGCGGCTGGAAGACCGCATACCCGCGCGAGGCGATCGCCTGGGCCTGCCAGTCGAATCCTCCGGTGTCCCGCGCCGCCGGTCCGCCGTGGGGCATGACCACCAGCGGCAGATCGCGCCGTTCCCGGCCGTTGGGCAGGGTCAGATAGCCGAACAGGTCGAGCCCGTCCTGGGCCTTGTACCGGACCAGTTGCACTTCGGCGATGTCGGCGCCGCTCAGTCCCGGATAGGCCCGCCCGACCAGGGAAACCCGTTTCGCGGCGGCGTCGTAGAGGTAGTATCCGCCGGGCTCGCCGGTGCCTTCGACATAGAAGGCGATCACCTTCAGATCGTCGCTGAAGGAGGTGAGCGTCAACTGGCGGCCCGGCAAGGCCGCCTTCAGCGTCGTCCACGCCTCGGCGAGGCTCGGCTCGAAGAATTCATAGTCCTGGTAAAGCCCCATGTAGCCGACCCCGATCAGGCGGCCCTCGGCGTCGTGAAGCACATCGTTCGGGGACGCGCCGATATCGGCGCGCGCCTGATCGGCGCCACTGGTGAGCCCGATCTCGACGAGCCGCCAATCGCCATCAACCTCCTCCGCCACAGCGATGGTGTCGGTCGAGCGCCCCAGACCAAGGACCGCGGGACGGTCAAGCAAGGCCCGCGCGCGGTGGATATCGCGCCAGACGCCGCCTGACCGGGTGGAAAGGCGCCACTGGCCGTTCTGGGGATTGTAGGCGGTTCTGGCGACGACCTCGCCGTCCCGCCGAACAATGAAGTCCTGGGTGTCGCTCTCGCCCTGCATCTGGCGTCGGCCACGGCCCGAGTTGAGATCGACCGCATAAAGGTCGAGCGTGTGCAGGTAGCCTTCGTTCTCCGTGACCGCCTGGACATACAGGGCGGGCTGGCCGCGATACTGGCCGACCGTCCAGCCCAGGATGGCGTTGTAGGCCTCCTGGTCAGAGCTCTTCATCGCCCGCGCGGCGTTCTGGGTCCGGACGTTGATGATGTCGACGAGATGGTTTTCGGTGCGGGCCGCGAAGAACGGCAGCTTCTCCGTTGTCGCCGAGACGACCAGGACGTGATCGGGCGAGGCCCAGCGGACATAGCGCACCCGTCGGTCGCTGGTATCGACGATCACCAGCGGCGTGCCGTCGCGGCCGACCGCCACCACATGGGACGCCTCCCCCTCCCGCCGGATATAGGCGATGCTGGCGCCGTCCGGTGAGATCTCGACGCTCTGCACCGCCGGCAGGGCGCCGTAGGCGCTGAGCGGCGGCGGTCCCGCCTGCTGCGCCGCCAGCGGCGCCGCGGCGGCGAGAACCACGGTCACGACCGACGCCCAAAGCGCGCCCAACTGCAATTTCATGATGAGATCCCCCCAGATGCCGCAATCTTAGCGAGCGGCCGACGAAAGGCAAACCGGTCGTCAGCGATGGGTGTGCACTGGCTGGACGGGGTCAACAAAAAGCGCCCCGGCCTCAGGGCCGGGGCGCTCAGAAAGTCTGAAGGATCCCGTGCCTATTTCGGCGCGAGGATCATGATCATCTGGCGGCCTTCCATACGCGGCGCGTATTCGACCTTGGCGATCTCGTCGAAATCGGCCTGCACCTTGTTGAGCAGCTTCATGCCCAGTTCCGGGTGGGCCATCTCGCGGCCGCGGAAGCGCAGGGTGACCTTGACCTTGTCGCCCTCCTCGAAGAACCGGTGCATGGACCGCGACTTCACTTCGTAGTCGTGCACGTCGATGTTCGGCCGCAGCTTGATTTCCTTGAGCTCGACGACCTTCTGACGCTTGCGCGCCTCGGCCTTCTTCTTCTGCTCCTGGAAGCGGAACTTGCCGTAGTCCAGAATTTTGCAGACCGGCGGTTCGGAGGTGGAAACGATCTGAACCAGATCCATGCCCGCCTCTTCGGCGGCCTCCAGCGCGGCGGACGTGGGCATGACGCCCTGCTTCTCGCCGTTCTGATCGATGAGCAGAACGCGCGGCGCGCGGATATCTTGGTTCATGGGCGGCCCGTCCTTGACGGGCGGCTGGTTCATAGGACGGCGAATGGGCGTCGTTTCCTTTAAGTGGACGAAGAAGGCGATCTGACGGGAAGGAGCGCGCGACGGATCACGGCGTTCCCCTCAAGCCGCTCTATATGACCGCGAACGGCCGTCTCTTCAAGGTTTGCCGGCCCGGCGCCTCAGGAAGCCGCGCGACCGACGGCCCGGCGGTAGACCTCGAAGGTGGCCGCCACCATGGCGTCGAAGGAATAGAACCGGCGTGCCCGCTCGCCGGCGCGCTGGCCCATGGCCCGGAGCGCGCCCGTCGGGGTTTCCGCGATCCGCCGCAGCGTCCCGGTCCAGGCCGCCACGTCCCCCGGCGCGACCAGGCCTCCCCCGACCGCCGGATCGACCGTCTCCCTCGAGGCGCCGAGGTCCGAGGCCCAGACCGGACGGCCCATCATCTGGGCCTCGACCGCCGTGCGGCCGAAGCTCTCGGCCTCCAGCGAGGGGGTGCAGATCACGTCGGCGGCCAGATAGGCGGCCGGCATGTCGGCCACCTCGCCGACGATGCGCACCGCGTCCTGAAGGCCGTTCGAAACGATCATCGCCTCCAGCTCGGCGCGATAGGCGGTCCGGCCCTGATCGTCGCCGGCGAGGATCAGGGCCATCGGCGGACGCGCCGCCGCCCAGGCCTCGATCAGCACCCGCTGTCCCTTCCAGCCGGTGAGCCGCCCCGGCAGCAGCACGATCCGGCGGTCGTCCCCGGGCGTCAGCCCCCAGGCGGTCCGCACGGCCTCGATCCGCCCCGCGTCCGCCGCCCCGGGATGGAAACGCCCCGCGTCGACCGCCTCGGGCACCAGCACCACCCGCGCCGGATCGACGCCATGTTCGGCGAGAATGTGATCGCGGGTGAAGCCGGAGTTGGCGATCACCAGATCGGCCCGGGTCATCAACGAGTTATAGGCCCGCTTGAGCCCGTTCCGTGCCGAATAGATGCCGTGATAGGTCGAGACCAGCGGCAGGCCGGTGCGCCGCGCGGCCATCAGGGCGCTCAGCGCCGGGGCGCGCGAGCGGACATGGATGACGTCGACGCCCTCGCGCCGCGCGATGTCCGCCAGCCGCCCCGCGTTGGCGAGAATGGTCAGCGGGTTCTTGGAGGCGACCGGGACCCGCACCAGCACACCGCCGTCGGCGTCGACCCGCTGCTCCAGCCGCCCGCCTTCGCTGGCCACCACCGACCCCGCGCCGGCGGCGACGAGGGCCCGGTTGACGTCGAGCGTCGCCTGTTCGACGCCGCCCGAGTTCAACTCCGGCGTCACCTGCAGCACGGTGAAGTCTGGCGGTAGCGACATCGGGGCTCCGTAGGGGATGGCGACGGGTGATGGCTCGGGGTGAGCGGGGATTTTGCGGACGCAGTCCGAGGGTCGGCAATCACGCTACTGCGTAGTCGACCCAAACTTTCCGGTTGCCTCCGATGTGGGGCTGTCCAGCTCTCGCGTCATGACCTCCCGGATTTCGGCCAAGGCCCTGACGCTGTCCGCCTCCAGGCCGTTGTCGCGCAATGCATGGCTTAGATGGCGAGCCATGTCGGCCAGGATCACGCCCCATGCCGAGGCCTCGCGAAGGCCGCTGTCACGGTAGGTCCCGACGTTCAGGACGCAATGCAATCCCTGCTTGGCTACCCATATGCGGGCCATCTCGACGGAGGCGTCATCCTCAAGCGCCGCTGGCGGAATGGATATTGATTTCACCGGCCTCCCCCGCGACACCTGCCCTATGTCAGACATCCAGCACCTTAGCCGACCCGACGGCGAAGCGCTCGCCTTTCAGCAGGTCCCCGGCCACGGCCCCACGGTCGTCTGGATCGGCGGCTTCCGCTCCGACATGGAGGGGACCAAGGCGCTGGCGCTCGACGCCGCCGCCCGCGCGCGCGGCTGGCGCTATCTCCGCTACGACCATTTCGCCCACGGCCGGTCTTCCGGCGACTGGCGCCAGGCGACCATCGGGCGCTGGCGCGAGGACGCCGTCGCCCTGATCGACAGCCTCGAAGGTCCGGTCATCCCGGTCGGCTCGTCGATGGGCGGCTGGGTCGCCCTGCTGCTGGCCCTCGCCCGGCCGGAGCGGCTCGGCGGCCTGGTGCTGGTCAATCCGGCCCCCGACTTCACCGAGGACCTGATGTGGCCCGGACTCGCCGACCACGAACGTCAGGCCATCCTGCGCGAGGGCGAAACCCTCGTCGTCGAGGACGGACTCGGCGAATACGTCCTGACCCGCCGCATGTTCGAGGAGGCGCGCGACTGGCTGGTGCTGCGCGCCCCCCTCCCGGTCGCGGCGCCGGTCCACATCCTGCAGGGCCGGGCCGACGAGGTGGTGCCGTGGCGACGCCAGATCGAGCTGGTCGAACGTCTGTCCGGCGGCGACGTGCGGCTGGACCTGATCGAGGGCGGCGACCACCGCCTGTCCTCGCCCGCCGACCTCGCCCGTCTGATCGAGGCGGTCGAGGCGCTGCGCCGCCTTACAGCAGGGCGGTGATCGCGGCCCGGGCCTGTTCGCCCAGATCGGGCCGCTTCAGCGCCAGGGCGACATTGGCCCGCAACAGGCCGATCTTGTCGCCGCAGTCGTGGGTCACGCCCTCGTATTCGACGGCGGTGAAGCTCTGGTCCTGCATCAGCCGGGCCATGCCGTCGGTCAGCTGGATCTCGCCGCCGGCCCCGCGCTTCTGGTTCTCCAGAATGCCGAAAATCTCCGGCTGCAGGATATAGCGGCCCGAGATCGACAGGTTCGACGGCGCCTCGCCGCGGGCCGGCTTCTCGACCATCCCCTTCATGCGGATGCGGCGGCCGTCGCGGTCGCCGGGCCCGTCGATCGGCTCGACGATGCCGTATTTATGCGTCTCGCTCTCGGGCACGGCCTCGACGCCGATGACATTGCCGCCGACCTCGGCATAGACCTCGGCCAGCTGTTTCAACGCGCCCGGCTGGGCGTCGACGATCACGTCCGGCAGCAGCACGGCGAACGGCTCTTCGCCGATGATGTCGCGGGCGCACCAGACGGCGTGGCCCAGACCCAGCGGCTGCATCTGACGGGTGAAGCTCATCTCCCCGGCCGTGGCCAACTCGGCGATCATGGCGTCGAGGATCTCGGTCTTGCCCTTGGCCAGCAGCTGGGCTTCCAGCTCGATCTGGTGGTCGAAATAGTCCTCGATCGCTCCCTTGGAGCGCCCCGTCACGAAGACGATGTGCTCGATCCCGGCCTCGCGCGCCTCCTCGACGATATAGCTCAGGATCGGCCGGTCGACGACGTTCAGAAGCTCCTTGGGCGTGGTCTTGGTGCCGGGCAGGACCCGGGTGCCGAGGCCGGCGACGGGAAGGACGGCCTTGCGGAGGCGGCGGGTCTGGTCGGTCATGCGGTGTCCTGAACGGCGAGGTCGGCCAGCCTAACGCATTAACGGCGCGATGCGATCACTCCACCGTCACGGATTTCGCCAGGTTTCTCGGCTGATCGACGTCCGTGCCCTTCTGCACCGCCACATAATAGGCCAGCAGCTGGACCGGCACGGCGTAGACCAGCGGCGCGATCAGCGAATGGCATTCCGGCGCGTCGACGCGCCGGATGCCGGCCCCGTGCGGGTCGGGGGCCGAGGCCGGGGCGATCATGATCACCGGCCCGCCGCGCGCCGCCACCTCCTGCAGGTTCGACGCCGTCTTCTCGAACACCTCGTCCATCGGGGCCAGGGCGACGATCGGGGTCAGCTCGTCGACAAGGGCGATCGGCCCGTGCTTGAGCTCGCCGGCGGCGTAGCCCTCGGCGTGGATATAGCTGATCTCCTTCAGCTTCAGCGCCCCCTCCATGGCCAGGGGGAACATGGCCCCGCGGCCGAGGAACAGCACGTCGGTGGCCTTGGCCACGTCGTGGGCGACGGCCTTGAGGTCGTCCTCCATCAGCATGGCCTCGGCGATCAGTCGCGGGGCCTCGAACAGGGCCTTGACCAGCTCGGCCTCCTTGGCCGCGTCGATCCGGCCGCGCTGCACCCCGGCCGACACCGCCAGCGCCAGCAGGGCGGCGACCTGGGCGGTGAAGGCCTTGGTCGAGGCGACGCCGATCTCGGGCCCGGCGTGGGTCGGCCACAGGATCCCGGCCTCGCGCGCCATCGACGAGGAATGGACATTGACCAGGGCCGCCGTCTGCAACCCGGCCGCCTTGCACCACGACAGGCTGGCGAGGGTGTCGGCCGTCTCGCCCGACTGGCTGACGGCCACGGCCAGCGTCCCCGGCGTGAGCGCCGGCTGGCGATAGCGGAACTCCGAGGCGATCTCGACGTCGCACGGCAGGCCGGCCAGCTTTTCGAATGCATAGCGGCCGATCTGGCCGGCGTAGAAGGCGGTGCCGCAGGCGACGATCTGGATCCGCTCGATGGCGGTGAAGTCGGTCCCGTCGACCTTGGCCTTCGCATTCACGAAGTCGAGATAGTGCGACAGGGTGTGCTGGACGCTGTCCGGCTGTTCATGGATCTCCTTCTCCATGAAATGCCGGTACTCGCCCTTCTCGACCAGGGCCGAGGAGGCCGAGACCTGGACGACCGGCCGCTCGACGGCGCGGCCGTCAACGTCGAACATCCGCGCGCCCGAGCGGTCGAGGCCGACATAGTCGCCCTCTTCCAGATAGGAGATCTTCTGCGTGAAGGGCCCGACCGCCAGGGCGTCGGAGCCGAGATACATCTCGCCCTCGCCCCAGCCGACCACCAGCGGGCTGCCGCGCCGCGCGCCCATGATCAGCCCTTCCTCGCCCTCGACCAGCACGGCCAGCGCATAGGCCCCGGTCAACCGGTCCAGCACGGTCTTGAAGGCGACCATCGGGTCATTGGCCCGCGACAGTTCGCGGTCGATCATATGGGCCACGACCTCGGTGTCGGTCTGGCTCTCGAACACACGGCCCTCGGCCGCCAGCCCGGCTTTCAGTTCGGCGAAATTCTCGATGATGCCGTTGTGCACCAGCGTCACCCGCCCCGCCTTGTGCGGATGGGCGTTCTCGGTCGTCGGCGCGCCATGGGTGGCCCAGCGGGTGTGGCCGATGCCGACGGTGGCGGCCAGCGGCTGGACGGCCAGCACCGCCTCCAGCTCGCGGATCTTGCCCTTGGCCCGGCGCCGCTCGATGCGCCCGTCGACCAGCGCCGCCACGCCCGCCGAGTCATAGCCCCGGTATTCCAGCCGTTTGAGACTGTCGATCAGGCGGGGAACCGCCGGGCCCGTCCCGGTCACGCCGATGATGCCGCACATGAAGAAGACCCTCGGAAATCTGGAATCCCGCGCTTTGCGCGCGAACGGGGAACGGTCTAAGCCGACCCTGACTGTCGGACGCCGGTGTAGGCGACAGGCCGTCCGGTTTGCACCTAAAAAGCGGTTTCGCAAGATTTCTGCGGCCGCCAGCAAGGAAGACGACGCTTGGGCGAGAGACGCTATTTCGGCACCGACGGCATCCGCGGTCGCGCCAACACCCATCCGATGACGGCCGAGGTGGCCCTGCGCGTCGGCCTCGCCGCCGGCCGCCTTTTCATGTCCGCCGACGACCGCCGCCACCTCGTGGTGATCGGCAAGGACACCCGCCTGTCGGGCTATATGATCGAGCCGGCGCTGGTCGCCGGATTCTCCGCCGCGGGCATGGACGTGCGCACCTTCGGGCCCTTGCCGACGCCCGGCGTGGCGATGATGACCCGCTCGATGCGCGCCGACATCGGGGTGATGATCTCGGCCTCGCACAACTCCTACCTCGACAACGGCATCAAGCTGTTCGGCCCCGACGGCTACAAGCTGTCGGACGAGGTCGAGCTGAAGATCGAATCGATGATGGACCAGGCGCTCGGCGCCGACCTGGCCCCGCCCGACGCCCTCGGCCGGGTCAAACGCATCGACGACGCCCAGGCCCGCTATGTCGAGGTCGCCAAGGCCAGCTTCCCCAAGGGGCTCAGCCTGCAGGGCCTGCGCATCGCCGTCGATTGCGCCAACGGCGCCGGTTACAAGGTCGCCCCGACCGCGCTCTATGAACTCGGCGCCGAGGTCTGCGCCGTCGGCGTCGAGCCGAACGGTCTGAACATCAACGCCGACTGCGGCTCGACCCATCCCGAGACCCTGGCCGAGGCGGTGCGCACCTACCGCGCCGACATCGGCATCGCCCTCGACGGCGACGCCGACCGGCTGATCATCTGCGACGAGAAGGGCCAGGTCGTCGACGGCGACCAGATCATGGCCCTGGTGGCGCTCGACTGGGCGAGGCGCGGTCATCTGAAGGGCGGCGGCCTGGTCGCCACCGTCATGTCCAACCTCGGCCTCGAACGCCGGCTGCAGGCCGAGGGCCTGACGCTGGAGCGGACCAAGGTCGGCGACCGCTATGTCATGGAGCGGATGCGCGAGGGCGGCTTCAACCTCGGCGGCGAACAGTCCGGCCACATCATCCTGCACGACTACGCCACCACCGGCGACGGCCTGATGTCGGCCCTGCAGGTCCTCGCCGTGCTGGTGGAAAGCGGCCGGCCGATGAGCGAGCTGGCGCGCCAGTTCGACAAGGTGCCGCAGAAGCTCGAGAACGTCCGCTACAAGGCCGCCAGGCCGCTGGACGACGCCAGGGTCAAGGCCGCCATCGCCGACGCCGAGGCCCGGCTCGCCGGCCAGGGGCGCCTGCTGGTCCGGCCCTCCGGCACCGAGAAACTGATCCGCGTCATGGCCGAGGGCGACGACGAGACGCTGGTCAGGGCCGTGGTCGCCGACGTGTCCGCGGCGGTGAAGGCGGCCGGCTAACCCTCCACCCGATCCTTCAGATCCGCGAGCATGGCCACCGCGCCGCGCGCGTAGGGCGCGATCCAGCGATCGTGGACGGCCTTGATCGGCATGGCGTTCAGATGGTTCCAGCGCTCCCGCCCCTCGCGGCGGACGACGACCAGTCCGGCCGCTTCCAGGACCTTCAGATGCTGCATCACGGTGCAGCGATCCAGCGCGCCTTCAGCCTCGCACAGCTGACCGGTGGTTCGCGGCCCGTCCTTCATCGCATCCATCAACCGCCGCCGGACAGGATTGGCCAAGGCCTTGAAAACACTGTCGAGATCGTCGTCGTTTGACATGTTATGTTTGTATAACATATAACCCGTCTCCGCAACAATGGAGAGGAACGATGGAGCTCAAATTCGAGGTGTCGACCCGCATCGCGAAACCCGTCCACGAGGTGTTCGAGGCCGTCGCCGATCCGGCGAAGCTGTCGGCCTATTTCACCACCGGGGGCGCCGTCGGCCGGCTGGAGACGGGCGCCACGGTCCAGTGGGAGTTCGCGGACTTTCCGGGCGCCTTTCCGGTGGAGGTGGTCGAGGTGGTTCAGGACGAGCGGATCGTCCTGCGCTGGGAGGCCAACGAGGGTGTGCCGGACGGCGCCGATCCGGTCGTGGACGCGGGCTATATGACGACGGTCACCATGACCTTCCAGCCGCTCGACGACGGCGCCCGCACCCTCGTCCGCATCGCCGAGGAAGGCTGGCGCGAGACCCCGACAGGCCTCAAAGCCTCCTACGGCAACTGCATGGGCTGGTCGCAGATGCTGTCCGCGCTCAAGGCCAGCGTCGAATACGGCATCAATCTGAGAACCGGCGCCTACCGCTAGTCGCCGGTCGTTGCGTCCTGTCCTCGCGGTTCGGCGCCGGATCGACCGGACCGCGAACTGAACCATGGAACCCGACGCCGGACCGGCGCAATCTGCCGCCATGATTCTCGCCCGCCGGTCCGGCGCCCTGTCCCTGATCCCCGGCCTGCTCGCCTGCGTCGCGGTCGCCTTGGCCGCCGTAGCCGTGCAGGCGCTGGAGCTGCGGCTGTTCGGGCGCGGCTGGGTCGACGCCGTCGTCCTGGCCATCCTGATCGGCGCCGTGGTGCGCGCGCTGTGGACGCCGCCGGCCGGCCTTCGCCCGGGCATAGACTTCAGCGCCCGCACCCTGCTGGAGATCGCCGTGGTCCTGCTCGGCGCCTCGGTCAGCGCCGCCACCGTCATCGCCATCGGCCCCGGCCTGCTGCTCGGCACGGCGGCCGTCGTCGCCCTCGCCATCGGCGTCAGCTACGGCATCGGCCGGCTGCTGCGCCTGCCCCGTCGGATGGCGGTGCTGATCGCCTGCGGCAACGCCATCTGCGGCAACTCGGCCATCGCCGCCGTGGCCCCGGTGATCGACGCCGACGCCAAGGATGTTTCCGCCGCTATCGCCTTCACCGCCGTGCTGGGGATCGTCGTCGTCCTGACCCTGCCGCTGCTGGGCGCGGCGCTGGCGATGAGCGAGGTGCAATACGGCACCCTCGCCGGCCTGACGGTCTACGCCGTGCCCCAGGTGCTGGCCGCCACCGTGCCCGTGGGCGCCGTGGCCAACCAGGCCGGGACCCTGATCAAGCTGGTGCGGGTGTTGATGCTCGGCCCGGTCTGTCTCGCCCTCGCCCTCATCGTCGCCCTGCGCGGCCGGGCGGCCGCCGGCGCGACCGCCGACGCCGCGCCGCGCCGCCTGCCGCTCGGCCATCTGCTGCCGTGGTTCATCGTCGGCTTCCTGCTGATGATGGGCGCGCGGTCGCTGGGCCTGATCCCGCCCGACGCCCTGCCGGTCCTCCGCTGGAGCACGACGGCCCTGACGGTGCTGGCCATGGCCGCCCTCGGTCTCAGCACCGACGCCCGCGCCGTGGTCCGCTCGGGCCCGCGCATCGCCGCCGTCGTCACCCTGTCTCTACTGTCCCTCATAGGCTTGGCCCTGGCCCTGATCGGTCTGCTGGCGGTGAACTGAGGCTAGCGATCGGCCGGATCCGACAGGACAGCGGCCAATGTCTCGATCCGTTTGCGAATGTCGGGCACGGCGATGGTTTCCCAGAAGGCCGCCCGCGCCGGCGGGCCCAGCACGAACAGGCCCGGATCCGCGACGCCGTCTGCGGCCCGCACCCGCCCTACCGGATCGAGATCCAGCCCCAAACCCGACGGATCCAGCCGGGCCCGTCCCGAGGCGACCAGCGGTCCGGTCAGCGAATTCGCGGCCGGGTCATGGCCGGGACCGCTGCAATCGATCAGCCAGCCGCCGGTCAGCGGCGCCTGCGCCGGGCCGTGGCGCGGCGTCCATGACAGCGCGACGCCGTCGCCTCGCGTCTCCACCGCGCCCACCCGACCCGCGAGCACCGTCAACCGCCCCTCCGCCTCCAGCCGCTCGAGGGTCGCCGCCACGCTCGCCGGGATGCGATGGCGATGCACGTCCCAGTACGGCCGCAGATGACGCAGCAGCCGGGCGCGCAGCCCCGGATCGGCCGCAGCCCACAGTTCGCCGGTCACCGGCCTCAACCCCTCCATGACGCCGCGCCAGCCGTGCGCCTCCGCCAGCCGCCGGCCCTCGGCCAGCCGCCGGGACGCCGGCCCGGTCGTCAACGCGGGCGTCGGCGCCACCGGGGCGTCATGGCGAGCGCTGTGGGCGCGCGGCATGAGCCCGCGGCGGCTGAGCGCCGTCGCCCGGCCGCGCCATCCCGCAGCCCGCAAGGCTAGCACCACATCGACCATGGTCAGGCCGCTCCCGACGATCAGGACGTCATCCCCCGGTCCGACGCGGTCCAGCGCGCCATCAGCCCACGGGTCGCCGATGATCCGCCCGGACTCGCCGCCGCGCGCGCACTTCGGCGCCGGATTGCCGGTCGCCAGCACCACGGCGTCGGCCTCGACCCTGCGCCCGTCGGCCAGCCGCACGGTCGAGCCGTCGATGGCCACGGCCGAGCCGGTCAGCCGTTCGATCCGGCCGGGATGGGCGGCTTCGACCCGGGCCAGCCGGTCCTGCACATAGAGACCGTACAGCCGCCGGGGCGCAAAACCCTCCGGATCGGTGTGCTCCGGCGCCTCCGTTTCAAGCCAGCCCACAAAGGCGTCGGGATGGCCCTCGATCGCGCTCATCCGGCCCGAGCGCACGTTCAGCACATGCTGGTCTAGCCGGGTGGAATAGGCCAGTCCGGCGCCGAACCGCCCGGTCCGGTCGATCAGGGTCGAGGCGACGCCCCGCTCCGCCAGCCGCGCGGCCAGCATGGCGCCGGAAAAGCCGCCGCCGATGATCGCCACGTTTCGGATCACTTCGGCTCCCTGTGATCCTGCCATCCGCTACCCTGCCATCCCGGCCATTCCCGGCCAAACCCTGTCATCCCGCACCCATTCGTCCGGGGTGCCCGAAAGGATGCGTCCGCGTCTGACGCATTGCCGTGTTTCAGTGCTGCAATCCCCACGGGGAGGGTCTTTGACAGTCCGCCGCCGCCGTTTCCGCCGCAGGAACCGGCTTCGATCCTTCCCCACGCCCGATCGCCCGGTCGCGCCTCAGAGTGTCGGGATGGCAGGGTTTGGCGATTTCTCGTCGACCCTCGCCGGCTTCAGATTTCCTGGTTGTAGGCGCCGATCTCGGGGTAGTTCGCCAGCCGCGGCTTCACCTCGTCGCGGAACAGGGCGCGCATGTCGTCTTCCGACCGCATGCTCTCGACCACCACGACCAGCTCCGGCTTGTTCGACGACGCCCGCACCAGCACCCACGACCCGTCTTCCAGATGCACCCGCACCCCGTTGACGGTGATCGCCTCGACGATCCTGCGGCCGAGGATCGAGCCGCCGCTGTCGGCCAGCGCCTGATATTCGGCGACGATCCGCTCCAGCACCTCGTACTTCAGTTCGTCATCGCAGTGCGGCGACATGGTCAGGCTGGTCCAGGCGTCCGGCAACGCCGCCTTCAGCTCGCTGAGTTTTTTACCCGGATTGCGGTCCAGCATGGCCAGCACCGCCCCGGCCGCGACGATGCCGTCGTCGTAGCCGTGACCCAGCGGGGCGTTGAAGAAGAAGTGGCCGGACTTCTCGAAACCCGCCAGCGCCCCCAGCTCGGCGGTCTTGCGCTTGATGTAGCTGTGCCCGGTCTTCCAGTAGACCGTCTCTGCGCCATTGGCCTTGAGGACCTCGTCGGTCTTGTACAGGCCGGTCGATTTCACATCGACGACGAAGGTCGCGTTCGGGTGCAGGGCCGACAGGTCGCGGCCCAGCATCAGGCCGATCTTGTCGGCGAAGATCTCCTCGCCCGTGTCGTCGACCACGCCGCAACGGTCGCCGTCGCCGTCGAAGCCCAGCGCCAGGTCGGCCCCCGTCTCGCGCACCCTGGCCGCCATCTGCATCAGCATGGCGTGGTCCTCGGGGTTCGGGTTGTATTTCGGGAAGGTGTAGTCCAGCTCGGTGTCCATCTCGATCACCTCGGCCCCCATCCGCCGCAGGGCCTCGGGGGCGAAGGCGCCGGCCGTGCCGTTGCCGCACGCCGCCACGACCTTGATCTTCCGGGTCAGCTTCGTTTTCGAGACGATGTCGGCGATGTAGCGTTCGCGGAAGTCCTCGACCCGGATCAGCTTGCCGCCATCACGGCTGACGCCCTCGCCGTTCAGCACGATGGCCTTCAGCCGGCCGATCTCGTCGGGGCCGAAGGTCAGCGGCGGCTGGGCGCCCATCTTGACGCCGGTCCAGCCGTTCTCGTTGTGGCTGGCGGTGACCATGGCCACGCACGGGCAGTCCAGCTCGAACTGGGCGAAATAGGCCATCGGCGACAGGGCCAGCCCGATGTCGACCACCTCCATCCCGCCCTCCAGCAGGCCGAGGATCAGGGCCTGTTTCACGCTCAGCGAATAGGACCGGTAGTCGTGGCCGACGACGATGCGCGGGCGCTGCCCGACCTCGTGGACATAGGTCGCCAGTCCCAGACCCAGCGCCTGCAGGCCCAGCAGATTGATCTCCGTCTCCAGAATCCAGCGGGCGTCGTATTCGCGAAAGCCCGTCGGCTTCACCAGCGGCACGGTCTCGTATTCGGCCGTGTTCGGGCGAAGGTCCTGGCGGGGCTTGATCATGGCGGGGGTCCTTGCTGACGGGCGCCCCGTATAGACAGGCGACCGGGTCGTCACAACAAACGGGAACGGCGGTATGGGCGCCGCGTTGCCGACAAACCTTCCAACCTTGACCGGTTCCAACCCCGGGCCTACCCCCGGACAGACGCCCGACGGAGACCTGAATGCCCCGCCTGATCCTGCTGCGCCACGGCCAGAGCCAGTGGAACCTCGAAAACCGCTTCACCGGCTGGGTCGACGTCGACCTGACGGAACAGGGCGAGGCCGAGGCGCGACGCGGCGGCGAACTGATCGCCCGGGCCGGCTTCACCCCCGACGCCGTGTTCACCTCGGTGCTCAAGCGGGCCAAACGCACCAGCGCCCTGGCCATGGCCTCGGCCGGTCTGAAGGACGTCCCGGTGATCGAGGACTGGCGCCTGAACGAGCGCCACTATGGCGGCCTGACCGGCCTCAACAAGGCCGAGACCGCGGCGAAGCACGGCGAGGACCAGGTGAAGATCTGGCGCCGCAGCTATGACGTGCCGCCGCCGCCCCTCGCCCCCGGCGGCGAGTATGACTTCACCGCCGATCCCCGCTACGCGGACCGGTCCATCCCCGACACCGAGAGCCTCAAGACCACGCTCGAGCGGGTCGGCCCCTACTGGAACGAGGCCATCGCCCCGCGCCTCAAGGCCGGCGAGGACCTGCTGATCGCCGCCCACGGCAACTCCCTGCGGGCCATCGTCAAACTGCTCTTCCAGGTGCCCGACGACCGGATCGTCGGCGTCGAAATCCCCACCGGCAATCCGCTGGAGATCGAGCTCGACGCCGACCTCAAGCCGACCGCCGCACGCTACCTCGATCAGGACCGGGCGGCCGACCTGCCGCCCCTGCCGGAAGCCTGAGCCATGAGCGACGTCCGGGCCGCTTCCGACGACATCCGCTTCATGGGCCGGGCCATCGCCCTGGCCCGCGGGCAAATGGGCCAGACCTGGCCCAATCCGGCCGTCGGCTGCGTCATCGTCAGGGACGGCGAGGTCGTCGCCGAGGCCGCCACCGCCCCCGGCGGCCGGCCCCACGCCGAGGAACAGGCCGTTCCCGCCGCCGGAGACCGGGCCAGGGGCGCCACCGCCTATGTCACCATGGAGCCTTGCGGCGCCCGCTCGTCCGGCCGCACCTCCTGTTCGCATTTCCTGGTGGAGTCGGGCGTCGCGCGCGTCGTGGTCGCCGCCGTCGACCCCTCGCCGTTCGCCTCGGGGCGGGGCGTCGAACGCCTGCGCAAGGCGGGTCTGCAGGTCGAGACCGGCCTGCTCGCCGCCGAAGCCGCCGTGCTCTACGAGGGCTATCTGCACCGCGTCGAGACCGGCCGGCCGATGGTCCGGGTCAGCGAGGACGGCGAAGGCTTCGACGCCCGCTTCGCCGTCTCGCCCAAGGCCGATCTGACAACCGAGCTGAAGCGTCTCGGCGAGGCCGGCTATACCCGCGTCTGGGTCGGGCCGGGCGAACTGGCCGACGCCCTCGCCGATCACGGCTTGCTGACGACCTGACCCGGCGACCGGCCGCTAACCATTTCAGTTTTCCTTAAGCGGCGCGTGCCATAGCGGGACGATGTCAGCAGCCGCCGCGCCAGTCGTCCGAAGACGGATCGATCAGAAGGAACTGGACGCGATCTGCGCCCGGCACGACCGCCTGTGGCAGGCCCGGCCCGGCGGCGCCCGGGCGGTGTTCGCCTGGCTCGACCTGTCGGGGCTGTCTCTTGTCGGCCGCAACCTCGCCGACGCCGACTTCGCCGCCGCCTGCCTGATCGGCGCCGACCTGACAGGCTCGCGCCTGGACAACGCCACCTTCTTCGGCGCGGACATGCAGGACGCGGTCTTTGTCGACGCCAGCCTGCGTCGGGCCGACCTGCGCGGCGCCTGTCTGCGCGGCGCCAATCTGACCGGGGCGGATTTGTTCGAAGCCGACCTGCGCGAGGGCGCCATCGCCGCCGCCGATGCCAAGCTCGGCTTTCGCGTCATCGAGGCCCGGTCGCGCAATGACACCCAGGCCGCAGGCGCCTGCCTCGCCGGAGCCAATCTCCAGCGCTCAAAGCTGACCGGCATCGTCGCCGTCGCCGCCGACTTCTCCGACGCCATCATGACGAACTGCAAGCTGGTGCGGGCCAATCTGAAACAGGCCAGTTTCCGGGGCGCCGATCTGGCCGGGGCGGACCTGTCCGGGGCCGATCTGACCGGAGCGGACCTGCGCGACGCCGTGCTGGTCGGCGCCAAGACGGCGATGTGGCGCACCGACGGGGCCGACATGGCCGGGGCCCTCACCGATGATCGCTCCGCCGGCAGTCCGGTCGACAAGATGCCGGCCGCCGACATGCTGGCCGAACACGCCCGCTGGTGCGAAACCGGCGGCGGAGCGGGCCAGCCATCGGTGTTCGACGGCGTCGACCTGCGCGCCCTGCGATCGATCACCGGCTACAATCTGACGGCCCTGTCCGCCAAGGGCGCGGTCTTCTACGGCCTCGACATGGAGGGCGTGCAGCTTCAGGGCGCGCATCTGGAGGGGGCCGACCTTCGGTCGGTCAATCTCAGGGGCGCCGACCTGCGCGGCGCGCGTCTCACCGGGGCGCGACTGAACGGGGCCGACCTGCGTCAGGCCCAGCTCGGGCCGCTGATGATCGCCGCCGATCGTCTGCTTCCGGCCGACCTGACCGGCGCCTGCCTCAAGGGCACCGACCTTTCGGGCGCCGACCTGAAACAGGCCAATCTGACCGACGCCGACCTGAGCCGCGCCATTCTGCGCGGGGCCTGTCTGCGCCAGGCCGTTCTGACCGGCGCCATCGTCGTCGGGGCCCAAGGTCTGGATATCGACGCCGCCGCCTGACGCGAAAAAGGGGGCGGCGCGGACGCCACCCCCTTCGCGGTGTTCAGAGGCGTGGCGCTCAGGCGGCCTTGCCCTTCTTGCCTTCGATCAGCGTCTGACCCGAGCCGATCTCGATGCGGCGCGGCTTCAGGGCTTCGGGCAGTTCGCGCTCCAGCTCGATCGACAGCAGGCCGTTGACCAGGTCGGCGGTCTTGACGATGACATAGTCGGCCAGCTGGAACCGGCGCTCGAAATCGCGCTCGGCGAGGCCGCGGTGCAGGAAGTTCCGGCCCTCGCCGTCGTCATTGGCGGTCTTGCGACCGGTGACGGTGAGCAGGTTTTCCTTCACCTCCAGCGTCAGTTCGTCAGGCCGGAAGCCGGCGACGGCGATCTCGATGCGATAGGCGTTCTCGCCCGTGGTCTCGATATTGTAGGGCGGCCAGCCGTTTTCCTGACTGGTGCGCGCGGCGCTTTCCAGCAGACCGGCCAGACGGTCGAAACCGACGGCGGAACGGTACAGCGGGGTGAAATCATAGGTACGCATGGTCATCCTCCTGGGATCAGCAAGGTTGAACCGGTCCCGCGGTTTGAGCCCGGACCGGCGGTGGGAGATCAGTCCCGGCGGCCCGAGGTCGGCCCCGCCGGTCTGGAGGACCCGAGATCGGCGCCCTCGGAGCGAATGTGGGAGGGCAAGAACCGCCGTCAAGAGGTCGGGTCCACGGATTTCGTCCGCTTCAATCTGTCGCCCGTCCGGCATCGTGACTTGCGGCCCGGCGTCGAACCCCGCAGGGTTTGGCGGCTCGCCTCACCCATGGAGACGCCCCTTGCGCCTGCTCGCCCTCGCCTTGACCGCCGCGCTTGCCCTGCCGGCCGTGGCCGCCGCCCAGACCTTTCCCGCGATGCCCGCGCTGGATGAGACCCCTGGCCAACGCACCGCCCGCCGGGCCGCGATGACGCCGCCGGTGCCGCAGGAGGACGTCGCCCTCCAGACCGCCGTCGCCTCCCCCGCCCGGCCCGCCGCCGACGTGGCGCGGGACGTGTATCGCCATCCGTTCGAGACCCTGACCTTCTGGGGCCTGACGCCGGGATCGACCGTGATTGAAATCGAACCGGGCCGCGCCGGCTGGTGGCGCAATATCCTCGAACCCTACGCCGCCGCGACCGGCGGAACCTATGTCCCCGTCAACCGCCCGCTCGAGGGTATGGGCGTGGCAGACGGCGCCGCCGATATGGTCGTCGTCGCCCGCGCGTTTCACAACTGGCATCGCGCCGGACGGACGGCGCCTTATCTCGCCGCCTTCTTCAAGGCGTTGAAACCTGGCGGCGTTCTGGCGGTCGAGCAGCACCGAAGCGGCGAAGGGCTGAACCCGGACCAGACCGCGCCGACCGGCTATGTGCCCGAAAGCCACGTCATTCGCGCCGCCGTCGCGGCCGGGTTCGTGCTCGACGCGCGCAGCGAACTCAACGCCAACCCCGCGGACGACCATGACCATCCGTACGGCGTCTGGACCCTGCCGCCGACCCGGGTCAGCGCGCCGCGCGACGGCAACGCCAACGACCGGCCGACCCCTTTGACCGAGGCCGAACGCGCCGCCTTCGACGCGATCGGCGAAAGCGACCGGATGACCCTGCGTTTCCGCAAGCCGGCCTGATGCCGGCGGACGCCGCAACCGCTTTGACCGCCCGCCGGAACAAGGTTAAGCCCGTTCACGAACGGGGACGAACCGTACGGCGCCAGCGCGCCGCGGGGGACGTGAATGGCTGAACGAACCGAGGTCTGGCGACCGCTTGCGTCGCGCCGGAGCGTGCTTTGCGGCGCGACCGCCCTGCTGGCCCTGTCGGGTTGCGGACGCGAGAAGACGGCCGAGCCCCCGCCCCGGCCCGACGGTCCGCCCAAGGGGTCGCTGGAATGGGCCGTCGCCGGTCCGTGGCGCGCCCAGGATCGCCTTCGCGACCCATGGCGCCATCCGATGGAGACGCTGCGCTTCTTCGGCTTGCAGCCGCGCATGGCGGTGCTCGAATTCTGGCCCGGCAGCGGCTGGTGGACCGAGATTCTGGCCCCCTACCTCGCCGAGGGCAAAGGCCGCTACATCGCCGCCGGATTCCAGACCGGCCCGGGCGCCGATCCGGCCCAGAGCCAGTTGATGGGCGCCTTCCAGAAGCGTTTCACCAACGACCGCCGCCTTTACGGCGAGGTCGAACTGTCCGAGTTCGGCCCCACTTCCGGCCCCGTGGCGGAAACCGGCACCGTCGATCTGGTCCTGTTCATGCGCAACATCCACGCCTGGATGGCCGCCGGCATCGCTGAAAAGGCCTTCGCCGACGCCTATGCCGCCCTGCGGCCCGGCGGCGTCCTCGGCGTCGAACAGCACCGGCTTGGCCCCGACAAGGACCAGGATCCGACCGCGGCCGACGGCTACGTCCAGGAAGCCTTTGTGAAGCAACTGGCGGCCGAGGCCGGATTCGCCTTCGTCGCGGCGTCGGAAATCAACGCGAATGAAAGGGATACCAAGGATCATCCGTTCGGCGTTGAGACCCTGCCGCCCATGGGTCTGACCGCACCACGTGGGTCGCCGCCGGACCCGACCTTCGACCGCACGAAATTCGACGAGATCGGCGAAAGTGACCGCATGACCTTGAGATTCAGGAAACCCGAGTGAGCCGAGCCGCCGCCTACGCCGCCAACGCTCCCCTGATGGGGGTTCCGGGCGCCGCCGCGCCTCCGGGCGGGACCGGCGAATGGTTCCGCGGCGCGGGCGGCCTGCGCCTGCGCGCGGCCTTCTGGACCCCCTCGACCCTCGTCACCCGCAAACCGCGCGGCACCGTCATCCTCAGCCCCGGCCGCACCGAGCCGATCGAGAAATACTTCGAGGTCATCGGCAATTTCCTCGCCCGGGGCTGGTGCGTGCTCGCGCATGACTGGCGCGGTCAGGGTCTGTCGGCGCGCCTGCTGCCCGACAGGCTGAAAGGCCACGCCCGCGCGGTCGAGGAATTCCTCGACGACTACGCCCGCCTGCTGGACGCCTGGGAGGCGCGCGCGCCCAAACCCTGGGTGATGGTCGGTCACTCCATGGGCGGGGTGCTGAACCTGATGACGCTGCAGGCCGGCGAGGACCGCTTCTCCGGCGCCCTGCTGACCAGCCCCATGCTGCGCATCCGCACCGGCAAGCGCTCGATGTGGTCGGTCAAGCTGGCGGTGCGCTGGAACCTGCGCCACGGCAAGGCCGGCGACTATGTCCTGGACAATCCCGACGACCCCTTCGACCACACCTTCGAAAAGGACGCCCTGACCACGGACGAGAGCCGCTACGAACAATGGCGGCAGCAGCTCTATGCCTGTCCCCATCTCGCGGTCGGCGGCCCGACCTGGGGCTGGCTGGCCTTCGCCCTCGATGCGGGCGAGCGGGCGTTAAAGCCCAAGGCCCTGAAATCCGTGCGCGTACCGGTCGCCATCGTCCAGGCCAGCGAGGACGACCGGGTCTGGAAACAGTCGAGCAAATGGGCGGCCCGCCGCCTCGGGCGCGGCCGCTATGTCGAGGTTCCGGGAGCCAAACACGAGGTCATCATGGAGACCGACACCCTGCGCGCTGTCTTCCTTGAGGAATTCGACGCCATGAGCGCCTATGTCTCCCCGGTCGAAGACCTGTCGCCGAACCCCGAAGGAACGGCGTCCGAACCGGTCGCGACGACCTAGAGAGCGGCGCGCCTGAGGGTCACCAGAGCCTGGTCCCTCAGCCGGAGATCGCCCACCGCCAAAATCTGGCCGCTGCCGTCCGGCGTCGCGCCGCGCCAGTTGCTGACATGACCGCCTGCCGCTTCGATCACGGGAACCAGCGCGGACCAGTCCCAGACCTTCAGCGCGCTTTCGGCCACCAGATCGATCCTGCCCGCGGCTACCATGGCGTAGGCATAGGCGTCGCAGCCCAGCCGCGCCAGACGGGCGGCGGCGCGCACCTGGGTCCAGGCGCCCCGTTCGGCGCCGGTGAACAGATCCGGGTCGGTGGTGGCGATCAGGGCCTCATTGAGATGGCTGCATTCCCGCACGGCGAGGGACGCCTCGCGCCCGCCCTTCAGCAGTCGGGCGCCTGAGGGACCGCCGAGGAACACCTCGTCCAGGCAGGGCTGACCGATCACGCCCACGGTCGGGCGGCCCTCTGTCCGTAGGGCGATGAGATTGGTCCACAGCGGCAGGCCGGCGATGAAGGCGCGGGTGCCGTCGATCGGATCGAGGATCCAGACAAATGCGGCGTCGGGTCGGTCCTCGCCGTATTCCTCGCCGATGACGCCGTGGTCGGGATAGCGTTCGCCAATGAGGCGCCGGATCGCCGCCTCGGCCTCCCGGTCCGCCTGTGTCACGGGGTCGAAGCCGGCGGCGCCGCCCTTGTCCGTCTGCTCGTACGCCCCGCGAAAATACGGCAGGGAGACGCGGGCGGCCTCGCGGGCCAGTTCGATGGCGAACAGTTCGTACTCGGTCATGCAGGCGGGATACTCACGCCCCGCCCTCATGTCACCGGGTGATTGCATCCACGGTCAGGCGACCTGGCCGTCCGTGTGCAGCGATTTGGCGAGGTCCAGCAGCCGGCGACGCGGCTTCTCGTCCAGTTGATAATAGGCCTGGATCAGGTCGAGCGTCTCCTTGCGGGAGAACATCTCGCCGCCCTGGTTGGCCGCCTCGCGGCGCTCGATGGCCTCCTCGAGCCCGTCGTAGAAATAGCTCACGGGCGATTCCAGCGCCTCGGAGAGCTGCCACAGGCGAGCGGCGGAAATCCGGTTCGCGCCGCACTCATACTTCTGGATCTGCTGAAAGCGGATGCCCACCTGGGTGGCCAGTTGCTGCTGGGTCAGGCCCAGAAGACGGCGGCGACGACGCAGGCGGCGTCCGAGATGGAGGTCGATATCGGTGGCCATGACCCAGTTCCCCTTGTTCCCGGCCTGTCCCGATGCGGGACGGCTCGCCCTCCACGCGGCAAGCACCATGCCGCGTTCGCGCCACGGGGGAGAGTCGTCGACCGAAGTTTTGCGGGCGATGTCGCAACCGTTGCCGCAGCGACGCATTACCGCGACAGAGCAATCGCGCTTGGGAATGTCAGGAGAACACTATGGGCTTGGGAATCATTGGCTGGATCGTCATCGGCATCGTCGCCGGCTGGCTGGCTGAACAGGTCATGGGCCGCAATCACGGCCTGCTGACCAATCTGATCGTTGGCGTCGTCGGCGCCCTGCTCGGCGGCTTCATCGCTGGCAGCCTGCTGGGTATTCCGGTCGGCGGCTTCAACCTCATCACCCTGTTGGTCGCCTTCCTCGGCGCCTGCCTCCTGCTGTTCCTGGTGGGCCTGGTGAAGCGTCGCGGCTGATCGAAAGATCAAAAGGCCGAAATGAAGGGCGGCTCCGCGAGGAGCCGCCCTTTTCATATGCGGCGACCGGTCAGCCCATCGGATCGGTCGGGTCATCCTCGCCTTCGCCGGGAGCCGGCGTGGCCGGACTTTCCGGCGGCAGGGTCGGGGGGGGCGGAGCCGGCGGCGCGACCGTCGGGTCGGGAACGGCCGGCGTCATATCCGGTTGGGGCGAAGCTGCCGGGGGCGCGACCGGGTCGGGGGCGGCTTCCGGCTCAGCCATCGTATCGTCCACCGGGTCCGCAGGCGCGGCGGCGGGCGTCACCGTCTCGGCGGTCGCATATTGTTCGACGGTGAAGTCGACGACGACATCCTCGCCTTCCTGACGGATGCCGGTGATCGGCACGGCGCGGACGCTGCCGTCGGCGCCCTGAACTGTGAGCTGCTGGGCGCCCGCCTGGGTCCGCGCGCCGACGAGAACGCCCAGTTCACCGTCCGCGCCGCGCACAGTCATGCCGGGCTGCAGCGACAAGGTCGGGGCTTCGGTCGCAGGGGTTTGGGTTGTGGCGGTCGGCGGGGCGGCGGGAGGCGTCTGCGGAGCCGTGCCGTCCTGGGCGAACGCCGGGGCGGACAGAAGAAACAGGCCGGCGACGCCGGTAAGGAGGGCGGTCTTTCGCATGGGAAACTGCCTTGATCTACGCGAGCTTCGGGCCCGCACCGATCTGGCAACCGGCGGGGGCGCGCGGCGTTCCACCCGCCCCCAAATCACCCCGCCCCGGCCAGATTTGGCCGTTTTTTGCTCCCGGACGGCCCTGATTACTCCTCGCGCACACGTTTCTTGCGGAACGACGGGTTCAGCACGGCCTTGCGCAGACGGATCGACTTGGGCGTGACCTCGACCAGTTCGTCCTCCTCGATGTAGGCGATGGCCTGTTCCAGCGACGGACGGCGCGGCGGGGTCAGGCGCACGGCCTCGTCCTTGCCCGAGGCGCGGATGTTGTTCAGCTGCTTGGCCTTCATCGGATTGACGTCGAGGTCGTCCCAGCGGGCGTTCTCGCCGATGATCATGCCCTGGTAGGTCTTTTCGCCCCCGCCGACGAACATGATGCCGCGGTCCTCGAGGTTCCACAGGGCGAAGGCGGCGGTTTCGCCGTCGCCGTTCGAGACCAGCACGCCCTTCAGGCGGCCCTCGATCGCGCCCTTGTGCGGCTCATAGTGGCTGAACACCCGGTTCAACACGCCCGAACCGCGCGTGTCCGTCAGGAACTCGCCCTGGTAGCCGATCAGCGAGCGCGACGGCGACTTCAGCGTCAGGCGCGTCTTGCCGGCGCCCGACGGGCCCATGTCCTTCAACTCGGCCTTGCGGGCCGACAGCTTCTCGATGACCACGCCGGTGTATTCGTCGTCGACGTCGATGACGACGTCCTCGATCGGCTCCAGACGCTCGCCGTTCGGGCCGGTCTGATAGACCACGCGCGGACGCGAGATCGACAGTTCGAAGCCCTCGCGGCGCATGTTCTCGATCAGCACGCCCAGCTGCAGTTCGCCGCGGCCGGCGACCTCGAAGGCGTCCTTGCCGCCGGTCTCGGTGACGCGGATGGCGACGTTGGCCTCGGCTTCCTTCAGCAGGCGGTCGCGGATGACGCGCGACTGGACCTTGTCGCCTTCGCGGCCGGCCAGCGGGCTGTCGTTGACCGAGACGGTCATGGAGATGGTCGGGGGATCGATCGGCTGGGCCGGCAGGGCCTCGGTGACTTCCAGGGCGCACAGGGTGTCCGCCACGGTGGCCTTGGACATGCCGGCGATGGCGACGATGTCGCCCGCCTCGGCGCTGTCGACCGGCTGGCGCTTCAGGCCGCGGAAGGCCAGCACCTTGGTGATGCGGCCCTGCTCGATGATCTTGCCTTCGCGGTCCAGCGCCTTGATGGCCATGCCCGGAACGGCCTTGCCGCTCTCGATGCGGCCGGTCAGCAGGCGGCCGAGGAAGGGGTCGCTCTCGATCAGAACGTTCAGGATCTGGAACGGCTTGTCCTTGTTCTCGACGACCTTCGGCTCGGGCACGTGGCTGACGATCAGCTCGAACAAGGCGTTCAGATTGTCCGACGGCTGGTTCAGATCCATCGTCGCCCAGCCCGCGCGGCCCGAGGCGTAGATGTGCGGGAAGTCCAGTTGCTCGTCCGTCGCGCCGATGGCGGCGAACAGGTCGAAGGCTTCATTGTGGACACGGTCGGGATCGGCGTGGGCGCGGTCGACCTTGTTGATGCAGAGGATGGGACGCAGGCCCATCTTCAGCGCCTTGGTCAGCACGAATTTCGTCTGGGGCATGACGCCTTCCTCGGCGTCGACCAGGATGACGCAACCGTCCACCATGCCCAGGATCCGCTCGACCTCGCCGCCGAAGTCGGCGTGGCCCGGGGTGTCGATGATGTTGATGCGGGTGTCGCCCGTCTCGCCGTGCCACAGCACCGAGGTGCATTTGGCCAGGATGGTGATGCCGCGTTCTTTTTCCTGGTCGTTGGAGTCCATCGCGCGTTCGGACTGGGCCTCATTGGCTCGGAACACGCCCGACTGGGCCAGAAGCTGGTCCACCAGGGTGGTCTTGCCGTGGTCGACGTGGGCGATGATGGCGACGTTGCGCAGATTCATTTGACTATCAGACGTGCAAGGCGGCCGACCCTGGCAAATCGTTGGGGCGGGCCGCTGGGTGTGGGCGACGGTGCGGGGAGCGCGCGCCTCTTACAGGGGCGAACGCGGAAACGCCAGTGCGCGAGAAACACGCACTGGCGTAACAACGGTGGTTATCGCCGATGAAAGCGGCGAGCTGAGGGCGGGATCAGACCTTGGCCGAGCGGCTCCTCACCCAGCTGTAGAGACCGAAGGTCAGGACGACGAAGACCACCAGCCCCGCCAGCATGGCCGGCCAGGCCGAGCCTTCGGGCAGCATGGCGAAGGGCGCTTCGTTGTTGGTCGAGACGATGACGCCCGCCGTCATGACGAGGAACAGGCTCTCGCCGACGATCAGGCCCGAGGCCAGCAGCACGCCCATGCGGCGGCCGACGTCCGCGAAGCGCGTGGTCTTGATCGCCTTGTCGTAGATCCAGCCGCAGATCGCCCCGACCACCAGCATGGTGGTCACCGCGGCCGGCAGGTAGAAGCCGATGCCGACGGCCAGCGGCGGCAGCTTCATCTTTCCTTTGGTGGCGCCGGTCAGCACGGCGTCCAGCACGATGATGACCACGCCGATCGCCGCGCCGAGCCCGATCAGGTCCCAGCGCAGGTCGCCGCCGATGACGCCCCGGGCGAGGGCCGAGATCAGCGTCGCCTGCGGCGCCGCCAGCGGCTCGTTGGCGATGCCGGCCGGCCCGCCGGCGAAGCCGAAGGCCTTGTTCAGCAGGTTGAGGATCAGCGGAATGACCAGGGCGCCGGCGACGACCCCGACGATCAGGGCGGTCTGCTGCCGCCACGGCGTCGCCTGCACCAGCTGGCCGGTCTTCAGGTCCTGCAGGTTGTCGTTGGCGATGACGGCCACGGCGAACACCACCGCCGTCACGATCAGGGCGAAGGCGATCACCGACGGGTCGGCCGGCAGGCCGGCGAGGGCCAGCACGCCCAGCATCAGGACCGAGGCGATGACGATGGCCAGGATGCCGACGCCCGACACCGGACTGTTGGACGAGCCGATCAGCCCGGCCATATAGCCGCAGATGGCCGCCACGGCGAAGCCGATGAAGACGACATAGATCAAGCCGCCCCCGACCAGCAGGGCGGTCGAGCCCGCCAGTGTCGGGTTGCCCTGGGCGAACCAGGCGAGCAGGCCGCCGATGCCGACCAGGCAGGCGACCGACAGGCCGGCGACGATGTTGATCGGAATGTCCTGCTCGGTGCGGTCCAGCACCTCGCCGCCCTGACGGCGACGGTTGGCGGCGAGGGCCGAGGTCAGGCCGCCGATCAGCGGCCCGGCCAGCTTGATCAGGGTCCAGATGGCCGCCACGCCGATGACGCCGGCCCCCATGAAGCGGACTTCCTGGCCCCAGACGGTCCCGGCCAGTTCTTCCGCCGGCGCTCCCGCCGGAAGGCTGGCGGCGATCGACGGAATGCCATTGGCGGTCAGCCAGGCGATGGTGTCGGGGCTGGTCAGGATCGGCACCGCGATCCCCCAGGCGAGGATCAGGCCGAACAGCTGGGCCAGGCCGACGGCCAGACCGATCAGGTGGCCAGCGCCCAACAGGGCGAACTGCATGCCGAAGCCGAGGCCCGTGGCGCCGCCGCCGAGTGACGCCGGCAGCCTGACGAAGCGCGCCGCCTCGCCGGCGAAGACCCGTCCCGCGACCAACAGGGCGTAGCCGGCCGAGACCGCCGCGCCGGTGATCACGACCCACAGACCCGCCGCATTCTCGCGCACCGCGCTTTCAGTCTGCTCCGCGCCGCGCGAACCGACGGTCAGCACCTCGGCCGCCGCCACACCCTCCGGGTAGGGCAGATTCGCCTCGACCACGAGGGCGCGGCGCAAGGGGATGGAGAAGGTCACCCCCAGCACGCCGCCGAAGACGCAGATCAACACCGACTCCCAGAACGGGAACTCCAGCCACCAGCCGACCATGACGAGGCCGGGCAGGACGAAGATGATCGAGCTCATCGCCCCGCCGACCGAGGCCACGGTCTGGACCGTCATATTCTCCCAGATGGTCGAGTCCTTGAACATCCGCAGGATGGCCATGGAGATGACCGCCGCCGGGATGGCCGAGGCGAAGGTCAGGCCGACCTTGAGGCCCAGATAGGTGTTGGCGGCGGTGAACACGACCGCCAGCAGACAGCCCAGAACCAGCGCCCTCAGCGTCAGTTCGATACGCTTGACCACGCCCTTCGGCGCCTTTGCAGCGGTGTCCGTCATTGTCGCCCTCTCCCCGTTGCGCGGAGGTAAGCCGGAAACGGGCCCAGTGGCTAGAGGGGAGCCGCCTCTCGCCACCCGCCGCCCGCCGCTCTAAACCCTTCCCATGCCCGAACTTCCCGAGGTCGAAACCGTCCGGCGCGGACTTGAGCCCGTCCTCACCGGCGCGCGCCTGACCCGCGTGCGCCAGAACCGGCCCGACCTGCGCTTCCCCTTCCCCGACCGCTTCCCCGAGCGGCTGGACGGCGCCGTCGTCGAACGCATCGACCGTCGCGCCAAATATCTGCTGATGCCGCTGTCGACCGGCGAGACCTGGGTCACCCATCTGGGCATGACCGGCCGCTTCACCCTCGACGGCGACGCGGTCGGCGAGTTCGAGGAGGCGGCGCCGCTCGCCGGCAAGCACGAGCACCTCAGCCTGTGCGCGGTCAGCGGAAAGATCACCACACGCATCGGCTTCGCCGACGCCCGCCGCTTCGGCTTCATGGGCCTGATCGCAACGGAAGCTGTCGAGATCCACCCATGGTTCGCCGGCCTCGGCCCCGAGCCGCTCGGCAACGCCTTTTCCGGCGCCCATCTGGCCGAAGCCTTCGCGGGCAAGAAGCAGAGCATCAAGGTCAGCCTGCTGGACCAGCGCATCGTCGCCGGCCTCGGAAACATCTATGTCTCCGAGGCCCTGTTCCGCGCCCGCATCTCGCCGCTCGCCCTTGCCGGCAAGGTGTCGAAGCCGCGCCTCGAAACCCTCGCCGCCAAGGTTCGCGACGTGCTCGACGACGCCATCACCGCCGGCGGTTCGACCCTGCGCGACTTCGCCAACGCCGAGGGCGGCCAGGGTTATTTCCAGCACCGCTTCGACGTCTACGGCCGCGAAGGAAAGCCCTGCGCCGGCGACGGCTGCGACGGCGTGGTCAAACGCATCGTCCAGGGCGGCCGCTCGACCTTCTACTGTCCGGCCTGCCAGAAGCGGTGACCTCGTGACCCACCGGATCATCCTGTTTCGCGGCATGAACACCGGCGGCGTGCGCGCCCCGGTCGGGGAGCAGCGCGCCATGGCCGAAGAGATGGGTCTGAGGAACCCCCGCACCCTCGCGGCCAGCGGCAATCTGGTGGTCGAGAGCGACGTGGCCGCCGCGACTCTGGAACGGGATATCGAATCGGCCATGGCCCGGCGTTTCGATCTCGAGGTCGCGGCCATGGTCCGCACGCCGGAACAGTGGGCCGGCCTGATCGCCGCCAACCCCTTCCCGGAAGAGGCCGCCGCCCATCCTTCCAGGGTGCTGGCCATGGTCATGAAGAGCGGCGTCAAGGACGGCGCGCTGGCGGCCTGCCGCGCCCTCGCCGCAGGCGGCGAGCGGGTCGAGGCGGTCGGCGGCGTGCTTTATTTCTGGTTCCCCGACGGTCAGGGCGAATCCGCCATTTTCAAGAAAGCCACGCCGCGCCTGTTGGGCATGGGCACCGGCCGCAACTGGAACACGGTGCTGAAGCTGGCGGACATGGTCGGCGCCGATGTGGCAAGGAGCCGCCCATGACCCACCGCCGGACCCACCTCTGGATCAGCCTGCTCGTCGGCCTCGCCGTCTGGGGCGCCTATTTCGGCCATTTCCTGCAGCAGATGCGGCGCGGCGAGACCGGCGGCCTGGTCCTGTGGTTTCTCGGCGCCCTGGTCGTCATCGTCCTCGCCGAGACCGTGGCGACCAGCCTGATCGCCTGGCTGTTCCGCCGCCGCGCCCGCGCGCTCGACGAAGGGCCGACGCTTCAGGCGGCGCTCAAGGCCAGCCACGTCGCCCTGATGCTGATGATCGTCCTCGCCCTGGTCTCCGCCGCGGCCCTCGCCCTCGCCTCGCGCTTCGGCTGGAGCCTCGACCTGTCGGGCCCGCGGGGCCAGGTCATCGCCGCCAACGCCCTGCTGGCCATGGTGGTGTCGGCCGAGCTGCTTCGGGCGGGTCTGACGCTGGCCTTGCTGCCCCGCCGCTGACCTTCCGCCGCCCGCCGCCGCCCGCTAGAAGGCGGCCAGACACGGAGTTCCCCATGGCCGATACCTATTCCACCCTGCTCATCGAACGCCACGCCGACGGCTATGCGGTCGTGACCCTGAACCGGCCCGAGGCGTTGAATGCGTTGAACTCGGCGCTGTTCAGGGACCTGTCCGACTTCCTCGACGCGGTCGAGCATGACGACGGCGTCCGCTGCGTGATCCTGACCGGCTCGGGCGACAAGGCCTTCGCCGCCGGCGCCGACATCAAGGAGATGTCCGACCAGTCCTACGCCGACATGTACAAGGCCAATTTCTTCTCGCTGGGCCACGATCGCGTCACCCGCTTCCGCAAGCCGATCATCGCCGCCGTCAACGGCTTCGCCCTCGGCGGCGGATGCGAACTGGCCATGCTGTGCGACTTCGTCGTGGCGTCGGAGAAGGCCAAATTCGGCCAGCCCGAGATCAACCTCGGCGTCGCCCCCGGCATCGGCGGCAGCCAGCGCCTGACCCGCCTGGTCGGCAAGGCCAAGGCCATGGACATGGTGCTGACCGCCCGGATGATGGACGCCGCCGAAGCCGAACGCGCCGGCCTGGCCAGCCGCGTCGTCCCCCACGAGACCCTGCTGGACGAGGTCCGCAAGATCGCCGCGAAGATCGCCTCGCAAAGCCCGCTGGCCGTCATGGCCAACAAGGAGATGGTCAACGCCGCCCTCGAGACGACCCTGACCCAGGGCGTCCAGTTCGAACGCCGCCTGTTCCACTCCCTGTTCGCCTTCGACGATCAGAAAGAGGGGATGGCGGCCTTCGTCGAGAAGCGGAAGCCGAACTTCACCGGCCGCTGACGTCAGACGATCTGGTCGGGATGGGTCTGGGTGCCGGGCGGCCCCGCGTCCACCTCCTGATAAGGGTCGTCCGTCTCGTCGATCGCGAGGATGGATTCGCCTTCGGCCATCTGGCCGACGGCGGCGTCCCCGGCCTGGACGTCCGTCTTCGACGGCACCTTCAGCACCCGGGTCGGGCCGCCCTCGACGCCCACCGTGACACGATAAATCCGCATGGCTCATTCTCCCTGTTGATCGGAAGAGAACGGCCCCGGCTCAGTGCGGTTTCAGCACGACCTTGGTCCACTCGTTCGGATTGTCGTGGAAATTCTTGTACCCCTCGGGCGCCCGCTCCAGCGGCAGGACGTGGCTGATCAGGTCGGTCGTGTCGATGCGGCCCTCGAGGATCATCTGCAGCAGGTCCGGCAGATATTTCTGCACATGGGTCTGGCCGGTCTTGATGGTCAGTCCCTTCTCCATGAAGGCTCCGAGCGGGAATTTGTCGCCGATGCCGCCATAGACGCCCGGCACCGAGACACGCCCGCCCTTGCGGCAGGCCATGATGGCCTCGCGCAGCACGTGCTGCCGGTCGGTGCCCAGCCGGGTCTCCTGCTTGACCGCATCGATGATGTTGTCGGGCGCGAAGCCGTGCGACTCCATGCCGACGGCGTCGATACAGGCGTCAGGCCCGATGCCGGCGGTCATCTCCTTCAGCGCCTCCCGCACCTTGACCTCGTGATAGTTCAGCACCTCGGCGCCGTTCTGCTTCGCCAGCTCGAGGCGGCGCGGTTGGTGGTCGATGGCGATGACCCGGGCGGCGCCCTGCAGCAGGGCGCTCTTGATCGTGAACAGACCGACCGGTCCGCAGCCCCAGACGGCGACGGTGTCGCCCGGCTCGATCCCCGCGTTTTCCGCCGCCATCCATCCCGTCGGGAAGATGTCCGACAGGAACAGCACCCGCTCGTCCTCGATGCCGTCCGGCACCACGATCGGCCCGATATCCGAATAGGGCACGCGCGCGTATTCGGCCTGGCCGCCGGCATAGCCCCCGGTCAGGTGCGAATAGCCGAAGATGCCGCCCATGGGATAGCCGTAGGCGATCTCCGACGCGTCCGACTTGTCGGCGGGATTGGAGTTGTCACAGGCGGAGTACTGCTGCTTGCCGCAGAAGAAGCAGCTGCCGCAGGAAATGGTGAAGGGCACCACGACCTTCTGGCCGACTTTCAGGCTTGTGTTGCCGCGCCCGACCTCGACCACCTCGCCCATGAATTCGTGGCCCAGGATATCGCCATTGGACATGCCGGGGATCATGCTGTCGTAGAGGTGCAGGTCCGAGCCGCAGATGGCCGTGGCCGTGATCTTGATGATGGCGTCGCGGGGATTGACGATCTTGGGGTCGGGGACGGTGTCCACCTGAACATTGTGTTTTCCGTGCCAGGTCAGGGCGCGCATGGAGGTCTCTTTCGTTGAAAATCAGAAATGGCGGTCGGCGCGAGGGGCGGCGTCGGGCGCCCTGGAGGTGGCGATCTCGCCGGTCTCCATCAGCTGTTTGAAGCGGCGCAACTCCCGCCGCGCCTGAACCCGGGGCTCGCGCTGGAGAACCTTGGCGATCACCTTGCCGATGGCGCCGGCGGGCGGGTCGTAGTCGATGAAGACGCGGACCTCGGTCCCGCGCCCGAACGGATTGTCCCGAAACTCGACCCAGCCGTCATGATCGATGTCGCTTTCCTCAAGCGACCGCCACGCGATGTACTCGCCGGGGCGTTCCTCCACGATCTCGCTGACCAGCTCGATCTCGGAGCCGGCGGGGCCGGCGACCAGCCAGCTGGTCGCCTCGCCCGTGATCTCGACCGACCTCACATTCTCCATGAAGGCCGGCAGGTTCCGGAAGTCGCGCCAGAAATCATAAAGTTCCTGGCGCGGGCGGTTGATCATCACGGCCCGCACGCTGGCCGCATCGTGGTCGCCCTCGACGCGGTCACTATCGTTGAAGGCAGTGGATTCGACCTCGGCGTCGGTCGACATCGGCTGTTCGGACATGACGTCTCCTTTCGGGCAGCCAACCGGGGGAGGCCGGGTTCGTTCCCCGGGAACAGCACCGGGCCAGGGCGGTTGTGGCGGCGAACCCCAGCCCGGAGACGACCATGACCGACCTGTCCGCCACCGCCGCCGAAGGCGTCCGCCCCCTCGCCATCGTCACCGGCGCCTCGTCGGGGATCGGCTACGAGCTGGCCTGCCTGTTCGCCGACGACGGCTACGACCTGGTCGTCGCGGCCGACACCTCCCTGGCCGAGGCCGCCCAGACTTTCGAAAATCTCGGCGCCCGGGTGGAGGCGGTCCAGGCGGACCTGTCGACGGAAGAGGGCGTCGCCGCGCTGTACGCGCGCATCGGGGGCCGTCCGGTCGACGCCCTCGCCGCCAATGCGGGGCAGGGTCTCGGCCACGCCTTCCTCGACCAGGACTTCGACCGGATCCTGAAGGTCGTGAACACCAACATCACCGGAACGCTGCGGCTGGTCTGGCTCATAGGCCGGGACATGCGCGAGCGCGGCCGCGGAAGCATCCTGTTCACCGGCTCCATCGCCGGCCTGATGCCGGGCAGTTTCCAGGCGGTCTACAATGGCTCCAAGGCCTTCGTGGACAGCTTCTCCTTCGCCCTGCGCAATGAACTCAAGGACAGCGGCGTCAGCGTCACGGTCCTTATGCCCGGACCGACCGACACGGAATTCTTCGACCGCGCCGGACTGGAGGACACGAAGGTCGGACAGGGCAAGAAGATGGACCCGGCCGAGGTGGCGAAGATCGGCTATGAGGCGATGAAGCGCGGCGACGGCGACGTCGTCGCCGGCATGGGCAACAAGCTTCAGGCCGCCATGGCCGCGGTGACGCCGGAGTCGGCGCTCGCCGAGATGCACCGCAAGCAGGCGGAGCCCGGCTCGGGAGACCGCTGACCGCCGGGGGGCGGGCGGCGGATTCTTCGCCTTGATCGCCCCCCGCCTTTCCGCTATAGCCGCGCGCTCTTGAGATTTCCGCGCCGTGGACGTGTGCTCCGCGGCGTTTTCCGTTCGAAGGTTTGACTGATGGCCAACAATGCCGGCGCCAAGAAAGCGATCCGCAAGATCGCTGCCCGCACCGAAGTGAACAAAGCGCGCCGTACGCGCGTCCGCACCTTCCTGCGCCGCTTCCAGGAAGCCGTGACGGGCGGCGACGCCGGCGCCGCGAAAGCCGCTTTCGTCGAGGCGCAATCCGAGTTGATGCGGGCCGTGACCAAGGGCGTGGTTCACAAGAACACGGGCTCGCGCAAGGTGTCGCGCCTGGCCGCCCAGCTGAAGAAAATGTCGGCCGCGTGATATAGTGCGGCCCTGACGGCCTTTCACGGGTCTGTCATGGTTAAGATCAGTGTTTTCAACGGCGAGGGCGCAACCGCTCCCTCGCCGTTTGCACGTGCGCCGCTAACCTTGCGACGGGCGGTTAGCACGCGCCCCGGTGATGAAATCGAGGATTCCGCTGGCGCTGTTTGGCTTTAGCGGAGTCAAACAATTTAACTGCAAATCGCGATTCGAATCAGCGTTGACGCACCCCGCTCCCGGCGTAAGTTTGGGCCTCTAA
>JAXHTU010000022.1:0-35136 GCA_034189955.1 Pseudomonadota bacterium | reverse complement strand
CTCGAACCCGCGACCTCCGGCGTGACAGGCCGGCACTCTAACCAACTGAGCTACACCCGCGTATCCCGGCCGCGGCGCTGAGGTGCGTCGCGGCGAGGGGCGTCGTTTAGGCGGGGGCGCCGCGCACTGTCAAGCGAGGATGCGCGCCCTCCGAACAGTTTTTCCATGGCTTCCGGCGCCGTCGTCGGGGTCTGGCCGGACTCCCGAATTGCTGCGAACCATTCTCAAGAAAAACCTTTCGCCGCATGGGTTTGAACCAATGCGTTTACGGGGCTAGAAAGCGCCGAATCCGCCCCCTCCCTTTCGGCGGACAAGGTCCCGTCAGGATGAACGCATTCCTTCTCGAATACCTGCCGATCGTGGTCTTTCTCGGGATCGCGACGGTGCTTGGCCTCGGCTTCATGCTGGCCGCCTGGGTGCTGGCGCCGAAGAACCCGGACTCCGAGAAGCTGTCCGCCTATGAGTGCGGCTTCAACGCCTTCGACGACGCGCGGATGAAGTTCGACGTGCGCTTCTACCTGGTCTCGATCCTGTTCATCATCTTCGATCTGGAAGTGGCCTTCCTGTTCCCGTGGGCGGTGTCGATGTTCGACCTGTCGCGCGAGGGCATGGTGTTCGCCTTCTGGTCGATGATGGTCTTCCTCGGCGTGCTGACCGTCGGCTTCATCTACGAATGGAAGAAGGGCGCGCTCGAATGGGAGTGACCACGACCAACACCGTGCCGCTGATCGGCGTGGGCAACCAGGGCGCGTCGCCGGTCGGACCGGGACCGTCCTCGCCGCTGGCCTTCGGCTCGGCCGGCCGGACGATGGTCGAGGGCTATGACCCGGCGATCCACGACAAATTCTTCGAGGCGGTCAACGCCGAGCTGGGCGAGCGCGGCTTCGTCACCGCCTCGCTGGACGACGTCATCAACTGGGCCCGGACCGGCTCGCTGATGTGGATGACCTTCGGCCTGGCCTGCTGCGCCGTCGAGATGATGCAGGCGTCGATGCCGCGCTACGACATGGAGCGGTTCGGCATGGCCCCGCGCGCCAGCCCGCGCCAGTCCGACCTGATGATCGTCGCCGGCACCCTGACGAACAAGATGGCGCCTGCGCTACGCAAAGTATACGACCAGATGCCGGACCCGCGTTACGTGCTTTCGATGGGTTCCTGCGCCAACGGTGGCGGGTATTATCACTATAGTTACAGTGTCGTGCGCGGCTGCGACCGGGTTGTACCTGTGGATGCTTACGTTCCGGGGTGCCCGCCGACGGCGGAGGCGCTGCTGTACGGGCTGCTGCAACTGCAGAAGAAGATCCGGCGCACGGGGACCATCGACCGATGAACGCTGTCGCCCGCATCGCGGACATGGAGTCCGCCCTGACGCCGCTGGGGGCCGAGATGGTCGGCGCCCTGGGCGTGCAGGCCCAGGTGGCCTTCGGCGAACTGACGCTGGTGGCCGAGCGCGGCCGCATCCTCGATGTGCTGACCGTGCTGCGCGACCGGTTCGGTTTCCAGCAGCTGCTCGACATCTGCGGCGTCGACTTCCCGGATCGCGAGGAGCGGTTCGAGGTCGTCTATCATCTGCTGTCCCTGACCCGGAACGCCCGGGTGCGGGTCAAGGTGACGACCGACGAGGTCCAGCCCGTCCCCAGCGCCGTGTCGGTCTTCCCCTGCGCCGACTGGTTCGAGCGCGAGGCCTTCGACATGTATGGCATGCTGTTCTCCGACCATCCGGACCTGCGCCGGCTGCTGACCGACTACGGCTTCCAGGGACATCCGCTGCGCAAGGACTTCCCGATGACCGGCTATGTCGAGGTGCGTTACGACGACGAGCAGAAGCGGGTCGTCTATGAGCCGGTCAAGCTGACCCAGGAGTTCCGCAATTTCGACTTCCAGTCGCCGTGGGAAGGCGCGGACTATCCGCTCCCGGTGCTGCCGGGCGACGAGAAGGTGACGGGCTGATGGCTGACTCCTCGACCCTGCCGCCGCCGATCGGCGCCACCGACGTGTTCGACGAGCCGCACGACGGCCGCAACGAACACGCCCGCGCGCTCGACGAGCGGAAGTTCACGATCAATTTCGGCCCGCAGCATCCGGCCGCGCACGGCGTGCTGCGTCTGGTGCTGGAGCTGGACGGCGAACTGGTCACCCGCGTCGATCCGCATATCGGCCTGCTGCACCGCGGCACCGAGAAGCTGATGGAGGCGCGCACCTACCTGCAGAACATCCCCTATCTGGACCGGCTCGACTATGTCGCGCCGATGAACCAGGAGCACGCCTTCTGCCTGGCCATCGAGAAGCTGCTGGGCATGGACGTGCCGTACCGCGGCCAGCTGATCCGGGTGCTGTATTCCGAGATCGGCCGCATCCTCTCGCACCTGCTGAACGTGACCACCCAGGCCATGGACGTCGGGGCCCTGACGCCGCCCCTGTGGGGCTTCGAGGAACGCGAGAAGCTGATGGTGTTCTATGAGCGCGCCTCAGGGTCGCGCCTGCACGCCAATTATTTCCGTCCGGGCGGCGTCCACCAGGACCTGCCGATGGATCTGATCGACGACATCGGCCGCTGGTGCGCCGAATTCCCGGCGGCGCTGAAGGACATCGAGTCCCTCGTCACCGAGAACCGCATCTTCAAACAGCGCAACGTCGACATCGGCGTGGTGTCGAAACAGCAGGCGCTGGACTGGGGCTTCACCGGCGTGATGCTGCGCGGCTCGGACATCGCCTGGGACCTGCGCAAGTCGCAGCCCTACGAATGCTACGCCGATCTCGAGTTCGACATCGTCGTCGGCAAGAACGGCGACTGCTGGGACCGCTATCTGTGCCGCATCGAGGAGATGAAGCAGTCGGTGCACATCATGGAGCAGTGCATCCACAAGCTGCGCAACTGCCCCGGCGAGCCGGTCATCACCGAGGACAACAAGATCGTGCCGCCGCGTCGCGGCGAGATGAAACGGTCGATGGAATCGCTGATCCATCACTTCAAGCTGTACACCGAGGGCTTCAGGACGCCGGAGGGCGAGGTCTACGCCTCGGTCGAGGCGCCCAAGGGCGAGTTCGGCGTCTATCTGGTGTCCGACGGCTCGAACAAGCCGTACCGGGTCAAGATCTCGGCCCCCGGATTCCGCCACCTGCAGGCCATGGACTGGATGAACCGCGGGCACATGCTGGCGGACGTCAGCGCCATTCTGGGCTCGCTCGACATCGTCTTCGGCGAGGTCGACCGCTGATGGGATTCGCCGTCCAGCCCCTGTTCACGACGACGCAGGCGATCTGGTTCGCCGTGCTGCTGACGTTCGGCGTCGCGGTGCAGCTGGCCTTCTCGCCGCGCCGCCGCGCGATGATGGGCGGGCTGAAATTCGCCATGGCCTCGGCCGTGGTCGCCGCGCCGGCCGCGGCCGGGATCACCCTGGTGCGTGGGGCGTATCGTCTGGGCTATCTGGAAGAGGGCAGGGGCTTCCTCGAAGCCAATCTGCGTTCGGTCGTGTGGATGAGCGGGGCGATCTTCGCCGGCCAGATGGCCGTGCGGTATCTGCCGCCGATGGCCTGGCTGTCGCGCGACCTGCGCGACGCCGGACGCACCGTCTGGAGCGAGCGTCTCGGTCGCTGGATGGGGCGGGCGCAATGAGCGACAAGCCTCTGAGCGATGCGGTCCGGCAGGGCTGGGAGGTGGCGGGCTATACCGTCACCGACAGCGGCGGCGAGGCGTGGAAGCACAATTTCCTGCTGCGGCGTCAGGGCCAGCACAAGGTGCTGACCGTGCGCAAGAAGATGATGGGCGACGGCGTCGTCGCCTCGGAGATGGAAGTCTGATGAGCGTTCGTCGTCTCGCCAAGGAACAGCCCGCCTCGTTCGCCTTCTCCAGGGCGACCAAGGCCAAGGCCGACTGGTGGATCGCCAAATATCCGGCCGACCGGCGTCAGTCCGCGGTGATCCCGATCCTGTGGCTGGTGCAGAAGCAGGAAGGCTGGGTCTCCGAGCCGGCCATCCGCGCCATCGGCGAACTGCTGGGCATGCCGTTCATCCGGGTGCTGGAGGTGGCGACCTTCTACACCATGTTCATGCTGGCGCCGGTCGGGACCAGCGCCCTGATCCAGGTGTGCGGCACGACGCCGTGCATGCTGCGTGGGGCCGGGGAGCTGATGAAGGTCTGCCGCGACAAGATCGGACCGAAGGACGTGCTGAGCGCCGACGGCCGCTTCACCTGGCAGGAGGTCGAATGCCTCGGCGCCTGCGCCAATGCGCCGATGGCCCAGATCAACGACTATTATTTCGAAGACCTGACCGCCGAGACCATGGCCCAGGTGATCGACGACTTCGCCGCCGGCAAGAAGCCCAAGCCGGGCAGCCGGGTCGGTCGCGCCAGTTCGGAGCCGGAAGGCGGGGCCCTGACCCTGACCGATCCGAAGCTTTACGACGGCTCGGCGGCGCAGCCGATTTCGAAGCTGCCCAACAGCGATCCGGTCCCGGCATGAGTGAGCGGAAACTCTCCGATAGCCGGGTGTCCGGCGTCCTGCTCATGGCTGCGGGCGCGATGTGGTTTCTGGCCGCGTGGCTGGGCGACCAGATCGCCTTCTACGGCGTGGGAGCCATGTTCGTGATGCTCGGCGTGGCCGCAATGAGCCGCGCGCGCAGGGCGGGCCGCTGATGTCGAAGCCTGATCTTTCGAATGACGACGCCGTCGCCCGCTACCGGGCCGAGCTGCGCCTCGTGGGCCGCAACCAGCGGCTGGCCGGTTTCGCCCTGGTCATCGCCGGCGCTATCGCCGTCTATCTGGCCGGATCGGCCGGATCGGCGGGCCCGACGATCCAGTGGGCCGGCTATGCCGCCCTGGCCTTCGGCTGGGCCCTGATGCTGGCGGCCATCTTCCTGCGCACCCGTTACCACCGCCGCCGTATGCGGGAGATGGACTGAACCATGGTCGGAATCCTCGAAGACAAGGACCGCATCTTCCTCAACCTGTACGGACTCCAGGACTGGAGCCTGGAGGGCGCGAGGAAGCGCGGCGCGTGGAACGCGACGAAGGACATGCTCGACCTCGGGCGTGACTGGGTCATCACCAACGTCAAGAATTCGGGCCTGCGCGGTCGCGGCGGCGCCGGCTTCCCGACCGGCCTGAAGTGGTCCTTCATGCCCAAGGAGGTGAAGGACCGGCCGCACTATCTGGTGGTCAACGCCGACGAATCCGAGCCCGGGACCGCCAAGGACCGGGAGATCATGCGCCACGATCCGCAGCTTCTGATCGAGGGCTGCCTGATCGCCAGCTTCGCCATGCAGGCGCACGCCTGCTACATCTATCTGCGCGGCGAATATGTGCTGGAGCGCGAGCGCATGGAGGCCGCGGTCAAGCAGGCCTATGAGGCCAGGCTGATCGGCAAGAACAACATCCACGGCTGGGATTTCGACGTCTACATCCACCACGGCGCGGGCGCCTACATCTGCGGCGAGGAGACGGCCCTGCTGGAATCGCTGGAGGGCAAGAAGGGCCAGCCGCGGCTGAAGCCGCCGTTCCCGGCCGGGGCCGGCCTGTACGGCTGCCCGACCACGGTCAACAACGTCGAGTCGATCGCCGTCGTCGGGACGATCCTGCGCCGCGGGGCCGAGTGGTTCGCCGGCTTCGGCCGTCCGAACAACACCGGCACCAAGCTGATGACCATCAGCGGCCATGTGAACCGGCCGTGCAATGTCGAAGAGGCGATGTCGATCCCGCTGCGCCAGCTGCTGGAAGACCATTGCGGCGGCGTTCGCGGCGGCTGGGACAATCTGAAGGCCATCATCCCGGGCGGCTCCTCGGTGCCGCTGATCACGCGCGAGATGTCGGAAACCGCGCTGATGGATTTCGACAGCCTGAAGGAGCTGCGCTCGGGCCTCGGCACGGCGGCGGTGATCGTCATGGACCAGTCGACCGACCTGGTCCGCGCCATCGCCCGCATCAGCTATTTCTACAAGCACGAGAGCTGCGGACAGTGCACGCCGTGCCGCGAGGGGACCGGCTGGATGTGGCGGGTGCTGGAGCGGATGGCGATCGGCGAGGCCGATCCGTCCGAGATCGACCTGCTGCTGGACGTCTCGACCCAGATCGAGGGCCACACCATCTGCGCCCTCGGCGACGCCGCCGCCTGGCCGGTGCAGGGCCTGATCCGGCACTTCCGTCACGAGATCGAGGAGCGGATCTCCTCCTACCGCAGCCGCCGCGCGAATTTCGCCGGCCATGCGATCGCGGCGGAGTGACGATGCGTCTGATCGCCGTCCTGATGCTGGCGCCCTTCGCCCTCGCCGCCTGCGGCGAGCGGGCGGACGAGGCCGCGCCGACGCCGGCCGAGGCCGTGTCCGCCGCGCCGGTGGAGAGCGACGCCGCGCCGGTCGCCCCGGCGGTGCTGAACGCCGCCGACCTGCGCCGCGTCTGCCGCGCCGGACTGGCCGGCATTCACGGTCAGGCGCTGGGCGACATCACCATCGACGGCCTCGACGGCGCGGTCGTCAACGCCTCGTGGCGCGCGCCGGTCGACGGCGGCCGCCGCCGGGCCCAGTGCCGGGTCGAGGGCGACCTGATCACCTGGAAGCCGGCCGACGCCGCCGATCCCGCCCAGGCCCGCTGGATGAACCAGTCCGGCGACCCGGTGACGCGCTTCGTCCTTGACGGCGAGACCATCACCATCAACACGACGCTCCCGGATGGGACGACCGCCACGGAGACCTATGCCGTGGCGACCGAGCAAGAGGCCCGCTGATGGCTGACGAACCGGACAATCTGGTGCTGCAGATCCTTCGCCGGATCGAGACTCGCCTGAACGCCGTCGAGGTCAAGGTCGACCGCGTCGGCGAGGACCTTCACGGCCTGAAGGTCCGGATGACCCATGTCGAGGAAGGTATGGCGGGCGTAAACCGTCGGCTCGACAGGATTGATGAACGTGTGGAGCGGATCGAGAAAGGTCTCGATCTGATCGATCACCCCTACGGCGGAGTCCGCGAATAATGCCCGTCGCCAAGGTCAACGGCGTAGAAACCGAATTCGAGCCCGGCATGACCGTGCTTCAGGTCGCCGAGCGCGCCGGGGTCGAGATTCCGCGCTTCTGCTATCACGAGCGGCTATCGATCGCCGGCAACTGCCGCATGTGCCTGGTCGAGGTGAAGCCCGGACCGCCGAAGCCGCAGGCGTCGTGCGCCCTGCCGGCCGCCGAGGGCCAGGAGATCTTCACCGACACGCCGATGGTCAAGAAGGCGCGCGAAGGGGTGATGGAGTTCCTGCTCATCAACCACCCGCTGGACTGCCCGATCTGCGACCAGGCCGGCGAATGCGACCTGCAGGACCAGGCCATGGGCTATGGCCGCGACGGCTCGCGCTACGCCGAGAACAAGCGCGCCGTCGAAGAAAAGAACATGGGTCCGACGGTCAAGACCTTCATGACCCGGTGCATCCAGTGCACCCGCTGCGTCCGCTTCATCACCGAGGTCGCCGGCGTGCCGGACATCGGCATGATCTCGCGCGGCGAGGACGCCGAGATCACCACCTATCTGGAAAAGAACATCGACAGCGAGCTGTCGGGCAACGTCAACGACCTGTGCCCGGTCGGCGCCCTGACGCACCGGCCGTGGCAGTACCACTACCGCCCGTGGGAGCTGAAGAAGACCGAGTCGATCGACGTCATGGACGCGCTGGGATCGAACATCCGCGTCGATGCGCGCGGGGCCGAGGTCATGCGCGTGCTGCCGCGGGTGCACGAGGGCATCAACGAGGAATGGCTGAGCGACATCAGCCGCTACGCCGTCGACGGCCTGCAGCGCCAGCGGCTTGACCGGCCGTATGTCCGCGAGAACGGCAAGCTGCGCGCCGCCTCGTGGGAAGAGGCGCTGGGCGTCGTTGCGGAGAAGCTGAAGGCGGCCCCGGCCGACCGGATCGGCGTCGTCGCCGGCGATCTGCAGGACGCGGAATCGATGAAGGCGGCGCTGGACCTGTTCCGCGCCCTGGGCTCGGCCAACACCGACTGTCGTCAGGACGGGGCCGCGCTCGGCCATGGTCCGCGCGAGGGATGGCTGTTCAACTCCGGCCTGCAAGGCATTGAAAACGCGGACGCGGTCCTGATCGTCGGAGCCAATCCGCGGACCGAGGCGCCGCTGCTGAACGCCCGCCTGCGCAAGGCCTGGCTGACCGGCGAGATGCAGGTCGGGGTGATCGGCGAGCCGGTGAACCTGACGTTCGAACACAGCTGGCTCGGCGCCGGGTCGAAGACCCTGGCCAAACTGCCGAAGGCGGCCCTCGACTTCCTCGACAAGGCCGAGCGGCCGGCGATCATCGTCGGCTCGGGCGCCCTGTCCGGTGAAAACGGGCCCGCCGTGCTGAACGCGCTCGGCGCCTTGGCGAAGAAGGTCGGCGTCGTCGCCGCCTCCGGGACGGGCGTGTGGAACGGCTTCAATGTGTTGCACACGGCGGCCTCGCGCGTCGGCGGCCTCGACATGGGTTTCGTCCCGGGCGCGGGCGGCCTGTCGGCGGTCGATATGGTCAAGACGGGCGCGCTGGACGTGCTGTTGCTGCTGGGCGCCGACGAGATCGACGCCTCGGCGACCGGCGCCTTCAAGATCTATCTGGGCAGCCACGGCGACCGCGGCGCGCACGGCGCCGACGTCATCCTGCCGGGCGCGGCCTATACCGAGAAGCCGGGCCTCTACGTCAACACCGAGGGTCGGGTGCAGATGGCCGAACGGGCCGTCTTCCCCAAGGGCGAGGCGAAGGAGGACTGGGCCGTCCTGCGCGCCCTGTCGGCCATGGTCGGCCAGACCCTGCCTTACGACACCCTCGACGCCCTGCGTTCGAAGCTGATGGCGGATCATCCGACCTTCGGGCGGATCGACTATCTGCCGGCGCCGGCGTCGTTCGACGTGGCGAGCCTCGGCAAGAAGGGCGACCTTGGCGACGCCGCCTTCCATTCGGCGGTGCGCGATCCCTACCTCAACAACCCGATCGCGCGCGCCAGCGTGACCATGGCCGAGTTGTCCGCCCTGCGGGTGGCCCCGGTCGCCATGGCGGCGGAGTAAGGCCCGATGGATTTCTGGACCTCGCCCCTGGGTTGGACCCTGATCACCGCCGGCGGCATCCTGCTGGTCACCGTCGGCATCCTGATCTCGCTCGCCTTCCTGCTGCTGGCCGACCGGAAGATCTGGGCCAGCGTGCAGATGCGCAAGGGACCCAACGTCGTGGGTCCGTTCGGCCTGCTGCAGTCGTTCGCCGACTTCTTCAAATTCGTGCTGAAGGAGATCGTCGTGCCCGCCGGCGCCGACAAGATCGTCTTCCTGCTGGCGCCGCTGCTGACCTTCGTGCTGGCCTTCATCGCCTGGGCGGCCATTCCGTTCGCGCCGGGCTGGGTCATCTCCGACCTGAACGTCGGCATCCTCTACATCTTCGCCATAAGCTCGCTGGGCGTCTACGGCATCATCATGGGCGGCTGGGCTTCGAACTCGAAGTATCCGTTCCTCGGATCGCTGCGCAGCGCGGCGCAGATGGTGTCCTATGAGGTCTCCATCGGCCTGGTGATCATCAACGTCATCCTGCTGTCGGGGACGATGAATCTGACCGCCATCGTCGAGCAGCAGGGCGGCTGGATCTGGAACTGGTTCGCCTTCGGCGGCGGTCTGGCGACCCTGCCGACCATCGTGGTGATGTTCCCGATGGCGATCATCTTCTTCATCTCGGCCCTGGCCGAGACCAACCGGCCGCCGTTCGACCTGCCCGAGGCGGAGTCCGAGCTGGTCGCCGGCTATCAGGTCGAATACAGCTCGACGCCGTATCTGCTGTTCATGATCGGCGAGTACGCCAACATCGTCTTCATGTGCGCCATGATCAGCCTGCTGTTCTTCGGCGGCTGGCATCCGGGCTTCCCCACCGACTTCCTGCTCGACTGGCCCGAGTTCCTGGCCAATCTGTTCTACTTCCTGGTCTTCTTCGCCAAGATCATCTTCTGGTTCGCGATGATCGCCATGGTGAAGGCCTTCGTGCCGCGCTATCGCTACGATCAACTGATGCGGCTGGGCTGGAAGATTTTCCTGCCGACCTCGCTGGTCGCCGTGGTTCTGGTCGCCGCCTGGCGGGTGTTCGGGGTGGGCGCATGAGCCGGCTCCTGACCCTGATCGCGCTGACCGCCGCCACGGCGACGGCGGCCTGCAACGTTCCGATCTACGAGCCGGAGCCGGTCTCCGGCTATCAGTGGGAACGGCGCCAGCAGGCCATCGAACGGCAGCAGGCCGAACGCGTGCGTCTGTGCCGCATCACCCGGGATGAGGACCCGCGCAAGGAAGAGCTTTGCCGCGGCGTCGAGAGAGAGAACGACTGATGTTCACCCGTCTTGTCCAGGCGACCAAGGGCGCGATGATGCTGGACATCATCGGCGCCATCGGTCTGTCGCTGAAATATATGGCGCGGCCCAAGGCGACCGTGAACTATCCGTTCGAGCGCAATCCCCAATCGCCGCGCTTCCGCGGCGAACACGCCCTGCGCCGCTATCCGAACGGCGAGGAGCGGTGCATCGCCTGCAAGCTGTGCGAGGCCGTCTGCCCGGCCCAGGCCATCACCATCGAGGCCGAACCGCGCGCCGACGGCAGCCGCCGCACGACCCGCTACGACATCGACATGGTCAAATGCATCTATTGCGGCCTGTGCCAGGAGGCCTGCCCGGTCGACGCGATCGTCGAAGGGCCGAACTCGGAATTCACCGTCGAGAACCGCGAAGAGCTGCTCTACGACAAGGACAAATTGCTTTCCAACGGCGACCGCTGGGAGCGGTTGATCGCGAAGAATCTGGAACTCGACGCGCCTTACCGTTAAGGCGCAGACGCTGAACGGGGAGGGCGATTCCGCAGGGATCGCCGCCCATAACCGAAAGGGGCGCAGGCCTCAGATGTTGACAGGAATCGCCTTCTATCTGCTGGCGGCGGTGGCCGTGGTCGGCGGCCTGATGGTCGTCACCGCGAAGAACCCCGTGCACAGCGTGCTGTGGCTGATCCTGACCTTCTTCTCGTCGGCGGGACTGTTCGTGCTGCTGGGCGCGGAGTTCCTGGCGATGCTGCTGGTCGTGGTCTACGTCGGCGCCGTCGCGGTGCTGTTCCTGTTCGTGGTGATGATGCTGGACGTCGACTTCGTGCGCCTGCGCGAGGGCTACGCCCGCTACCTGCCGCTGGCCGCCGTGGTCGCCGGCGTGCTGCTGGTCGAGATGATCATGATCTCGCTGGTGGTGGTGAGCGGCGGGGCCGCCGCCGACGCGACCGGGCCGGCCGTCTCGACCGCCGACATGACCAACGCCGAGGCTATCGGCCGGGTGCTGTACACCGACTATGTCTACATCTTCCAGGCGGCGGGGATCGTGCTGCTGATCGCCATGATCGGGGCCATCGTCCTGACCCTGCGCCACAAGCCAAACATCAAGCGCCAGAACCCGGGCGACCAGGTCAACCGCGATCGCACGACCGCGGTCGAGGTCAAGGGCGCGGCCACCGGCGCGGGCGTTTCCGCCGAGGACCTGATCTGATGGACATCACGCTGCAGCACTATCTGGCGGTCGGCGCCATCCTGTTCACCATCGGCGTCTTCGGCATCTTCGTGAACCGCAAGAACGTCATCATCATCCTGATGTCGATCGAGATGATCCTGCTGGCGGTGAACATCAATTTCGTCGCCTTCTCGGCTTATCTGAACGACGTCTCCGGGCAGATCATGGCCATGTTCGTGCTCACGGTCGCCGCCGCCGAGGCCGCCGTCGGCCTGGCCATTCTGGTGACCTTCTTCCGCAATCGCGGCGACATCGCCGTCGATGACGCCTCGGTCATGAAGGGCTGATCGTGAACCTCGCGCTTCTCGTCACTCTCGGCGTCTTCGCCCCGCTGCTCGGCGCGGTCGTCGTCGGCCTGTCCGGCCGGCGGCTGGGCGACCTGCTGTCCAAATCCATCACCACGGGCCTGCTGTTCTTCTCCTGCGCCGTGGCCTGGATCGTCTTCAGCCAGTGGACCTGGGGCGGCCTCGAGGCCTTCACGGTCCAGATCGCGCCCTTCATCCACGTCGGCGCCTTCGAGTCCAACTGGGCCATTCGCATCGACGCCCTGTCGGCGGTCATGCTGGTGGTGGTCACCAGCGTCTCCTCGCTCGTCCACCTCTACTCGTGGGGGTATATGGCCGAGGATCCCGACAAGCCGCGGTTCTTCGCCTACCTCTCGCTCTTCACCTTCGCCATGCTGGCGCTGGTCACCGCCGCCGACTTCATGCAGCTGTTCTTCGGCTGGGAAGGGGTGGGGCTGGCCTCCTATCTGCTGATCGGATTCTGGTACAAGAAGTCCACCGCCAGCGCCGCCGCCATCAAGGCCTTCGTGGTCAACCGGGTCGGCGACTTCGGCTTCGCCCTCGGCATCTTCACCGTCTTCTGGATGTTCGGCACGATCGAGTTCGCCGAGCTGTTCCCGATGATCGCCTCGCGCGCCGGGACCGGCTGGGAATTCCTCGGCCACACCTGGTCGGCGCTGGATCTGGCCGGCTTCCTTCTGTTCATCGGCGCCATGGGCAAGTCGGCCCAGTTCTTCCTCCACACCTGGCTGCCCGACGCCATGGAGGGCCCGACCCCGGTGTCGGCCCTGATCCACGCCGCGACCATGGTCACGGCCGGCGTCTACATGGTCTGCCTGCTGTCGCCGATCTACGAATACGCGCCGGTGGCCTCGGCCATCATCGCCCTCGTCGGGGCCGTCACCGCCCTGTTCGCGGCGACGGTCGGCCTGGCGCAGAACGACATCAAGCGGGTCATCGCCTATTCGACCTGTTCGCAGCTGGGCTACATGTTCTTCGCCGCGGGCGTCGGCGCCTATCAGGCCGCCATGTTCCACCTGTTCACCCACGCGTTCTTCAAGGCCCTGCTGTTCCTCGGCGCCGGCTCGGTGATCCACGGCATGCATCACGAGCAGGACATGCGGAAGATGGGCGGGCTGTGGCGGCTGCTGCCGGTCACCTATGCGGTGATGACCATCGGCACCATCGCCATCACCGGCCTGGGCATTCCCGGGGTCGGCGGCTTCGCCGGCTTCTATTCCAAGGACTCGATCATCGAGAGCGCCTTCGCCTCGTTCACCAACGGCCACAGCGCCATGGGCCTGTTCGCCTTCATGGTCGGCATCCTCGCCGCCGGCCTGACCGCCTACTATTCCTGGCGTCTGGTGTTCATGACCTTCCACAACAAGCCGGCCTGGAAGGACGAGAGCCATGCCGATCATGCGCATGACGACCATGCCTCGCACGCCCAGCTGGAAACCCACTCGGAGCCGATCGCCGACGATCATGCGCATGACGACCACGCCCACGACGATCATGGCCATCACGGTCCGCTGAAGCCGCACGAGAGCCCGTGGATCATGCTGGTTCCGCTGCTGCTGCTGTCGGTCGGGGCCGTCGCCGCCGGCCTGGTCTTCGCCCCGTGGTTCATCGGCGACCACGAACACGGCTTCTGGCGCGGCGCGATCTTCGTCGCCGAGACGAACCATGTGCTGCACGACAGCCACTCGGTGCCGACCTGGGTGAAATGGTCGCCGCTGGTGCTGACGCTGATCGGGACCTTCGCCGCCTTCTGGCTCTATGTCCTCAAGGAGGGCATGGCGCGCCGCATGGCCGACCGCGGCGGCATCATCCACGGCTTCCTCTACAACAAATGGTATTTCGACGAGCTGTATGACGTCGTCTTCGTGCGCGGCGCCAAGGCCGTGGGCGACCTGTTCTGGAAGATCGGCGATGTGAAGATCATCGACGGCCTCGGCCCGAACGGCGCGGCCTGGGCCTCGCTGAAATCCGCCGCCCGGCTGGGCAAGCTCCAGTCCGGCTATGTGTACCACTATGCGTTCGTGATGCTGCTCGGCGTGGCCGGTTTCCTCGCCTTCGCCATCTATGCGTGGGGAGCCTGATCTTGCCCCAGATCCCCTTCATCCTCAGCGTCGTCACCTTCCTGCCGCTGGTCGGCGCGGGGCTGATCCTGCTGGTCCGTCTGCTCGGCAAGGGCGATGCCGCCGGCGCCGCGCGCTGGATCGCCCTGGGAACGACTCTCGCCGCCCTGGCCGTTTCGGCGGTGCTGGTGGCGGGCTTCGACGCCTCGAGCGCCGCCTATCAGTTCGTCGAGCGCTATGTCTGGTTCGCGGGCGCCGAGTACCACATGGGCGTCGACGGGATTTCGATCCTGTTCGTGCTGCTGACCGCCTTCCTGATGCCGATCTGCATTCTGGCCAGCTGGACCACGATCAAGGAGCGGGTGGTCGACTACATGATCGCCTTCCTGGTGCTGGAGACCCTGGTCATCGGCGTGTTCACGTCGCTGGACCTGTTCCTGTTCTACATCTTCTTCGAAGGCACCCTGGTGCCGATGTTCATCATCATCGGGGTGTGGGGCGGGGCGAACCGGATCTACGCCGCCTACAAATTCTTCCTCTACACCCTGCTGGGATCCGTCCTCATGCTGCTGGCCATGCTGTGGATGGCGGCCGAGGCCGGCACCACCAGCATCCCCGCGCTCAAGGCCTTCGACTTCCCGGCCTATGCCCAGCCAATGCTGTGGCTGGCTTTCTTCGCCTCGTTCGCGGTCAAGATGCCGATGTGGCCGGTTCACACCTGGCTTCCGGACGCCCACGTCCAGGCGCCGACGGCGGGCTCCGTCATCCTGGCCGGCATCCTGCTGAAGCTGGGCGGCTACGGCTTCATCCTGTTCAACCTGCCCATGTTCCCGCTGGCCTCGCAGATGTTCGCGCCGCTGGTGTTCGCCCTGTCGGCCATCGCCATCGTCTACACCTCGCTGGTGGCCTTCCGGCAGACCGACATGAAGAAGCTGATCGCCTATTCGTCGGTCGCGCACATGGGCTTCGTCACCATGGGCATCTTCGCCGGCAATGACCAGGGCGTGCAGGGCGCGGTGTTCCAGATGCTGAGCCACGGCCTGATCTCGGGCGCGCTCTTCCTCTGCGTCGGGGTGGTCTACGATCGCATGCACACGCGCGAGATCGCCTTCTACGGCGGCCTGACCTCGCGGATGCCGTGGTTCGCGGCCATCTTCCTGATGTTCACCATGGCCAATGTCGGCCTGCCCGGCACCTCGGGCTTCATCGGCGAGATCCTGACCATGACGGGCGTCTACCAGGTCTCGACCTGGACGGCCCTGTTCGCGGCCTCGGGCGTGATCTTCTCGGCGGTCTATGCGCTGACGCTGTATCGCAACGTCATGTTCGGCGAGATCACCAATCCGGCGCTGAAGGCCATCACCGACGTCGACAAGCGCGAACTGCTGATTTTCGCGCCGCTGATCATCGGCACCCTGTGGCTGGGCGTTCAGCCCGGTCTGGTGCTGGATTACACCGCCGCCTCGGTCGAGGCCCTGACTTCCGCCTATCAACTTGCGATCGGCGGGTGAGACCATGATGCCTGATCTGATTTCCGCCCTCCAGCTCTCGGCCCCGGAAGCCGCCCTCGCGGTCGGCGGCCTGGTGCTGCTGATGATCGGCGCCTTCGTCGGCGAGAAGAGCGCCCGGCTGGTCTCCGGGCTGTCCATCCTGCTGCTGCTCGGGGCCACGGCCCTGGCGGTGACCGGACCGTTGGGCCAGGCCTTCAACGGCGCCTACGTCGCCGACCCGCTGGCGGTCTACGGCAAGGCGCTGATCTTCCTGTCCAGCGCGGTGGCCATCGTGCTCGGCGACGGCTGGATGAAACGCACGCGCATCGCCCGGTTCGAATATCCTGTGCTGATCGTGCTGGCTTCGGCGGGCATGGGGATGATGGCGTCGTCGGGCGATCTGATCTCGCTCTACGTCGGCATCGAGCTGCATTCGCTGGCCCTGTATGTGCTGGCCGCCTTCCACCGCGACGACCTCAAGGCGTCCGAGGCGGGGCTGAAGTATTTCGTGCTGGGCGCCCTGTCGTCGGGCCTGCTGCTGTACGGCGCCAGCCTGATCTACGGCTTCACCGGCTCGATGCGGTTCGACGAGATCGCCGCCTACGCCGCCACCAACGCCTCGCCCGGCCTGATCTTCGGTCTCGTGTTCCTGATCTGCGGCCTGGCCTTCAAGGTTTCGGCGGCGCCGTTCCACATGTGGACGCCCGACGTCTACGAAGGCGCCCCGACGCCGGTCGTGGCCCTGTTCGCCACGGCTCCGAAGGTCGCGGCCATGGTGCTGATCGCCCGCACCCTGGAAGGGGCCTTCGCCGGCTCGCACGACCAGTGGGCCCAGGTGCTGATCCTGATCTCGCTGATCAGCTTCGCCGTCGGCGCCTTCGGCGGCCTGGTGCAGAAGGACATGCAGCGGCTGCTGGCCTATTCCTCGATCGCCAACATCGGCTACGCCCTGCTGGGCATCGCCGCCGGCACGACCCTGGGCGTGCAGGCCATGCTGCTGTTCATGACCCTGTACGTCATCGACCAGTTCGGCTTCTTCGCCCTGATCCTGTCGCTGAGCCGCAACGGGCGGCCGATCCGCCGCATCCAGGACTTCGCCGGTCTGCGCAAGGACCGGCCGGTGATGGCGCTGGCGCTGACCGTGCTGTCGCTGTCGGTCCTGGGGATGCCGCCGCTGGCCGGCTTCTGGGGCAAATTCTACGTGTTCGGCGCCGCGGCCGAGGCCGGCTACTGGATGGTCGGCGCCGCCGGTCTGGTGGCGTCGGTCGTGGCCGGCTTCTACTATCTGCGGATCATCAAGCTGATGTGGTTCGATCCGGCCCCTGAGGGCGTCGAGGCGATCGACCGTTCGCCGGTCGAGGCGAAGACCATCGCCATCGCCGCGGCCCTGTTCTCCTTCCCGCTGGTGATGGTCGCCCTGACCTGGCTGGAGCCCCTCGCGCGGGCGGCGGCGGTCGGCTACGGGGCGGGCTGACGGTGGCTTCGGCCGCGCCCGTCCTGCTGCTTGAACAGACCGACTCGACCAATGCGGACGCCCGTCGCCGGGCCGAGGCCGGCGAGACCGGCCCGCTCTGGGTCGTCGCCCGGCGGCAGTCGGCCGGCCGCGGGCGCCGGGGCAGGGCGTGGGACAGCGAGACCGGCAATCTGTTCGCCACCCTGCTGACGACCACACGCAAGCCGCCGGCCGAGGCGGCCCAGGTGACCTTCATCGCCGCCCTGGCCATCGCCGACCTGCTGGACGCCTTCGCGCCGCCGTCGCTGGTGACCATCAAATGGCCCAATGACGTGATGCTGGCCGGCGACAAGGCGTCCGGCGTGCTGGTCGAATCCGGGTCGCACGAGGCCGGCGGCCTGTGGCTGGCGGTCGGCATCGGGGTCAATCTCGCGCGGGCGCCCGAGGGGACCGAGCGGCCGGCGACGGCGCTGGTTCATCATCTACGCGGCGATGTGCTGACCCCGCCGACCGTCGAAGCGGCGGTGGCGATTCTGGCCGGGGCGTTCGCGGTCTGGATGGACCGCTGGGAAACGCTTGGCTTCCAGCCGATCCTCGACGCCTGGCAGGCCCGGACTCCGGGGCTGGACGGCCCCGCCGTGGCGCGGTTGGGCCGCGAGACCATCGAGGGTCGGGCCGAGGGCGTGGCCCCGGACGGGGCGCTGAAACTGAGACTGGCGGACGGGTCGCTGCGGCTGATCTCGGCCGGCGACGTCTTCTTCGGGGAGGCCGCGTGATGCTGCTGGCGATCGAGCAGGGCAACACCAATACGCTGTTCGCGGTGCATGACGGGGGCGAATGGGTCGCCCAATGGCGGACCGCGACCCACGCCAATCGCACGGCCGACGAATACGCCGTCTGGCTGAGCCAGTTGCTGGCCATGCGCGGGCTTTCTATCGCCCAGCTGGACGGCTGCATCATTTCCAGCGTGGTGCCGCAGTCGATCTTCAATCTTAGGAACCTGTCGCGCCGCTATCTTTCGGTCGAGCCGCTGGTCATCGGCGATAATGTCGAGCTGGGCATGACGGCGCGGATCACCAAGCCGAGCGAGGCCGGCGCCGACCGGCTGGTCAACGCCATCGGGGCGCATCTGGTCTATCCCGGCGACCTGATCGTCATCGACAGCGGCACGGCCACGACCTTCGATGTCGTCGCGGCGGACGGGGCCTTCGAGGGCGGACTGATCGCGCCGGGGATCAACCTGAGCCTTCAGGCGCTGCACGAGGCCGCCGCAATGTTGCCCCGCATCGCCATCCAGAAGCCCGATCGCGTGATCGGCAAGGACACGGTGTCCAACATGCAGTCGGGCGTCTTCTGGGGCTATGTCGCCCTGATCGAAGGCCTCGTCGCACGCATCAAGGCGGAGTGGGGCAAGCCCATGACCGTCATCGGCACCGGCGGCGTCGCCTCGCTGTTCGAAGGCGCCACAGAATCCATCGACCGGTTTGATCCGGACCTCACTATCCGCGGCCTCCTCGAAATCTGGCGGCGGAACACCCATCTAAAGGACACATGAAAAAACAATCCAACGACGAACTCGTCTTCGTCCCGCTCGGCGGGTCGGGCGAGATCGGTATGAACCTGAATGTCTACGGCTACGGGCCGGAGGCGAATCGCGAATGGCTGATCGTCGACGTCGGCGTGACCTTCGGCGATCTGTCGACGCCCGGCGTCGATGTCATCGTGCCCGATCCGGCCTTCCTCGACGGCGAAAAGATCCGCGGCATCGTCCTGACCCACGGGCATGAGGACCACATCGGCGCCCTCGGCTGGCTGTGGCACCGCATCAAGGCGCCGATCTACGCCACGCCCTTCACCGCCTTCCTGATCCGCGAGAAGCTGCGCGAAGCCGGCATCTTGAACGAGGTGAAGATCATCGAGGTGCCGCTGGGCGGGACAATCGACCTCGGTTCGTTCCAGGTGACGATGATCACCATGACCCATTCGATCGCCGAGCCGAACTCGCTGGCGATCAAGACGCCGCTGGGCACGGTGTTCCACACCGGCGACTGGAAGCTGGACCCCAGTCCGGTCATCGGCCAGCCGACCGACATCGCCGCCATCACCAAACTGGGCGACGAAGGCCTTCTGGCCATGGTCTGCGACTCGACCAACGTCTTCGTCGAGGGCCAGGCCGGCTCCGAACTGGACGCCCAGGCGGGGCTGATCGAGCTGATCGGCAGCCTGAAGACCGGCCGGATCGCGGTCGGCTGTTTCGCCTCGAACGTTGCCCGCATGGTCAGCGTCATCAAGGCCGCCCAGCTGGCCGGACGCCGCGTGGCCCTGGCCGGGCGGTCGATGCACCGGATCACCGCGGCGGCCCGCCACGTCGGCCTGTTCAACGACAGCCAGCGCATCCTGTCCGAGGAAGAGGCCCGCGTCTGGCCCGCCGATGAAATCCTGTACCTCTGCACCGGCAGCCAGGGCGAGGACCGCGCGGCCCTGTCACGGGCGGCCCAGGGCACCCACCCCTTCATCAAGCTTGGCTTGGGCGACCACTGCATCTTCTCGTCGCGGGTCATCCCGGGCAATGAACTGTCGATCGCCGCCCTGCAGGACAAGCTTGCCGACCGCGGCGTGCGGCTCTACACCGAGAAGGACCATCCGCATGTGCACGTCTCCGGCCACCCGTGCCGGGACGAGATGAAGCAGATGTACGCCTGGGCGCGCCCGCGCATCGCGGTGCCGACGCACGGCATGCGCCGCCATCTGGCCGAGCACGCCAATATGGCGAAGGACCTCGGCGTCGCCGAGCAGGTCACGCCGCGCAACGGCGACATGGTGCGGCTGGCCCCCGGACCCGCGGCGATCATCGATGAAGTGCCCAGCGGCCGGCTGTATGTCGACGGCGGGCGTCTGGTCACGGAGCAGGGCGAGGCCCTGCACGAGCGGCGTCACGCCTCGACCAACGGCGTGCTGATCGTCAGCTTCGCCATGGACAGGCGCGGCAAGATCGTCAGCGACATCGACGTGCGGGCCATCGGCCTTCCGGGCGATGCGGAATCGCCTCTGGGCGACGCCCTCGACGATCTGGCGGAACGCGCCGAACAGGCGGTGATGAAGCTGAAGGGCCCGGCGCTCGAGGACGAGATGGTCATCGAACAGGCCGTGTCGCGGGCGCTCAAGAAAGCCAGCCAGCAGATCTGGGACCGACGTCCCATCGTCGAGACGGTCATTCTCCGACTGTAGGGGCACGGACCGCATATGGCCGAACGTATGCGGGAACGGGTGAGGCGGAGAAGCCGCGCGGCGCTGGAGCGGGTCCGGCACGCGCGGCATCCGCTGCGGGGCTGGCGCAAATGGGCGCTGATCCTGTTTCAGGCGACGGGCGGGTTCGTGTTTCTGTTCGCGCTGGTCAATCTGACGCTGAGCCTGACCACCTTCCGGGGTGGCGATCCTCTCGACCGCATGGTCGATGAGGTTCGCGGCCTGTGGTTCAGCCCGGCGGACGGCGATCCGGTCTCAGCCGAGGCTTTTGTTTCGGTGCATGGCGAGGATCTCGGGACGGCGCCGGCCGCGGCCGACATCCGCGCCCATTTCACGCGGAAGGCCGAGGGCGGAGTCTTCCTGCTGGACCACGTCATGGCCGACCACGTCGTCCGTCGTTTCGGCCGGTTCGACAGCCGCACCCTGCCGCCCGGCATCTATGTCGGGGTCCATGCCCTGGGCCCCGACGGGGATCCATGGGTCCGGACGACCAAGTGGCCGGCCCACTATCTGATGTTTCCGCGCCACGCCTATTTGCTGGTGGTCCCGGAGAGCGGCCCCGCCGTCGCCTTCTCGGCCAGCCAGAACGCCAAATTCGACACGGACAGGCCGGACGGCGGCGACTTGGGGGCCCGGGTGACGGCCTACGGTCCGGACGCCTATGACTTCCCGAGTTCGGGTCAGGCCCTGCACGAGATGACCCTGATCACCGATGATCCCGGGCGCGTGGCGGCGGCGCCGGCGGCGCTGGCGCGGGTCGAGGCGGACCTGAAGGCTCGCGGCCTTCAGTATGGTCTGCTGGCTCCGAACTCGAACACGGTCGTCGGCTGCGTTCTGGAGGCGTCCGGCGCGATCACCCGGGAACAGCGGAGCCGCATCCTGCTGGCCGTTCGCGCGCCCGGAATCGGGGCCGACTGCTGGTAGGCTTTGAATCCCCGGCGGGCCCTACCTATAAGGAGCCGAATCCGCCGCCCCCAGGACCGCCCCATGCCCGATGCCCCGCCCGAGTTCCGCTACAAGCGCGTCCTGCTGAAGGTCTCGGGCGAGGTGCTGATGGGCGACCAGCCCTATGGCATCGACATGAAGACGGTCGCCAAGGTGGCCGAGGCGGTGGCCCAGGTCGCGCGTGAGGGGGTCGAGATCTGCCTCGTCATCGGCGGCGGCAACATCTTCCGCGGACTGAGCAAGGCCGCCGGCGACATGGAGCGCGCCACAGCCGACTATATGGGCATGCTGGCCACGGTCATGAACGCCCTCGCCATGCAGGCGGCGCTGGAGAAGATCGGCGTCCAGACCCGGGTCCAAAGCGCCCTGACGATGAACGCCGTGGCCGAGCCCTATGTGCGCCGGCGCGCTCTGCGGCACCTCGAAAAAGGTCGGGTGGTGATCTTCGCCGCCGGCGTCGGCGCGCCCTTCTTCACCACCGACTCGGGAGCCGCGCTTCGGGCCGCCGAAATGGGGTGCGACGCCTTGTTGAAGGGCACCAGCGTCGACGGCGTCTATACCGCGGACCCCAAGAAGGATCCGTCGGCGACGCGCTACGAGACCCTGACCTATCACGATGTGCTGGCGCGGGACCTCAAGGTCATGGACGCCTCGGCCATCGCCCTGATGCGTGACTCCGGCATTCCGATCGTGGTCTTCTCGATCCGGGAGGACGGGTCGCTGCGCAAGACCCTGACCGGCGAGGGGACCTTCACGGTCATTACCTCAAACGCCAAGTCAGCCTGACAAGCCGTTCAAGAACGAGAGAAACGACCATGGCCAAGCCTGATCTCAAGACCTACCGCGACCGCATGGAGAAGGCGGTCGGCGCCCTGCGCGAGGAGTTCGCCGGTCTGCGCACCGGTCGCGCCAACGCCGGCCTGCTGGAACCGGTCCAGGTCGAGGCCTATGGCTCGATGTCGCCCCTGCACAGCGTCGCCGCCATCAGCGTGCCCGAGCCGCGCATGCTTTCGGTCAGCGTCTGGGACAAGGGCATGGTCGGACCGGTCGAGAAGGCCATTCGCGCCGCCGGCCTGGGGCTGAATCCGATCGTCGACGGCCAGACCCTGCGCATTCCGGTGCCGGCCCTGACCGAGGAGCGCCGCAAGGACCTGGCCAAGCTGGCCGGCAAATACGCCGAGCAGCAGAAGATCGCCGTCCGCAACGTCCGTCGCGACGCCAATGACGATCTGAAGAAGGCCGAAAAGGCCTCCGAGATCAGCCAGGACGAGCAGAAGAAGATGGAGGCCGAGGTCCAGAAGGACACGGACGCGGCCATCAAGCGGATCGACGAGACCTTGAAGGCCAAGGAAGTTGAGATCATGCAGGTTTGACGGCGCGTTTTGCCGTAGGATACGCGCCGGTCATGCCCGTCGAACCCCTCGAGCCTTCGCCCGCCTCCGACGGGCCCCGCCATGTCGCCCTGATCATGGACGGCAACGGGCGCTGGGCGCAGGCGCGCGGCCTGCCGCGCACCATGGGACATCGCGAGGGCGTCCAGGCGCTGAAGCGCACCGTGCAGGCGGCGCCGGCCCTGGGCATCCGCTGTCTGACCGTGTTCGGCTTTTCGACCGAGAACTGGAGCCGGCCCGCCGATGAAGTGTCCGACCTGATGGGTCTGGTCCGCTCCTATGTGACCAGCGATCTCAAGCGGCTGGAGCGCGAGGGCGTTCGCGTGCGGGTGCTGGGCAGTCGCGAGGGGCTCCCGGCCGATATCGTCGCCATCATCGACAACGCCGAGGCGACGACGGCGCACAACCATAAATTCCTGCTGCAGGTCGCCTTCAACTACGGCGGCCGGGCCGACATCGTCGATGCGGCGAAGCGCTATGTGGATCAGGTGCTCGCGGGGCAGGCGACCGGTCCGCTGGACGAGGCGACGCTGGGGCAGGGGCTCTCGACCGCGGGCGGGCCGCCCGTCGACGTGATCGTCCGCACCTCCGGCGAGCAGCGGCTGTCGAACTTCCTGCTGTGGGAGGCCGCCTACGCCGAACTCGTGTTCCAGCAGGTTCTCTGGCCGGACTATGGTTCCGAGGCGCTGGCGGATGTCGTGGCGCAGTACCGGAACCGCGATCGGCGCTTCGGCGGCCTGTCGTCCCCTCCCGCGCGCGCGGTCGTCTGATGGCGATGCGCGCCGCCGATATCGGCCTCAGGCTTGCGTCGGCCGTGGTGCTGGCCCCGGCGGCGGTTCTCGCCATCTGGGCCGGCGGGCTGTGGTTCCTCGCCCTGATGCTGCTGGCCTGCGCCGTGCTGGCGGTGGAATGGGCGACGATGAGCGCGGCGACAGCGTGGCGGGTCATGGCGGGCGCCGTCGGCTTCGGTCTGTTCGCCTCGGTGATTTCGGCCCACGCCGAGCAGCTGTCGCTGGCGCTGGTGATGCTGGTGTTCTGCGCCGCGGCGGCCGGACTGTTCGCGCGCAGCCGCGGACAGGAGGCGGTCGACGCCGCCTATGGGGTTCTCTACCTCGGCTGGCCGGCGGTGCTGCTGATCTGGCTGAGGGACGGCACGGAGCCGGGCGGGCTGGCCTGGACGGTGTCGGCTTTCATCATCGCCTGGGCGTCCGACATCATGGCCTATCTGGTCGGCAACCTGATCGGCGGAAAGAAGCTCTGGCCGCGCTTCTCGCCCAACAAGACCTGGTCCGGCTTCATCGGCGGACTGGCCGCAGGGACGGTCGCGGGCGTGTTGCTGGCGACCTTTCTCGACATGGGCGTCGGGCCGGCCTGGGGCGGCGTTCTGGGGCTGGCGGCGGCCCTCGCGACCATGGCCGGCGACCTGTGGGAATCGGCCCTCAAGCGGCGTTATGGCGTCAAGGACGCGGGCAAGCTGATCCCTGGCCATGGCGGCCTGCTGGATCGGGTCGACGGCCTGATGTTCGCGGTCGTCATCGTCGCCTGCGGCCGTCTGCTTGTCGTGACGTTCGGGACCGGCGCATGATCCGGCGGCGCGTCACGGTGTTGGGCTCCACCGGCTCGGTCGGATCGTCCACCCTCGAGTTGATGGAGCAGGCCGAGGCGGCAGGAACCGGGATGTTCGAGGTCGAGGCCCTGACCGGCGGCGCGAATATCGTCCGGCTGGCGGAACAGTCGCGGCGCTGGAAGCCCAGACTGGCGGTCACCGCGGATCCTGCCCGGCTCGACGAGCTGAGAGAGGCCCTGGCCGGAACCGGCGTCGAGGTCGCCGCGGGGGAGGGGGCCGTGATCGAGGCCGCCGCCCGTCCCGCCGACTGGGTCATGGCGGCGATCGTCGGGGCGGCTGGCCTGCGCTCGGCCTGGGCGGCCGCGGATACGGGGGCGACCCTGGCCCTGGCCAACAAGGAAAGCCTCGTCTGTTGCGGTCCGGCGCTGCTTCAGCGGGTGAGGCGCGCGGGCGGCAAGGTCATTCCGGTCGATTCGGAGCACTCCGCCATCTTCCAGGTGTTTCCGCACGATGCGCCGCACCAGGTCGCAAAACTGGTTCTGACGGCGTCGGGCGGACCGTTCCGTGGCCTGCCGCGAGACTCGCTCGCCGACATCACCCCCGAACAGGCCGTGGCCCACCCCAACTGGAGCATGGGGGCCAAAATTTCGGTCGACAGCGCCACCATGGCGAACAAGGGGCTGGAGGCGATCGAGGCGGCCTATCTGTTCGACATGCCGGCCGATCGTATCGATGTCGTCGTGCACCCGGAGTCGATCATCCACAGCCTCGTCGAATACGTCGACGGCTCGACCCTGGCCCAGCTGGGTCCGCCGGATATGAAGACTCCGATCGCCTGCGCCCTTGCATGGCCGGACCGGATCGCCTGGCCGGCGCCGAAGCTGGATCTCGCGGCCCTGGGTCAGTTGACCTTCGAGCGGCCCGACGAAGCCCTGTTTCCGGCCCTCGGCCTGGCGCGGGAAGCGCTTCGGGCGGGCGGTTCGGCGCCCATCGTGTTCAACGCGGCCAACGAGGTCGCGGCGCTCGCATTTCTTGACCGTCGGCTGGGCTTTCTCAATATTGCCGCAGTCGTCGCCGACACCTTGTCGCGCGTAACGACGTCGGGGGTGGATTCCGGGTCCCGCAACGCCTGTGACGCGGCTCTGGCCGTGGATGCTCAGGCGCGGCGGGAGGCGGAATCGATCGTCCGGGGTCTGGCGGCGGCGGCCTGAACGGCGAAGGATATCATATCGGCATGACGGGCTTCCTCGGCCAGGCGCTGCTCTACATCGTGCCGTTCCTGCTGGTGCTGACGTTCATCGTCACCATCCACGAACTGGGCCATTTCCTTGTCGCGCGCGCCTTTGGCGTCAAGATCGACCGGTTTTCCATCGGCTTCGGCAAGACCATCGTCAGCCGGCTGGACCGGCACGGCACGGAGTGGCGGATGGCGTGGTTGCCGCTGGGCGGCTACGTGAAATTTTCCGGCGATCTCGACGCCTCCAGCGTTCCGGATCAGGCCGGCCTTGCCGAATTGCGCCAACGCGTGATCGCCGAGCACGGTCCCGGGGCCGAGCGCGACTATTTCCATTTCAAGCCGATCTGGCAGCGAGCCCTGATCGTGGCGGCCGGCCCGGCGGCGAATTTCCTGCTGGCCATGGTGCTGTTCACCATCCTGTTCAGCGTCGTCGGCGAGCAGGTCGCGGCGCCGCGGGTGCATGGCACGCAGCCCGGGAGTCCGGCGGCGGCGGCGGGGTTCCAGCCCCGCGATCTGATTGTCGCCATCAACGGCCGACCGGTCACGGACCAGCGCGACGTCGCCCGGATCGTCGTCATGAGCGCCGGCGATCCGGTCCGCTTCCGGGTCGACCGGGGCGGGCGGGAACTGACCCTGACGGCGACTCCGGTGCGGAACGAGGTCGACGACCAGATCGCCGGACGGGTGAAGATCGCCCAGATCGGCATTCAGATGCAGGCGCTGCCCGGTGATCTGAGTTTCCGCACCCTCAATCCCGTCGAGGCCTTCGGCAAAGGTCTCGAGACCATCGGCTCCACGGTCTCCACGACCGTGACCTATATTGGCCGCATCTTCATGGGCAAGGAGTCCGGCGACCTGCTCAACGGTCCCATCGGCATCGCCAAGGCCGCCGGGGGCGTGACCCAGCAGGCCGTGGACGCCAATCCCGATCCCGGCTGGATGGCCGCCAATCTCGCCCTGACCTTCCTCAGCTTCGCCGCCCTCGTTTCGATCGGAATCGGCATCGTCAACCTCCTGCCAATCCCCGTACTCGACGGGGGCCACCTTCTGTTCTACGGCTATGAAGCTGTAGCGCGCCGGCCTGTTCCCGCACGCATTCAGGAAGCCGGCTACCGCGTCGGTCTTGCTTTGCTGGCGGGATTGATGTTGTTCGCCACCTGGAACGACCTGCAGAAAAACGGCCTGTTCACCTTCCTCGGCGGGCTCGCCTCATGAGCCGACGCCAGCCCCCGATGGTTTCCCGCATGATTCGACAAGACGCGTCCGCCCTTCGTTTCGCTCGCGGCCTGAGCCCGAGTCTGCTGACCCTTGTGGTCGCGGCCGGACTCGCTGGCCCGGCGCTGGCCCAGACCGCCCCGGCGGAGCCGCCGACGCCGACGGTCGTCGTCGAGGAAGCGGCCCGGACGGCCCCGGCGGCGCAGGACCAGCAGGTCCTGGTCAATCGCATCCTCGTGCGCGGCAATCAGCGGATCGACCAGACCACCATCCTGTCCTACCTGCCGATCCAGGCGGGCGACATGGTCGACGCCGCGGTCCTCGATGTGGCGGTCCGCACCCTGACCCGGACCCAGCTGTTCGCCGACGTCCAGCTGGGCGTCCAGCCGAACGGCGACCTCGTGGTCGAGATCGTCGAGAACCCGATCATCAACCAGGTGGTGTTCGAGGGGAACGGCGCGCTCGCCGAGAACAAGCTGCGCGAGGAGGTCACCCTGGCCCCCCGCGGCATCTACACCCGCGCCCGGGTCCAGGAAGACGTGGGCAAGATCGTCGAACTGTATCGTCTGTCCGGCCGGATCTCGGCCACGGTCACGCCCAAGCTCATCCAGCTGGAGCAGAACCGCGTCGATGTCGTCTTCGAGATCGACGAGGGGCCCGAGACCGGCGTCCGGGCGATCACGTTCCTTGGCAACACCGCCTTCTCGGATGGCGACCTGCAGGAGGTGATGGTCACCAAGCGGTCGGAATGGTGGAAGCTCTTCTCGTCGAACGACAACTACGACCCGAACCGGCTGGATTACGACCGCGAACAGCTGCGCAGCTTCTACACCAATCGCGGCTACTATGATTTCCGGGTCGTGTCCGCGATCGCGGAACTGGCCCCGGACGACAGCGCCTTCGGCATCACCATCACGCTCGACGAGGGCGATCGTTACACATTCGGCGTCGTGGACGTCGTCACCGAGAACGATCGGCTGAACACGGATTTCCTCAAGCTGCTGCTGCCGATCCGGTCCGGCCAGCTGTATGAGAGCGACAAGATCGAGTCCGCGGTCGACGCCCTGACCTTCGCCGCCGGTTCCGCCGGCTACGCGTTCGTCGAGATCGAGCCGACCTATACGGCCAATCCCGACACCGACACCATCGACATCACCTTCAACATCCGCGAAGGGCAGCGTGTCTACGTCGATCGCATCAACGTCATCGGCAACACCCGCACCCTCGACAACGTCGTCCGCCGCGAGATGATGCTGACCGAAGGCGACGCCTTCAACCGGACCCTGCTGGAGCGGTCGCGCAACAACCTGCGCGGCCTCGGCTTCTTCAAGGAGGTGACCGTCGAGGAAGCCCGGGGATCCGCCCCCGACCGTTCGGTCGTCAATGTCACCGTCACCGAGCAGCCGACCGGCGAACTGTCGGTAGGCGCGGGCTTCAGCTCGGTCGACTCCTTCGTCGTCAACCTTGGAATCACGGAACGGAATTTCCGCGGTCGGGGCCAGAACGTCGTCGCCCGGGTCGAGTGGGGCTCCCTGCGCCAGCAGATCGACTTCCGCTTCACCGAGCCCAAATTCCTCGGTCGCGACCTGCGCGCGGGCTTTGACGCCTTCCATTCGCGCTACGATCTCAGCGAGTATTCGTCCTACGACTACCGCTCGACCGGAGGGGGCGTGCGCCTCTCCTATCCGCTGAACGCCTACACCCTGTTCAGCACCCGCTATTTCCTCAAGGCGGACGAGATCATCGTTCCGAACAATTTCTGCGGCACCGCGGGCGCTGGCTCGTCCGCCCTCTGCGACCAGGTCGGCTCGTTCATCAACTCGTCGGCCGGCTATACCCTGCTGGTCGATCGTCGGAACGATCCGGTTCGCCCCACGCGGGGGTGGACGGGCACGATCCGTCAGGATCTCGCCGGCATCGGCGGCGACGTGAACTATTTGAAGACCGAGGCCGACGTTTCGGCCTTCTGGGGCATTACGCCCAACTGGATCGTCACGGCCGCGGCCTCGACCGGGTACGTTTCGGGATGGGGCGGCGACCCGATCCGGATCAACGACCGCTTCTTCAAGGGCGGCAACAGTTTCCGCGGCTTCGAAACGGCCGGTATCGGTCCGCGCGATCTGAGCACCACGGACGCCCTTGGCGGCAATTTCTACGTTATCGGCACCCTTCAGTTGACTATTCCGAACGGCCTGCCGGAGGAATATGGCATTCGTACCGAGCTGTTCACCGACGTCGGCACCGTCGGTATGCTGGACGACCGCTATACGGTGGACGCAAACGGCAATCCAAGCAGCCGGATCGTCGATGATCTGGAACTTCGGGCATCGGCCGGCGTCAGCATCCACTGGCGCTCGCCCATGGGTCCGATCCGCTTCGATCTCAGTCACATCCTCGGTGAGGAAGACTACGACAAGACCGAAACCTTCCGCTTCTCGACCTCAACCCAATTCTAACTGACGGGCTCTCTGCCCGCGCAAAGGCTTAAAGATGAAAACTCTCGCTTTCGGCGCCCTCGCCCTCGCCCTGCTCACCGGATCCGCCGCGGCCGCCCAGGAGCAGAATTTCGGCCCCGCCATTCCGGGCGTCTGCGTCTATCACCATGACCGCCTGCTGGCCCAGTCGACCGCGGGCCAGGCCGTTCAGACCGGAATGCAACGTCTGCAACAGGAAGTGCAGGCCGAACTGGCGCCCTATGAGCAGTTCATCCAGTCGGAAGGTCAGCAGCTTCAGCAGGGCCGCGGCACCATTCCGCAAGCCGACTTCGCGACCCGCGAACAGGCGCTTGCGACCCGCTACCAGGAGGCCCGCAATCTGGCCCAGACGCGTGAAGGCGAGCTTCGTTACACCCAGGCCATGCAACTCCAGCAGATCGCCCAGGCGGCCGATCCGATCATCCTGGCGCTCTACAACGAGCGCGGTTGCGGCATCCTGATTTCACGGGACGGCGTGATGCGCGTGAATCCGACCATGGATCTGACCGAGGCCGCGATCCAGCGCGTGAACGCGGCTCTGCCGACGCTCTCGTTCAGCCGCATGCCGGTCCCGGCCCAACAGCCGGCCCAGTAATATGGGGCGAGGCCCCGATACGCGGTTCTTCGAGCCGCTGCCGGCCATGACGGTCGCGGCGCTCGCGGACCGGATCGGGGGCGAGACATTGCGCGGCGGAGACCAGATGGTTTCCGCCGTCGCGCCGCTGGCGACCGCGGGCGAAGGCGACGTCGCCTTCCTGGGGGATCGCCGATTTCTCGAGGCGCTGTCGTCCACGCGCGCCGAATGCGTCATCGTTTCAGCCTCCGCGGTCGAGGCGGCGCCCTCGCACGCCGCCGTTATCGTCACTGGCGAGACCCAGGCCGCATGGGCGAGGGCCTCCCTTCTTTTTCACCGCGCAATTCCCCTGGCTCGTTCCATCGACCCGGCTGAGGTGATCGAAGACGACACCGTCGTGCTGGAGCCCGGAGTGGTGCTTGGAGCGGGGGCCCGGATCGGGCGTGGAACCCGGGTCGGCGCCAACACCGTGATTGGTCCGGGCGTCCAGATCGGGCGCGACTGCCTCATTGGATCGAACGTCACGGTCGGGTTCGCCCTCATTGGCGACCGGGTGCGTCTGTTGGCCGGCGCACGTATCGGCGAGCCCGGCTTCGGCGCAGCCGGCTCTCGTACGGGCCCCGTCGACGTGCCGCAACTGGGTCGGGTCATCCTGCAGGACGGCGTCAGCGTCGGCGCCAACTCCTGCATCGACCGCGGGGCCTATGACGATACCGTCATAGGCGAGAACACCAAGATCGATAATCTGGTCATGATAGGCCACAACTGCGTCATCGGAAGAAACTGCCTGATGGCGGCCAACACCGGAATCTCCGGTTCGGTCACGGTCGGCGATGGCGCCATCTTCGGCGGCAAGGCCGGGGTGGGCGATCACCTGAAGATCGGCGAGGGGGCCCGCGTCGCGGCCGGCGCCGGCGTCCTTCAGGACATTCCCGCCGGCGAAACCTGGTCGGGCTATCCGGCCAAACCTCTGCGACAGTTCTTGCGTGAAGCGATCTGGCTCGCCAAACAGGCGTCCGGAAAGGCACGCAGGGAAAGCGGGAATGACTGACGAGACGGACGCCGGGGTGAAGATCGACTATGCCGAGGTCATGCGGCGCCTGCCGCACCGCTATCCGTTCCTGCTGATCGACAAGGCGGAGGATTTCGTCCCGGGAACCTCAATCACCGGCATCAAGAACGTCACCCACAACGAGCCCTATTTTCCCGGCCACTTCCCCGTCGATCCGGTCATGCCCGGCGTGATGATCGTCGAGGCCATGGCCCAGACCGGGGCGCTGATGATGTCCAAGACCCTCGACGTCTCGGTCGAGGGCAAGATCATCATGTTCATGTCGATCGACGGCGTCCGCTTCCGCAAGCCGGCGCGACCGGGGGACCAGCTGCGCATGAAGGTCGTAATCACCCGCCAGCGCGGCGACATCTTCAAATTCCGAGGCGAGACCTTCATCGACGGCAAGCTGGCGGCCGAGGCCGACTTCGCCGCCATGATGGTCACCGTCGATCCGCCGGTCGCGCCGTGAGCATCCATCCCACGGCCCTTGTCGACACCGAAGCGCGCCTGGCGGACGGGGTGCGGATCGGCCCATGGTGCATCGTCGGCCCCGGGGTCGTCCTGCAGCAAGATGTGCATCTGATCAGCCACGTGGTGATCCAGCAGGACACGACGGTCGGCGCCCGCACCGTCGTCCACCCCTTCGCCGTCATCGGCGGCGATCCGCAGCACGCCGGCTACCGGGGCGAAACGGTCACGCTCGAGATTGGCGAGGACAATCTGATCCGGGAACATTCGACCTTCAACCGCGGCACGCCGCAGGGGGCGGGCGTGACCCGGGTCGGCTCGAACGGCCTGTTCATGACCGGGGCCCACGTCGGCCATGACGCCATCATCGGCGACCATGTCGTCATGGCCAACAACGCCACCCTCGGCGGGCATGCCAGGATCGGCTCGAAGGTGTTCCTCGGCGGTCTGGCCGCCGTGCACCAGAACGGCCGGGTCGGGCAGGGGGCGATCGTCGGCGGACTGGCGGCGGTGACCCGCGATGTCATTCCCTACGGCTCCGCCTGGGGCAATCACGCTCGCCTGCACGGGCTCAACCTGATCGGTTTGAAGCGCAAGGGGTATGGCAAGGACGCCATTCGCCGGCTGCTCGCCGCCTACCGTGATCTGTTTGAGGCGCCGGGGACCTTCGCCGACCGGGTGGATGCGGTCGCGGGCAGCTACGCCGACCTGCCGGAGATCATGGAAATCGTCGCCTTCATCCGCGAGGACGGCAAACGTCCGCTTTGTCTGCCGGGCGAATGAGCAGGCTTGGCCTCATCGCCGGCGGCGGGGCCCTGCCGCTGTCCGTGGCGGCCCGTTGCGAGGCCGAAGGGCGGCCGGTGTTCGTGATCCGGCTCGCCGGGTTCGCCGATCCCCATCTGGCCCGCTATCCGGGTGTGGATGCGGGTCTGGCCGAAATCGGCCGGGTGCTGTCCGCCCTCAAGAAGGCTGGGTGCGATGCGGTGTGTTTCGCCGGTACGGTGAACCGGCCGGACTTCAAGAGCCTGAAGCCCGACTTCAGGGGCATGACCCTGCTGCCCGGCATCGTCGCCGAGGCAGCCAAGGGCGACGACGCCCTGCTGCGGAAAATCCTGTCGGTGTTCGAAGCCGAGGGCTACGCCATCGAGGGCGCCGATGACATCCTCGGCGGCGAGATCCTGCCGGCGGGCGCCCTGGGGGCGAAATCTCCCACCCCGGAGCAGCTGGCTGACCTCAAAAAGGCGCTTCATGTCGCGGAACGGGCTGGCGAACTCGACATCGGACAGGGCGCGGTCGTCTGCGACGGCCTCGTCCTGGCGGTCGAGGCGCAGGAGGGCACCGATGCGATGCTGGCGCGTGTCGCGGCCTTGCCGGCTGACCTGCGCGGCTCATCGAGCGGCCCCAAGGGCGCGCTCGGCAAGGCCCCCAAGCCGATCCAGGATTTGCGGGTCGACATGCCGGTGATGGGCACGCGAACCATCGAACTGGCCGCCGCGGCCGGTCTCGCGGGCGTTGCGGGCGTCGCCGGCAAACTGATCCTGATCGACCAGGCCGCCATCGTCGAGGCCGCCGACCGGCTGGGTCTGTTCGTCTGGGGAGAAAGCCGGTGACCCGGCCGCTGAAGGTCATGCTGGTCGCGGCCGAGGCGTCCGGCGACGCGCTCGGCGCCGGGCTCGCGCGCGCACTCGAGGAGCGGCTCGGCAAGGATGTCGCATTCGTCGGCGTCGGCGGCCCGCAAATGGCCAGCGTCGGCGTCGTCAGTCCCTTCGATATCTCCGAGCTGTCCATCATTGGCTGGCTTGAGGGTCTGAAGGCCTATGGACTGGTCAAGCGACGTGTCGCCGAGACCGTCGCGCTCGCCGTCGCGGAACGGCCGGACGCCGTGGTCCTGATCGACAGCTGGGGGTTCACCATCCGTGTGGCGAAGGCGATCCGCGCGGCGCTTCCGGACACGGCGTTGATCAAATATGTCGGCCCCCAGGTCTGGGCCTCGCGTCCGGGTCGGGCGAAGACTCTCGCCGCATCCGTTGATCACCTGCTGGCCCTCTATGCCTTCGACGCGCCGTGGTTCGAACGGGAGGGCCTGGCGACCACGGTCGTTGGGTCCCAGGCGCTCCATGTGGACATGAGCGCGGCCGATCCCGCCGCCTTCCGCGCCGCGCGCGGGATCGCTCCGGACGCGCCCCTTCTGCTGGTCTTGCCGGGCAGCCGCCCGTCCGAGATCCGACTGATGACCCCGGTCTATGAGGCCGCTGTACGACTGCTCAAGCGGGCCGATCCGACGCTGGAGATCGCCGTGGTCGCGGCCGGCGCCGTGGCCGACAGGGTCACGGCGGAGGTCGCCACCTGGCCGTTCCGCGCCCACCTGGTTCCGGAGGCCGAAAAATATTCGGCGATGAAGGCGGCCACCGTCGCCCTGGCGACCAGCGGCACGGTCTCCACCGAGCTGGCGTTGGCCGGCGCGCCGATGGTCATCAGCTACCGGTTCCAGCCGCTCAGCTTTGCGATCATGAAGCCCTTCTTCACCGGCAAATACGCCACCCTCTTCAATCATGCGGCGGATGAGGAGATCGCGAAGGAACTGATCCAGGGCGACGCCACGGCGGAGAACCTGGCGGCCGAGGTCGCACGCCTGTTGCGCGATCCGGAAGCACGCCGCGGTCAAACCGCGCGACAGACGGCCGCTCTGGACCTGATGGGACGGGAGGGCCGAGACCCCTCCGAGATTGCGGCGGAGGCGGTGCTCAGGATCATCGCGGCCAGGTCGGGAGACCAGTTCGCGCTCTTGCGAGCCGCGCAACGCGCGTAATTCGGGGGGAGACGGTTAACACTCTGGACCTTAACCCCAATCCGGTGAAAGTTTCGGTCGTTGGGGGTGCCACATGACTGACCGGCTAACGGTGCGCGAGGTGAGTTGTCTGCGACTGCTGGAAGGCGGCCGCAAGAACAAGGAAATCGCGTCCCGGCTGGGCATCGCCGAACGGACCGTCAGCAACACCCTGCAGTCGGCGTATCGCAAGCTGGGCGTCAGCCGGCGCCAAGACGCGGTGGCCGAGTTCAGGCGAAATTGGTCAGAAACCGGGCATCGTTTGAGCATGTCACCCACCGGGGAAACCGGCTCTTCTGGCGGTGTCTCCGGACCGGTCCCGCAGCCGCCGACATTCTACCGTCCCACACCGCCCGGGCTCGTCAATACGAGTGTCATTGTGGCGGTGTTCGCGGTGATCGGCGTGCTGGCGGTGCTGGCGCTGGTGACCTCCCGGGCTTTCCACGGCCTGGGCTGATCGACCTCAACCCTTCGAGTGGCCCGCCCCGGCGGAGGAGCGCACACCTATGTCTGATCGCAACGAACTTGGCCGTCAGATGGCCGAGAAGCTATACGCCGCCGAGCGCGCCCTGGACGCCGCCCTGGCGGAGATCGGCGATCTGTCGGCGTTGATGACCCGGGGCCGGATGCATCACGGCATCGCCGCCGTGGTCGGGCAGGAAGCGCTGGAGCACGTCGCCAAATGCGGCGGAGCCCTGACCAAGGCCCGCCGCGCCCTCGTCGAAGGTCACAAGCAACTGGCCCGCGACGCCCGCCTCATGCGGATCGCCTGGACCACCGGGTATGTCGGTCCGGGGGAAACCAAGCCAGCCGAGGACCGTCCGCGCGTGCCGGCCGTGGGCCGGCTGCGCCAGGTCGCTTGAACGACAGCCGCAAAGCCTTGATCCTCAGGAGATGAACATTGGCGAGATCCTGGCCCTTCTCGGCACGCCTGTGCAGCAGGTCTTCTGGCTCGCGACCTTCGCGGTCGCGGCGATCGGTCTCGTCCTCGGCGACCGTTCCGTCCGCCTCGGGGTTGGCCTGGTTCTCGGAAATTTCATTTTCAGTCTGTTTGTCGATGACTGGGTCTGGCTTACGGTCAGGGCCGGCGTTGCGGCCTTCGACGGCGCCATGTTCGCCCTGTTCGTGGTCCTCGCCCTGCGCAGCCGCCGCTGGTGGGCGCACGCGGCGGCGGCCTTCGCCCTGCTCGGCTTCTTCGCCCATTTCATCGCCCTCTTCGACCAGAGCATCTGGTGGCGGGCCTACGTCGGCCTGCGCTGGATTTTCAGCGCCGCCGTGGTCCTCACCCTGCTGGTCGGTGTCGCC
>JAXHTU010000210.1:0-1521 GCA_034189955.1 Pseudomonadota bacterium | reverse complement strand
TCGCCGAGCTGGCGGAAGAACTCCTGCCAGCCCGCGTCCACCGCGTTCGGATCCTGCGCGTAGCGGGCATGTAGCTGCTCGATGTACTCCGCGTTGTGCCCTTGCAGGAAGGACGAGGCGCGGAAGATGTCGTTGGAGGATTGCTCGGTCATGGGGTCACCTTACGGGTTGGACCGGAACTCCCTCCGCCCGCAGGGAGGAGGGTGGGATGAGGATAATGGCACCGACGCGGGCCGGCGTCAGGCGCGAGACCGCAGGACGGCGGTCGAGAGTAGAGTGGCGGATGAACCTCACCCGATGGCTTCCAGCATGGCTTCGCCCAGTCCTGCGGGGCTTTCGGCGACGGTGATGCCGGCGGAGCGCATGGCTTCGATCTTGTCCTCGGCGCCGCCCTTGCCGCCGGCGACGATGGCGCCGGCGTGTCCCATGCGGCGGCCCGGGGGGGCCGTGCGCCCGGCGATGAAGCCCGCGACGGGCTTCGACCGCCCGCGCTTCGCCTCGTCCTTCAGGAACTGCGCGGCTTCCTCCTCGGCGCTGCCGCCGATCTCGCCGATCATGATGATCGACTGGGTCTCGTCGTCGGCCAGGAACCACTCCAGCACGTCGAGGTGCTCGGTCCCCTTGATCGGGTCGCCGCCGATGCCGACGCAGGTCGACTGGCCGAGGCCCACGTCCGAGGTCTGCTTGACCGCCTCGTAGGTCAGGGTCCCCGAGCGCGACACGACGCCCACCGAGCCCTTGCGGTGGATGTGGCCCGGCATGATGCCGATCTTGCACTCGCCCGGCGTGATGACGCCCGGGCAGTTCGGCCCGATCAGGATCGAGGCCGACCCCTCGAGCGCGCGCTTGACGCGCATCATGTCGAGGACGGGAATGCCTTCCGTGATCGCCACGATCAGCGGGATCTTCGCGTCGAGCGCCTCGAGGATCGAATCGGCCGCGAAGGGCGGCGGCACGTAGATCACAGTGGCATTGGCGCCGGTCTTCTCCACCGCCTCGTGGACGGTGTCGAAGACGGGCAGGTCGAGGTGGGTCTGCCCGCCCTTGCCGGGCGTGACGCCGCCGACCATCGCCGTGCCGTAGGCGATGGCCTGCTCGGAGTGGAAGGTGCCCTGGGAGCCGGTGAAGCCCTGGCAGATCACCTTGGTGGTCTTGTCGATGAGGACGCTCATTCTTGTCTCTTTCCTGCGTAGGGCGGGGTTCACCCCGCCATGTCGGGTACGGCGGGGTGACCCCCCGCCCTACGGGTTATCCCTTGACGGCCGCGACGATCTTCCGCGCGCCGTCCTTCAGGTCGTCGGCCGCGATCACGTCGACGTCGGATTCGTTGATGATCCGCTTGCCTTCCTCGACGTTGGTGCCCTCGAGCCGCACGACGAGCGGGACCTTCAGCCCCACCTCCTTCACCGCCGCCACCACGCCTTCGGCGATCACGTCGCAGCGCATGATGCCGCCGAAGATGTTGACCAGGATGCCTTTGACGTTCGGGTCGGAGGTGATGATCTTGAAGGCCTCTGTCAC
>JAXHTU010000021.1:0-35849 GCA_034189955.1 Pseudomonadota bacterium | reverse complement strand
CGCAATCCCGACCGCCAGGGCTTCGCCGTCTTCGGCCATGTGGTCGAGGGGCTGGAGGTGGCCCGGGCGATCCAGATGTCGCCGGCCGACGATCAGGAGCAGCTGATCCCGCCCGTCGCCATCCGCTCGGCGACCCTGATCGGCGAGGTCCCGCCCGCGTGCCGCCCTTGACGGCCGGCTGGATCGGCACGGGCAAGGTCCGCCTGCGCGAGTCCGGCGACGCCGTCGAGATCACCATCGACGGCCTGACCACCCAGGCCCGCTACTACAAGCCGCTGGTCTATGAATTCATGCGCAAGGAGTGGGCCTCGCGTCCGGCCTGGGGCGATTTCGTCGTCGAGATCGTCATGGAGCATGTCGGCGAGCCGCCGCACATCGACCTCGACAACCTCGCCAAGGCCCTGCTCGACGCCATCAAGGGCTATCTGTTCCACGACGACGCCCAGGTCGCCCGCCTGCTGGTCGAGCGTCGGGAAGGCGAGCGCGAGCGGATCACGATCCGGGTCTTCCCGCGGACCTGACCCGGCGGGCCGGGGGGGCGCTATTTCTTGCGGAACTGGTCCAGCGAAACGACCTTGGGCCCCTCGTCGCCGGTCGGCGCGGGCGGCGTCTGCGGATCGGCTTCCGGCTCGGCCGCGACCGCCTCGACCTCCGTCGGGGCCTCGAACTGCAACAGGAACTGCACCGACGGGTCGTAGAACCGCGTCACCGCCGTATAGGGCATCGACAGCACCTTCGGCAGGCCGCCGAATTTCAGCATCACCGAGAAGCGGTCGGCCTCGACCTTCAGGTCCCAATACTGGTGCTGCAACACCACCGTCATTTCGTCGGGGTATTTGGCCATGACGTCGGGCGGCACGCTGACTCCGGGCGCGCGGGTCTTGAACGTCACATAGAAATGATGCGCCCCGGGAATGCCGTCCGGCTCGGCCGCGCGCTCCAGCGCCGAGCGGATGACGCCGCGCAGGGCGTCCTGCGCCAGCTGCTCATAGTGCATCTCGTCGACTGGCGGGGTCTCGTCGGCCATCAGATCCTCGGCGTTGCAGTCGAGGGTGTAGACGCGCGCGCCGGCCGGCGGAAGATGGTCAGACGGTAAACTGGAGGGAAAGTGCCAGGGGTTCTGTTGGCAGGCCCCCACATCTTCCAAAAGAAAGAGGAGGGCGCGTCCCCGGAGATAGGTGGAGGGCTTCTGTTGGCAGGCGCCCTCCGGGCCCCGCCTGAGGAACTGATCCCCCAGGACTTAAGTGTTCGAAATCAACCGAACCGCATTACGCGGCGAGGCGGACTTCTCCAGCGAAGTTATCGTTCGCAGTTAGAAAATGGCCCGATACGGTGGGCCAGGACGGGCGAAAGCAGTCTTCTTTACACGTCCGTCGATGCTAGTCGGCCCCGCACCGCCCGCCGATACACGGGAGGAAATGGTGGAGCCGCCGGGAATCGCACCCGGGTCCGGTCCGCTTATTACAAGCGCGTTTATCGCCATAGTCCGGGCGAACCCGGACAAGGCCAATATAGGGGAGGGCGGCCGTGTTTCCAAGCGCCGCGGTGGCGGGAACCGGCGAACAGCGGCAGGGTTGAAAGCAACAAGGAGATTGTCGTCATGAAACTGCTCGTGCCCGCCGCCGCCGTCGCGGCCACCCTCGCCGCCTGCGCCCCCTCGGATGTCGCTCCCGTCCACGCGTCCGCGGACACTGGGGGCCGCTGCTTCACCGCCGCGGACGTCGACAACTTCCGCGTGGCGGGCGGCAGTCAGATCTATGTGCATTCCCGGCGAGGCGGCGCCTTCCGTCTCGACGCCTCGCCCAACTGTTTCAGTTCCTCGACCGCCACGATCGCCGTCGAACCCTTCGGCGGCGGCAGTTCGCGGATCTGTCCCGGGGACGAGGCGCGCGTCCGCGCGACGAATGGATCGTCGATTCCGCTGACCTGCGTCGCCCGGGTTTCGGGGCCGATCACCGATTCGGCGATCTCCGGCCTGCCGGGCTGATCCGTCGCTTCCCGGCTACCGGTGAGGCAAGTCGTCCATCCCGCTTCCGTCCGGCCCGTTCACGGTCTAAGGCCGGTTTCGTGACTCGTCCCGCCGCCCGGTCCTGGTCTGTCTCGAAGTCGCTGGCCCTGCTGGCGGCGATCTTCGCCGTCGTTCTCGCCGCGACCCTGCCGTCGGCGGTCGCGGCCTCGGCCGCCGGCCATCCTGTCCAGCTGTGCGCGGGCGACCGGATTTTCGTCGTCGATATGGATGCGGGGCGCTCGACGCCGGGGGACACCGACCCCTCCGGCGGGCTCCACTGCGCCGATTGCCTCGCCAGCGCCTTCGTCTCGCTGCTGCCGCCGCCTCCGCCGCCCGGACCGACGGCGCGCCTCGCCCTCCCGACGGTCCATCGGGCTCCGGCCCCCGATCGCCAGACCCCGGGGCCGGCCCTGGCGCCGCGCCCGCCATCGACCGCCCCGCCCGCCGTCTGAAGACCCAAGGTTCGCGGAGTCCGCTCCGCACTTTCCCTCTTCAGGACACCCCCTATGAAATATCTGCTCACGGCGGCGCCCTGCGCGCTGCTGCTCGCCGTCCACGCCGTCCCGGCCGCGGCCCAGTCCGCCGCCTCCGACGCGGCGACGCTCGACACCGTCATCGTCACCGGCCGCCCCGGCGCGGACGATCCCCCCGTGGTCGCCGCCGCCCGCGCGCGTCTGTCGCGCACTCCGGGCGCCGTCGCCGTCGTCGCGTCCGAGACGTGGGAGGACCGCTACGCCCTGACCCTGTCCGACACCCTGAGGTCGGTTCCCGGCGTCTTCGCCCAGAAACGCTGGGGCGAGGAAGTGCGGCTGTCGATCCGCGGGTCCGGCATCGGCCAGTCCCTGCACCTGCGCGGCGTGTTGCTGGCCCAGGACGGCGTGCCGATCAGCGCGCCCGACGGGTTCGGCGACTTCCAGGAGCTCGACCCCCTGATCGCCCGCTACACCGAGGTCTACAAGGGCGGCAACGCCCTGCGCTTCGGCGGCGCGGCGCTGGGCGGCGCCGTCAACATCCTGACCCCGACCGGCCGAGACGCCGCCGCCGCCAACCTGCTGCGGCTCGAAGGCGGATCGTTCGAGACCCGCCGGGCCCATCTGGCCCTCGCCCGCGACCATGGCGACTGGGACCTCTACGCCGCCGGCACATGGTCCGGCAGCGAAGGCTTCCTCGATCATCAGGACGCCGACAGCCGGCGGCTGACCCTCAATCTCGGACGGCGGCTGGGCGAGGACCGCGAGGTGCGCGTGATCGTCCAGGCCAACGCCCTCGATCAGGAAATCTCCGGCGGCCAGACCCTGTCCGACGCCCTGACCCGCCCGCGGGCGGTCCAGCCGTCGGTCACCGCCCTCGGCTACGCCCGCGACGTGGACTCGGTGCGGGTCACGGCCCAGACCCGGTGGCGTCTCGACGACGGGCTCGTGTTCGAAGGCGGCGTCTATGTCGCGGACAAGCACCTGTACCACCCGGTCCCGGTCGTCCTCGACAACGACTATCGCTACTGGGGCGGCTTCGGCCGGCTGGACTGGACGGGCGCCGTCATGGGGCTGCGCGCCGACGCCTTCGCCGGCGTCTATGTGCGGACGGGCGACAACGACAGTCTGGTGTTCACCAACGCCGGAAACGGCAATGCGGGATTCCTGATCGGCGACACCCTGCAGACCGCCACGGCCGTGGATGTCTTCGCCGAGGGGCGGCTGTTCGTCACCGATCGCCTCGCTTTGGTCGCCGGCGGCTCCTGGGGCCGGTCGGAGCGCGAGGTCGACAACCGGCTGAACCCGGCCAATGACGCGGAGCGGAATTACGAATGGTTCTCGCCCCGCGTCGGTCTGCTGTGGGAGGACGAGGCAGGGTCTCAGGTCTACGCCAATGTCACCCGGTCGGTGGAGCCGCCCAGCTTCCTCGAGCTGATCCAGAGCCCGATCCCGCGGTTCGTCGATCTCGACGCCCAGCAGGCCTGGACCGGCGAAATCGGCGCGCGCGGCCAACGCGGCGCCTTCCTCTACGACGTCGCCTTCTATCGCGCCCACATCGAGGGCGAACTGCTCAACTACATCGTCACGGCCGACATCCCGGCCTCGACCTTCAACGCCGGCGACACCGTTCACCAGGGCGTCGAGGCGGGGCTGGACTGGCGTCTGCCGGACGTCGGGCCCGCCCGTCTCACCCTGCGCCAGACCTGGACCTGGTCCGACTTTCATTTCGACAATGACCCGGTCTATGGCGACAACCGCCTGCCGATCATCCCCGAGCACGCGTATCGGGCGGAGCTGAAATACGAGCATCCGGGCGGCTGGTTCCTCGCCCCCTCGGTGGAGTGGACGCCGAAAGACATCCTTGTCGACTACGCCAACACCCTGAAATATCCCGGCTATACGACCCTGTCCCTCAATGCCGGGATCGATCTGCCGAACGGCGTCTCGCTCTTCGCCGATCTGCGCAACCTGACGGACGAGCGGTACGTCTCGAACGCCAACGCCGTCACCGACGCCGGGGTCGCCCCGACCGCGGTCTTCACCCCCGGCGAGGGCCGCGCCGCCTACGTCGGCGTCCGTCTGAACTTCTGATCAAGGGAGCCGGGGCGGCCTCGCGTCGCCCCGGCACACGCACATGACCGACACCCCTCCCAACGGCCTGTCCGGCGCCTGGCGCGCCGTCTGGCGCTGGCATTTCTACGCCGGCCTCTTCGTCCTGCCGGTGCTGATGCTGATGGCCCTGACCGGCGGCCTCTATCTGTTCAAGGCCGAGATCGAATCCGCCGCCTGGGGCCGCATGGCCACGGTCGCCCCGCGCGCCGCCTGGACCTCTCCCGACCGCTGGACGGCCGCGGCCGAGGCCCGCGCCGGGGGCGGCCAGACCGTCTCCGTCGCCGTCCCGCGACGGGCCGACCGGGCGGTCCAGGTCAAGGTGCGGACCGACGCCGGGGAGCGCACCGTCTTCGTCGACCCCTATGACGCCCGGCCCCTCGGTTCGATCGAGGGCGACGGCCTGATGGGCGTGGTCAAGGCGTTGCACAGCCTGACCCTGCTGGGCCAGCCGTTCAACCTTCTGGTCGAGATCGTCGCCGGCTGGGCCGTCATCCTCGTCGCCACCGGGATCTTCCTGTGGTGGCCGCGCGGGAGGGGCGTGGCCGTCGCCCTGCCGCGCGCCGGCGATCCCGGACGACGGCCCTTCTGGCGCGATCTGCACGCCGTCACCGGCCTCTACGCCGGTGTCGTCATCGCCTTCCTCGCCGTCACCGGCATGCCGTGGTCCGCCGTCTGGGGCGAGCGGTTCTCGACCCTCGTGCGCGAAAGCGGGGTCGGCCGGCCGACCGCCCCGCCCGCCGCCAGCCCGTGGTCCCACGCCGGTCCCCACGACAAGCCCGCGGGCACGGGCTGGACCATGGAGGACGCGGTGCTCCACGCGCCCGGTCACGGCCCGGCGCGCCTGTCCACCGTGGTGGAGACGGCGACGCGGGCCGGCATGCCCCGGCCCTATATCGTCTCCGTCCCGAGCGATCCGACCCTGGCCTTCACCGTCGCCGCCGCCGTCGATCAGGCCGAGGACGCCCGCAGCCTCTATGTCGACGGCCGCACGGGCGCGGTGAAGGCCGACATCGTCTGGTCGGAGTTCGGCGTCGGCGCCAAGGCCTTCGAATGGGGCATCGCCGTCCATCAGGGTCACCAGTACGGCTGGGCCAACCGCATCCTGATGCTGTCCGGCTGCTTCGCCATCTGGCTGCTGGGGATCAGCGGTCTGATGATGTGGTGGAAGCGCCGGCCGAGGCGCGGCGGCCTCGGCGCCCCGCCGGCGCCGCCCGGGCCTCGGGCGCGGGCCGCCGTCCTCGGCATCGTCCTGCCGCTGGCGATCTTCTATCCCCTGACCGGCCTCTCCCTGCTGGCGGCCGTCGCCGTGGATCGGCTGGTCGCGGTCGTGGTTCGAAGGCGGCCTGGCAAGGCCGGGGCCTGAGCGGATCAGCCGGGCTGGACCCGCGTCCAGTCCGGCGTCTGGTTCCGGAACCAGGTCAGCTGCCGCTTGGCGTAGTTGCGGGTCGCCTGCCGTGTCGCCTCGACAGCCGCCGCCAGCGTCGTCTCCCCGGCCAGATGGGCGGCGAACTCGCGTACGCCCACCGCCTTCATCGCCGGCAGGGCAGGGGCCAGCCCGCGAGCGACCAGGGCCCGCACCTCCTCCGGCGCCCCGGCCTCGACCATCCGCGCCACCCGCAGGTCGCAGGCGGCGTACAGCGCCGCCCGGTCGGGCTCGATCACCATTCCGGTCCATGACCTCGGCGCCAGCAGCGGCGTGGTGTCGGCCGTCCAGTCGCTCAGCGCCCGGCCGGTGTGCTCCGCCACCGCCATGGCGCGCGTCAGCCTCTGCCGGTCCCCCGCCTCGATCCGCGCCGCCGCCGCGGGGTCGGCCTGCGCCAGCCGACGCCGGAACGCGGCCTCGCCCTCCGCGTCGAACGCCCGGTCCGCGGCCTCCCGGGCCTCCGACGGAATGTCAGGGATATCGGCCAAACCCTTGGTCAGGGCTGTGAAATAGAGCCCGGTTCCGCCCACGAACAACACCGGCCGCCCGCCCAGTCCGGCCAGCGTCTCCATCGCCGCCCGGCTCCAGCGCCCCACCGACCACGCCTCCGCCGCGTCGGCGACGCCGTACAGCCGGTGCTCCGCCCGCGCCTCGTCCTCCGCCGACGGCCGGGCGCTCAGCACCCGCAGGTCGGCGTACAGCTGCTGGCTGTCGGCGTTGACGATCACGGCCCCGGTCCGCTCGGCCATCTCCAGCGCCAGCGCCGACTTGCCCGAGGCGGTCGGGCCGGCCAGCAGGGTGATCAGGGGTTCGGTCAAAATGCGGGCTCGCGGGACGGGGCTGTTCGGCGATAGAACGCGGGCCCCGACCCGGCAACCCGTCAGGACTCCCGCCTTGCCCGACCGCGCTTCCGTCATCGCCGCCCTCGACGCCGTCCGCGACCCCAGGAGCGGGCAGGGGCTGTTCGCCGCCGGCCTCGTCCAGGGCCTGACCGTCGCCCCCGGACCTGAGGGACTCCGCGCCGGCTTCGTCATGGAGGTCGCCCCCGGCGACACCGCCCTCTACGCCCCCGTCCGCGACGCCGCCGAGGCCGCGCTGAAAGCCATCCCCGGCATGGCCCGCGTCTCCGTCGTCCTGACCGCCGAGACGGCCCCCGCTACGAAGCCCGCCCGCACCGCCTCCCTGTCGCCCCAGGCCGTCGACCAGACCCGCGCCAGGGCCCCGGTCCCGACCGACCGCCCGGCCCACGTCCGCCGCGTCCTCGCCGTCGCCAGCGGCAAGGGCGGCGTCGGCAAGTCCACCGTCGCCGTCAACCTCGCCGCCGCCCTGTCGGCCCGCGGTCTGTCGGTCGGCCTGCTCGACGCCGACGTCCATGGCCCCTCCCTGCCGACCATGCTGGGCATGTCGGGCAAGCCCGAATACCGCGACGGCATGATGCAGCCGCATGTCGTCCACGGCCTCAGGGCCATGTCCGTCGGCCTGCTGACCCAGGCATCCGACGCCATGGTCTGGCGCGGCCCCATGGCCTCCCAGGCCCTGACGCAGATGCTGACCCAGACCCGCTGGGGAACCGAAGACGCCCCGCTGGACATCCTCGTCGTCGACCTGCCGCCGGGCACCGGCGACGTCCAGCTGACCCTGATCCAGAAGACCCCGCTGGACGGCGCCGTCATCGTCACCACCCCGCAGGAGGTCGCCCTCGCCGACGCCCGCCGCGCCCACAAGCTGTTCGAGAAGGTCGGCGTCCCGACCCTCGGCCTGATCGAGAACATGAGCGGCGACGTCTTCGGCCGCGGCGGCGGCGAGGCCGAGGCCGGGCGGCTGTCGATCCCCTACCTGGGCGACCTGCCGCTGGACGGGGCGGTGCGTCTGGCGGGCGACGCCGGCGTTCCGCTGGTCACGGCCGATCGGGACGGCCGGATCGCGCGGCGCTTCGCCGTGGTCGCCGCCCGTCTGGCGGACGTGCTGGGCGTCTAGTCCAGGCTCGCCCAAGGCCACGCCCTTCCAGGCCGGCTCCGGACACCGTCCTGTGCAGCGGCCGGACGGTCGGGACCCTCACACGCCGGTCAACATGCTCCGGTTGGCGGAGGCAGGTTTCCGGCCTGTTCCATCTCCTGCCTGGTCATGTTCTCGTACTGGGCCCGGTCAGCGTATGCGAAGGTGCGCGTATCGCCGTTTTGATCCTCGAGGATCAGGGTGAACGTGGAAGCGTTGCTCTGATTGGCGCCAGCGACGAACATGCCGGCGACTTGCCAGTCGTAACTCGCCCCGGGCGCCACGGAATTGACGTTGGATGGGTAGCGGTGCAGGTCGCCGTCCGGGTTGTTGCTCGTTGACGCCGGGTGGTTGTGATAGAGGCCCACCACGTCGGACATTCCAACGCCGCGGCCAGCCATCCACTGACTTAGTTGCCCATAGTCCACGTTGCCGCCCGATCCTGTGAAGGGCGGGCTCGTATACAGCCTGCCGTCGGCCCCGCGGAAGACGATGGCGACATGTTCGTTGGTGTTGTTGGTGGGCAGTTGGTTGACGTCGTCCTTGATGGCGTTGGTGGCGCAATCCAGTCCCTGGTGCCCGTCCAGTCCGCTCACGTCGGGCCCGCTGCTTCCGCCGCCGCCGCCGCCCCCACTGCCACTGCCCGGTCCCGAGCCGCTGCCCGTGCCCCAGCCGCCTGTCTCCCACCACTCGTCATATGGATCGTCCCGATCTCTCTCGCCGGTGACGACGACCTCGTCCAGCTCGGTGACGTCACCGGCTTCGGAGCCGAACTGGGGCTGGAACTCGTCAAACGGCGTCCCGGCAGGCGTCGACCTCCACCAATCCGCCTGTTCGCCCGCTGTTTCTCCGTAGGGGAGAGGCGTCAACAGGGACTCTGAAAGGACGTGCGAGGCGTCCGGAGCGATATAGTCATCCCAGGCAAGCATCTGTTCCCTCACTGGCTGATCGCCGGCAGGTCAACATGCCGAAGGCCAGGTCGCTAGTCAGGATTGCGTGATCGGGTGTATAAAACACCAAGTTGTGGTGAAGCTTGCCATGACCCGCCGTCCGCCATCCGCCGCGTTCACGTCGGGCCGTATCAAGGGCGGACGCGGACATTTTTCGAACGTCAGGGTTTTCAAACGCAACCTTGACCGCCACCCTGTCGGTTCCAGTCCCTCCCAGCGAGCCGCCCATGTCCGTCGACGCCCTGTTCCGCCCCTTCCAGGTCAAGTCCCTGAAGATGCCCAACCGCATCGTCATGGCCCCGATGACCCGCTCCTTCTCGCCGGGCGGAATCCCCACCAGCGACGTCGCCGGCTACTACCGCCGCCGGGCCGAGGGCGGGGTCGGGCTGATCGTCACCGAGGGCACGGTCGTCGAACGCCCCGCCGCCCGCAACGACCCGAAGGTCCCCGTCTTCCACGGCGACGCCCTGCCGGAATGGAAGACGGTGGTGGAGGAGGTCCACGCCGCCGGCGGCCTGATCGCGCCCCAGCTGTGGCATGTCGGCTCCGCCCGCGGCCAGGGCGAGGACTGGCGGCCCCTCGGCAAGGTCGACAGCCCCTCGGGCATGACCACCCCCGGCAAGCGCAAGCTGGAGCCGATGACCGACGAGGACATCGCCGACACCATCGCCGCCTTCGGCCGCTCGGCCCGCGCCACGCGCGAGCTCGGCTTCGACGCCGTCGAGATCCACGGCGCCCACGGCTATCTGATCGACCAGTTCTTCTGGAGCGGTCTCAACGACCGCGCCGACCGCTGGGGCGGCGGGACCATCGCCGACCGCGCCCGCTTCGGCGCCGAGGTGGTCAAGGCCGTGCGCGAGGGCGTCGGTCCGGACATGGCCCTGATCCTGCGCCTGTCGCAGTGGAAGTCGCACGATTTCGCGGCGAAGAACGCCCACGACCCGGCCGAGCTGGAACAGTGGCTCGCCCCTCTGGTCGAGGCCGGCGTCGACGTCTTCCACTGCTCGCAACGCCGTTTCTGGGAGCCCGAGTTCGACGGCTCGGACCTGAATTTCGCCGGCTGGACCAGGAAGGTCGCCGGTCTGCCGACCATCACCGTCGGCTCGGTCGGCCTCGACGGCGAGTTCATCGCGGCCTTCGGCGGCGCCGGCTCCAAGCCCGCCTCGCTGGACGGCCTGATCAAACGGCTCGAGGCGGACGAGTTCGACCTCGTCGCCGTCGGCCGCGCCCTGCTGGCCGACCCCCACTGGGTCGAGAAGATCCGCGACGGCCGTCTCGACGAGCTGAAGGATTTCGAACGCAGCGCCATGGCGACGCTGAGCTGAGAGGTGAGGGATTAGGGAAGAGGATTAGGGATCAGGACTGGCTGGGCCGATGGCTCCTGTCGGAACCTGATCCACCGTCCCTAATCCCTAATCCCTAATCCCTCATCCCTAATCCCTACCGCCGCTCCAACACCCGGAAGACGAAGGCGTGGTCGTCCTTCTCGCCCGCCGGATGCGGCTCCGACGAGACCTCTTTCCACGCCCCCTCGTCGAACGCCGGAAACAGCGCGTCCCCCTCCGGCTCGGCCTCGACCTCGGTCAGATACAGCCGCCTGGCCCGCGGCAGGGCCATGGCGAACAGCGCCGTGCCGCCGATGACGCAGACCTCGTCGACGCCGTCGTCCATGGCCGTCTCGCGCGCGATCTCGACCGCCTCGTCCAGGGTGGTGCAGATCACCGCCCCGCGCGCCTCGAACGACTCGTCGCGCGACAGCACCAGGTTCAGCCGCCCCGGCAACGGCCGCAGCGGCAGGCTCTCCCAGGTCCTGCGGCCCATGATGCACGGCTTGCCGACGGTCACCGCCTTGAACCGCTGCAGATCGCTGCGCAGCCGCCACGGCAGGTCGCCGTCGCGGCCGATCACCCCGTTGCGGGCCCGGGCGACGACGAGGGCGATGTGGGGCAGGGCGCTCATGGCGTCTCCTCCAGCCAGTGCAGCCATTTGCGCCGCATGGCCTGTTCGATGTCGATCCCGGCCCGGTCGCAATAGATCAGCAGCATGCCCAGCACGTCCGCCGCCTCGTCGCCCAGCTTGCCGGCGTCGGCCGCGCCGCGCGCCCGCCCGCTCATGCGCAGATGTTCGGCCGTCAGCTCGCCCAGCTCCTCCTGCACCTTCAGCAGGGCCCAGTCGCCGGACCGCTCGATGCCGTGCTCGGCGGCGTAGATGTCGGAGATGCGCAGGACGTCGGCGCTGAGGTTGGAGAGGTTCAAATCACTTTCCTTTCGTCATCCCGGGGGCGCGCAGCGAACCCCGGGACCAGGCGACGCCGAAGGCGACCTGTCCCAGGCGCCGGCGCTTCCGACAGTTTCGCGCTCTCGCGCGCCGCCCGGTTCCGGGGTCGCTCTGACGAGCGCCCCGGAATGACGAAAGTGAGCCTCAAACCGCCACCGGCGCCTTGATATGCGGCCACGGCTCATACCCATCCAGCACGAAGTCCTCCAGCCGGTAGGCGAACAGGTCGTCCTTCGGCGCGATCGTCATCACCGGCAGCGGCAGCGGCTCGCGGCTCAGCTGCAGCTCCGCCTGCTCGACATGATTCAGATACAGGTGCGCGTCGCCGAAGGTGTGCACGAACTCGCCCGGCTCCAGCCCCACCACCTGGGCCACCATCATGGTCAGCAGCGCGTACGACGCGATGTTGAACGGCACGCCGAGGAAGACATCGGCCGACCGCTGGTACAGCTGGCAGCTCAGCTTGCCGTCCGCGACGAAGAACTGGAACAGGCAGTGGCAGGGCGGCAGGGCCATGTCGTCGACATCGGCCGGGTTCCACGCGGTGACGATATGCCGGCGCCCGTTGGGATTGGTCTTCAGCCCCTCGACGACCTTCTGAATCTGGTCGATGACCCGCCCGTCCGGCGCCGCCCAGCTGCGCCACTGCTTGCCATAGACAGGCCCCAGCTCGCCCTCGGCGTCGGCCCATTCGTCCCAGATGCGGACGCCGTTGTCCTTCAGCCAGCCGATATTGGTCTCGCCGCGCAGGAACCACAGCAGCTCGACGATGATCGAGCGCAGGTGCAGCTTCTTGGTCGTCAGGACCGGAAAGCCCTTCGACAGGTCGAACCGCATCTGCCGCCCGAACACCCCCAGCGTCCCGGTGCCGGTCCGGTCGTCGCGTCGCGCGCCATTGTCGAGAATGTCGCGCAGCAGGTTGAGGTACTGCCACTCGGGGTGATCGGCCGCGACGGCGCCTGAGCGAGCCTGAACATCGGCGAGGAGAACATGGGCGGTCATGGGTCGGAGTTGACCCCCGAATCACCCCTCCCGTCCAACGCCAACCGGCGGGACAGGCGGTCTGGTTGTGGGTTGATCGGGGGACGGAGTCTCCGCCGGGAAGCGGACACAGGAACAGTCGCGTCTGGTCGCCGGTTGCACTCGGGAAAGCATCAGGAGATTTTCATGTCCGTCATCGACAAGGTTCTCGGCGCGGTCACCCCGCCCGTATCGGAAGAGAAGCGCGCCGAGGCGACGGCGAAGGCCCGCGCCGCCGCCGATCAGGGCGACTGGCTGTCGCTGGCGCTCGATCATCACGACCGGATCCGTTCCGCCTTTGAGGCCTGCCGCCAGGCCGAGGCCGCCGCCGACCGCAAGGCGGCCATGAAGGCCCTGGCCACGGTGCTGAACGGCCATTCGCTGGCCGAGGAACTGGTCCTCTATCCCGCCCTCGCCCAGGCCGGGGAAAAGATTCACGCCGGCCACGCCTACACCGAACAGACCACGGCCAAGATGCAGATGGCGGAGTGGGAGAACATCGCCCCCTCCACCCCCGAGTGGAAGGACAAGCTGGAGCACATCGAGGGGGCCGTCCTGACCCACATCTACGAAGAGGAATCCAGCTGGTTCCTCAAGCTCAAGGAGAAGGCCGAAGGCCAGGGGCATCTGACCGAACGCTATCGCGAGGAGTTCGAGCGCTACTGCGGCTGAACCGCGGCGCGGCGGTCAGATCAGTCCAGCGATCAACCGCCGCTCCAGCGCCTGCTCCCCGGTCAGATACCAGTCGCCGATCGTCTGCCTCTCCAGCTCCTCCAGCGCCACATCGCTGCCCTCGATCAGCTGTTCGAACCCGGACCGCTCGATGCGCAGCCCCTCGTCGATCTGGGCCAGCAGCGCCTCGACCCGGGGCCGTTCGAAGCGCAGCGGCCCGTCGACATCCAGGGTCTTCTGCAGCTTGCGTCCGTGGATCATCAGGGCCGTATCCCGGCTCAGCCAGCGGTCCGATCGCTGAAAGCCCGACATGATGGTGACCCCGGCCGAATAGACGGTGGTCCGTCCCAGAAACAGCGCCCGCCGTCCGGTCCGTTCGCGGAACAGCCGCACGTCCTCGGCCATGCGCCGCCCGACCTCCGCGTCGCCGCCGGTGGTGCTCAGTTCCAGCACCAGCGGCCCGGTTCCGTTGCGGGCCGTCGCCACCGCGTCCAGCCAGATCGCCAGCATGGCGTCGTCGACCGACCCATGCAGAGACACCGTCGGCTGTTCGGCCAACTCCGGCGGCGCGGCCAGGGCGCCTTTCAGCATTCCTGTCATCGTAGGGTCAGATCCTCAGTGTCCCGGGCCGCGGCCGCTGTGTCACGCGCCTCAGTTCGGCCCCCTCGCAGACGATGGCGATGGCCAGACCCGGCTCGCTGAACAACAGTCTCAGCCGCGCCATGTCCTCCGCCTCGTCGGCGTCGACGGCCTCGATCGTTTCCATCGCCGCGGTCGCACTGAGGTACTTCAACTGATAGCGGGCCATGGTCCTCCAACGACCCGCCGCGCCGCCTTGTTCCTGTGTCGGCAAGGTGACGCGGCGGGAGGGCGTTCAGGCCAGCTTCCTGCCGATCAGCAGGGCGCCCAGCTCGCCGGAGGCCCCGTCATAGAAACCGGCCTGTTCCGGGGCGGTCTTGGGGTTGCGGTACGTGCCGAAGATCATGTCGATCAGCGGCAGGTCGCAATAGTTCGACCGGTGCACGCCCCGCTCGTGGTGCGCCGCGTGCATCTCCGGCCGGGCGATGAACCAGCCCAGCCAGTGGGGCGTGCGCACATTGGCGTGGGTGAACATGGCCATGAAGCTGTTGACCAGCACGATCGGGATCACTGCCTCGACCGACAGGCCGATGATCCACACCAGCGCCAGGCTGCCCTGCAGGGTGAAGCCCAGCATGTCCAGCGGGTGGAACCAGAAGGCCCCCCAGACATCGACCCGCTCGGCGGAATGGTGCGTCTGGTGCAGGTGCCGCCACAGGAAGTCGACGCCATGCATGGTCCGGTGCCACAGGTACATCGTCAGCTGGAACATGACGAAGCCGACCCCCAGCTGCAGCCACAGCGGCGTCGCCGTCAGGTCGATCAGCCGGTATTCGGCCAGGAAGGCGTCCCACGCCAGCGGGGCGAACAGGGCGATGACCATATAGACGGCGAAGGCCAGCAGACCCTTCAGCCGCCAGCCCGGCGTCGAGGGGTAGTCGCGCGGCCGCCAGACGGTGTCCAGCAGGATGAAGCCGACGAACATCGCGGTTATGGAAACGGTTACAACATTGATCATCTTTAACCTCCTTGGGGGCGATCAGGGGAGGTCGACGTGATAAAAGACGCCGCCGCGCGCGGTTAGCCGTCGCATGGTCCAGTGACCCGGCGGGGCGTATTTCCCGTTTTTTTCAAAGCTGTATGACCGAACCGGAGCTGTTTTCCGCGCGGGTCATGTGGCCGAAATGAGGAAAACCGCACTCATGGTGCAGTCCCTTCTCAAGGAACGACCCCGGAACCGCGTCTCCCGCGGCGAGCAGACCCGCGACCGCATCATGGATGTGGCCGAGGCCTCGGTCCTCGCCAAGGGCTTCGCCGCCACCTCGATCGACGAGATCCTGTTCGAGGCGGACATCACCAAGAGCGGCTTCTTCTACCATTTCCGCGACAAGAACGACCTCGCCCTGGCCCTGATCGAGCGGTTCCGGCTGCAGAACCTGTCGCTCTTCGAGGACCATTTCGACCGCGCCGCCCAGCTCAACGAGGACCCGCTGCACGCCTTTCTCGTCGGCTTGAAGCTGCTGGCCGAGACCCTGACCGACGTCCAGGCGGAACGGCCGGGCTGCCTCGTCGCCAGCTTCGTCTATCAGGACCAGCAGTACGACGCCCGGGTGCGGGCGGTGATCGTCGACGTCACCCTGGTCTGGCGCGCCCAGTTCGTCGCCAGGCTCGAGGCCATCGCCGCCGTCTATCCGCCGCGCGTCGACATCGACCTGTGCGATCTTGCGGACATGCTGACCGCCGTCATCGACGGCGGCATCATCCTGTCCAAGACCCTGCGCGAGCCGCAGATCCTGGCCCGCCAGCTGCTCGCCTACCGCGCCTTCGTGCGGACCGTGTTTCTCGGGGCGTAGGGGAGCAGAGCGAGGTCTGCTCTTCCTTTCGTCATCCCGGGGCAGGCGGCGCAGCCGCGCAGACCCCGGGACAGGGCGGCGCGCGAGAGCGCGAAGCTACAGGGAGCGCCGCTGTTCCGAACAGCCTGCCTGAACAGGTCGCCTTCGGCGCCGCCCTGTCCCGGGGTTCGCTTCGCGCCCCCGGGACGACGAAAGAATTTGCCGATTGCTGCGCTGCAAATCCGCGCCCAGCCATCGCGATTTCGCCGCCCAACCTCCTGTTTCCCCTGCGCATCCGTCCCGCGTCAGCGTCCTGAACCCGCCACAGGAGGCGGCGGCTGTACACTGGCGCGGCTCACGCCCGGTCTTTGACAATCGAAACCCGCATCGCCGTCCAGGGCGGATCTCCAGAACGGACGGTTCGAACGGTTCGGACGGTTCGGACGGTTTTTCCGAGTTTTCTCCGGGTGAAACCTAACCCCGGAACCCGTCCTCTTCCAGAAACGCCCGTTCCTCCGCCGTCGTCTCGCGCCCCAGCGCGCGGTTGCGATGCGGAAAGCGGCCGAAGCGGGCGATGACGCCATGATGGTGCTCGGCCCAGCGGTCGTCCGGCTCGCGCTCCATCCGCGTCTGGAACAGTTCGACCTGCCGCTCCTGATCGGCCAGATCCTCCGAATGCTGCAGCGGCAGATAGAAGAACCGGCGAATGTCGCCCTCGGTCTGCAGGTCGTGCCCGGCTTCCAGCGAGCGCCGGGCGAACATCCGCGCCAGCGGGTCGGTGGCGAAGGCGTGGCCGGTGTCGCGGAAGCTGTTGCGCGGGAACTGGTCCAGCAGGATCAGGAGCGCCAGCGACCCCTCGGCCGTCGCGGCCCAGTCGTCCAGCTCGCGCCGGGCGGCGGCGACATGGGCGTCATGGAAGCGACGGCGGAATTCGGCGTCGAAGGCGTCGTCCTTGGCGAACCACATCTTCGGTCCGGCCTCTTTCCAGAAGGCGACGACGGCGGAAGGCGTTATGTCTGTGCTCATGACCGATAACCTAGGCGTCCCGCTCCCCGTCTTCCATGACCGCGACTGCGATCTGTCCATCATTCGCGGCAAGCGCGTGGCCGTGATCGGCTATGGCAGTCAGGGTCGCACCCATGCCCTGAACCTGCGCGACTCCGGCGTCGCCGACATCGTCGTCGGCCTGAAGGCCGGCTCCGCCACCCGGGCGAAGGCCGAAGCCGACGGCTTCCCCGTCCTCACCGCCGGCGAGGCCGCCGCCTCGGCCGACGTCGTCGCCGTCATGGTCTCGGACGAGGCCCACCGCGACCTCTGGCGCGACGAACTGGCGCCGGCGATGCGGCCGGGCGCGGCGCTGGTCTTCGCCCACGGCCTGTCGGTCCGCTTCGGTCTCGTCCAGCCGCGCCCGGACCTCGACGTCATCCTCGCCTCGCCCAAGGGCATCGGCCCGCGCATCCGCGACCTCTATGTCGACGGGGAGGGGGTCTTCGCCCTGTTCGGCGTGCATCAGGACGCCAGCGGCGGCGCCCACGCCCTGGGCCTGTCCTACGCCGCCGCCCTGGGCTGCGGCCGCAAGGGCATCCTCGAGACCACCTTCGCCGCCGAATGCGAGAGCGACCTGTTCGGCGAGCAGGTGGTGCTGTGCGGCGGCGTCGGCCAGCTGATCGACGCCGCCTTCACCAAACTGGTCGAGGCCGGCTATCCGCCCGAGGTGGCCTGGTTCGAATGCTTCTACGAGGTCAAGCTGGTCACCGACCTGATGTTCTCCATGGGCATCGCCGGCGCCTTCGGCCGCATCTCCAACACGGCGGAGTACGGCGCCTATCTGACCGGCCCGCGCGTCATCGGCGAGGCCTCGAAGGCCGCCATGGACACGGTCCTGGCCGAGGTCCGATCCGGCGCCTTTGTCAGGTCTCTGATGGCCGATTACGACGCCGGCTCGCCCGACCTGCTGGCCCGCCGCAAGGCGCTGGCCGCTCGCCCGATCGAGGCGGTCGGCGCGCATCTGGCCGCCGTCGCGGCGAAGGCGGTGGATTGAGAGGGGAGGGCGAGGTCGGGAAACCTCATGGCCCCGAAGGGCCGTCTCTTCTTTCCGGGGAAAGATGGTCGGAGTGAGAGGATTCGAACCTCCGACCCCTGCGTCCCGAACGCAGTGCTCTACCAGGCTGAGCCACACTCCGACTTGAGGAGGGGGCTTATAGCGAGGGGGTTTGCCCCCCGCAAGCCGGGAAATGGCCCGCCGTGAAATAGTCTGAAAAGCGGTTCTTGCATCCCCCGCGGCCTTGTCGTATCTCGCACGCCTTCCGGCGCTTCGGCCCCGGAAACGCCGGACCTGCTGGGGAATGGTGTAATGGTAACACTCCGGTTTTTGGTACCGTCATTCTAGGTTCGAGTCCTAGTTCCCCAGCCATCCGCCCTCGCTCCCGCGCCCCGTCGGCAGGCAACAAAAAAGCCCCGCCGGCGGACCGGCGGGGCTCTTCGTCGTCCAGAGACTATATTCAGTCGCTCTCGGAATCGTCGTCGTTCACGCCATCGACGACCAGCGCGATGGCGCCCGCGGCGATGAGGATCGCGAAGAGCGGCACGCCGCCGAACTCGCTCGACTCAGCGCCCGCGGCGCCGACGCGGTCACCCACGCGGGCGGTGGCGCTGTTGTTCGCTGCGGCGGCCTGACCGGCGACCATCAGCAATCCAGCCGTAACGGCTGCGATCATTTTTTTCATATTAATCTCCTAAAGGGGGGTTCGAAGGCTTTTTACCCTAGATTGTCGACCTGTACCGAACAATATCGTGCATGTGAAGGTTCCACGACATCAGTGCCGTGGCGGGCCTTCCAACGGCAGGCGGATACGCACCCCGACTCCGGCCTCCAGCGCGGTCTCGATACTCATCGATCCTCCCAGATGCTCGACGAGCCCCTGCACGAGCGCCAGCCCCTCGCCCATCTCCAAGGCTTCCGCCCCGATTCCCGAATCGCGCACCACCAGGCTGACGCCGCCGACAGCGCGCGAAAACGCCACCGCGATCGAACCGCGCCGCCCGTCCGGGAAGGCGTGGCGGCAGGCGTTGGCGATCAGCTCGTGGGTGATGATGGCCAGCGGCAACAGATGACTGTCGGGCAGCAGGGCGGACTGGCCGCGCACGTCCAGCCGCACCGGCCGGCCCTCGCAGGCCCGGGTCCAGAAGGCCGCCACGTCCTCGAGATAGGCGGCGAAGTCCAGCGGCCCCTCCGCCGTCATCCTCCGGCTGATCAGCTCCACGGCGGCGGTGACGTCGCTCAGCCAGGTCAGATGTCGCAGGCTCTCGGGATCGGCCACGCTGCGCAGGCGGATGCCGACCAGCGTCTGCAGCAGCTGGTAACCCCCCAGCAGCCGGCGCTGAAGCTCAACGATGCCTTCTGCTTCAGCGGTCCCCATTGATCCCCCAGCGATTGAAAAAAGCACGAAATTTCTTAGCCCAAGGCGAACTGAATTGCCAATCAGGCGTTGCTAAGTCCGCTATCGGACACAACCGTGCTAGACGACTTCATTTCGCGTTTTGGGGGACCGCCGTGTCCGAGCCGCCTGACCTTCGGGTCATGATTGTCGAAGACCAGGCGCTTCTCGCCATGGAGCTTGAACTGGTGCTGGGTGAAGCGGGTTGCGACGTCGTCGGCTGCGCCATGGACCAGGCCGGCGCCTTTGTTGTCGCCGAGCGCGAGCGGCCCGACCTGGCTCTGATCGACATCAATCTTCTCGACGGCATGACCGGCCCGCGGATCGCCCAGCGGCTGGTCGGCGACTACGGCGCCGCGGTGGTCTTCCTGACCGCCAATCCGGAACAGATTCCCGAGGGATTCGCCGGCGCTCTCGGCGCGGTGTCCAAGCCCTTCGACGAGCACACCATCCGCGCCGTGGTCGATTTCGCCCGGCAGTTCATTGTTTACCGCACGGTCGGCGAGCCGCCCCGCCGCTTCCGCCTGGCTCCGTGGCTGATCACCCCGCCGAGCGAGATCGCGCCGCACTGACCAAGGCCCGTGCGGCGCGACCCCGCCTCAGTCGATCTTCAGCCGCACGAACACCATGCCGCCGTCCGGATCGCCGCCATAGGCCGGCTCCAGCGCCGCGGGAATGCGGTTCAGGCTGTACAGCGCGCCGAGGCCGAACCTGACGTTCTCCGCCAGCCGCCAGTCATGCACCGCCCCGACCGAGGCCTTGGCCACCGTATAGAGGTCGCCATGTCCGCCGCCGGGCCCGGGCAGCAGCTCGTCGGTCTCGATCCGCTCGGCGCGCGCGAACACGGTCCAGCGGTCATTCGGACTGACCGCCGTCTCCAGCAGCCAGGCGTCCTTCGACTCGTCGTGCTCGTTGGTCTTGCGACCCCAGGCGAGGGTCGACGACCACCAGCCGTCGGCCCCGAAGCGGCGTGCATGGATGGCGCTGGCCGACCATTTGGTCTCGTCCTCCCCGGGCTCCAGCTGCTCCGGCGCCGTCACGTCCGCGTAGGACGCCTGCAGCGACCACGCCGGCGCCGGGTTCCACGACGCCCGGACCGACCAGCTGTCCAGCTCGGGACGTTCGATGTCGTAGCGGTCCTCGTCCGGCTCCCGCCCGCGGAAGGACGAGGCCTCAAGCTTGATGCCGTCGCGCACCCAGCCGAGGGTGGCCACCCCGAACACGATATGCGTCGAGTCCAGCCAATGATGGGTGATCGGCGCCTCCGGGCTGTCCATGGCGCTCATGCGGTGCATGAAGGCGGGCGGTCCGAAAGCCGGTTCGCCGGGCAGGCCGATATAGGCGAAGATGCTGTCCGTGTCGGTCAGCCGTCGGGCGTAGCTGGCCGACAATTCCATCACCAGTTCGTGCGGGTGCTGGCGGTCGACCAGCGGCGTGACGCCGTCGGCTGTCTCGCCTGCCGCCAGCAGCAGCGGGAAGCCGTCCTTGCCCATGAACGGGTCGGGGCTGAGCATGGCCCGCAGGTTCAGGACCGAACCGTCGGCGAAGTCGCGCCGCGCCGATCCCATGATCATGCCGCTCACGAAGGTCTTGTCAGCCCCGCGCGGCCCGTTCTGCCAGTCGTGGGTCAGGTTCAGCAGGGCGTGGCCCATCAGCGACCAGTCGCCGCGCGTGGCGTGAACCCCGCCATGCTCCGACAGATCGGGTTGCCAGCTGGTGCCCGAGGCGTCGCGCGTCATCGGCCAGGCGCCGAGCGGGCTGGTCATGACGTGGCCCTCGCGGCGCGCGTCGGCGGTCATGTCATGCCCCTGATGACCCGGGGCATGAGCTTGCGGCGTTGGCGCCTGACCGGACCTGTCGTGGCCGGCATGAGGATCGGGCGGGGCGGCGACGGGCGCGGCCGCGGGCGGCGGCTGCTGCGCCGGCGGCCCGGAGTGGTGGGAGTGGTCCTGAGCCGCCGCTGGCAGGGCGAGGGCGAGCAGGGATGCGCCGGCGAGGCGCGAGAGAATGCGGTCAGCCATGATGGCCTCCTGAATGAACAAGGGTCGCGCGGCCGGAGCGCGCGCGGCGGACGTGATCAGTCGAGGAGAGCGCGGGGCGGATGCGGCTCGGGGGCGGGCCGTTCGCCTGAAGGCAGGGCGACGAGGGGGCTGGAGACGACGGGCCGCGGCGCCGCCAGTCGCGCGCGGGTTGGCGGTCTGAGCGTCGGCGCGGCGACGCAGGCGACACAACACTGCATCGCCGTCATTCCCTTGCCCGGATCGCGCGAGGGCCTTTGCTCTCCGTCTGCGGGCGTCGCCGTCTCATGACAAGGCGGCGCCGACGCGGCGTCGGCCAGGGCGCCGGCGGGCGCCCCTCCGGTCCACAGCACGGCCAGGGCGCCGAGCAGCATCATCATGGCGTGAAGGGCGCGCATTCCGATTCCCTAGGCGCTGCCGCCGCGGGCTTCAAGCCAGGCCGCTGACCAGGTCGAGGCCCGGTCCTCGCGGCGGTTCGCCGCCGGGGGCCAGGTCCAGCTGCATCAGGGTGACGTCCAGCCACCGCTCGAACTTCCAGCCCACCTCGCGGTAGACGCCCACCTCGCGGAAGCCGAGGGCGCCGTGCAGGCCGATCGAGGCGGCGCTGGTGTCGCTGTCGCTGATGGCGGCGATGACGTGCCGCAGGCCCATTTCCCGGGTGCGCTCGATGAGCGCCTCCAGCAGGGCGCGGCCGACGCCGCGGCCCCGCGCCGTCTCCTCGATATAGATCGATCCCTCGACGCCATAGCGATAGGCGGGGCGCGTCCGGAATGGCGAGGTGTAGGCGTAGCCGGCGAAGGCGCCGTCGATCTCGGCCGTCAGCCACGGCAGACCCAGAGCCCCCACGGCCGCGAACCGGCGGGCCATCTCGTCCGGCGGCGGCGGGTCCAGCTCGAACGTCGCCGAACCGTTCACCACCTCGCGCCCGTAGAGGGCGGTGATCGCGGCGAGATCGTCCGCCGTCGCGTCACGGATGGTGCGGATCATGGGATCGGTCCTCGTCTGTCGGGGAGTCAGCTACCGTCACTGGATTCGGCGGCGCCCCCTGATAATGTGACGGCGTTATCCGGGGGAGACCAGACCCATGAAAACCACCATCCTGAGAACGGCCGTGGCCGCCGGCCTGGCCCTGTCGGCGCCTGTTCCGGCGCAAGCCGGGCCCGTGGCGCCTGCGACCGAAACGGTCGACCTCAGGGTCTGCAACGAGAGCGGCCGCAATGCGAGGGTCGCAATCTCCTATGTCGAGGTCGGAACCCGCCGCTTCATCAATCGCGGCTGGTACGACGTCGCCGACGGCGCCTGCGCCGATCTGGTCAGCACCGACAACGCCAACTTCTACATGTACGGCGACGCCGTCGACGGATCGGGCCGCTCGTGGTCGGGCGACCACACCCTGTGCGTCCAGTATCCCGGCCCCTACACCTTCTGGTCCGACGGCGACGACGCTTGCCCGTCCGGCTACAAGAGCCGCGAGTTCGTCTCCATGCACGCCGAGGATATCGGCCCCTACACCTGGACGCTCGAACCCTGACCGGGAAGCGCCGGGAGCGGTCAGACCCGCTCCCAGCCCGTGTCGATCGCCCACACGGCGAAGGCGTAGTCGTGGGCCACCTCCTTCAGATAGTCGAACCGGCCCGAGGCCCCGCCGTGGCCGGCCTCCATATTGATCTTCAGCAGCACCGGCTTGCCCGAGGTCGTCGCCGGTCGCAGCTTCGCGACCCACTTCTCGGGCTCCCAATAGGTCACCCGCGGGTCTGACAGGCCGCCGGTGGCCAGCACCGCCGGATAGGCCTTCGGCTCCACCTGGTCGTAGGGGCTGTAGCTCATCATATAGTCGTAGGCCTCGGGGTCCTCGATCGGGTTGCCCCACTCGGGCCATTCCGGCGGGGTCAGCGGCAGGCTGGTGTCGCTCATGGTGTTGATGACGTCGACGAACGGCACCTGTCCGATGACCCCGGCCCACAGGTCCGGCCGCATGTTGTTGACGGCCCCCATCAGCAAGCCGCCGGCCGAGCCGCCCTGGGCCACGATATGCCCGGCCTTGCCGTGGCCGCTCGAGATCAGGTGCTCTGCCGCGGCGATGAAGTCGGTGAAGGTGTTCTTCTTGGTGAAGCGGCGGGCGCTGAGGAACCAGTTCCAGCCCTTGTCCGAGCCGCCGCGGATGTGGGCGATGGCGTAGATCCAGCCGCGGTCGACCAGCGACAGCCGGTTGGTCGAGAAGCTGGCGGCCATCGGATAGCCGTAGGAGCCGTAGCCGTACAGCAGCAGCGGGGCCGAGCCGTCCACTGGCGTCGACTTGCGGCGCAGCACCGTCACCGGCACCAGTTCGCCGTCGGCGGCGGGCGCGTTCAGCCGCTCCACGACATAGTCGGCCGGGTCATGCCCCGACGGCACCTCCTGCACCTTGCGCAGGGTCCGCTCACGGGTTTTCAGGTCGTAGTCATAGGTCGAGGTCGGCGTCGACGGCGAGTTGTACCCGTAGCGCATGACCGTGGTGTCGAACTCCGACGCCCCGCCCAGCGACAGGGAGTAGGCCGGCTCGTCGACGGCGATCTCGTGTTCGGCGCCGGCGCGATCGCGGACGATGATCCGGGTGTTGGCGTCGGCCCGCTCCTGGCGGCCGATGAAGTCCTTCACCAGGGACAGGCCCTCGATGTAGCGGCCCGGCGTGTGCGGCACGAGGTCGGTCCAGTGGGCCTTGCCCGGCGTGGCGGTGGGCGCCTCGACGATCTTGAAGTCGACCGAGTCGTCGGCGTTGGTGCGGATCACCCAGCGGTCGCCCCAGTGATCGGCGTCGTAGAGGCGGGCCACCTGGCGGGCCTCCAGCACCACCGGCGCGGCGGTCGGGTCGGACGCCGGAACGATCCGCGCCTCGGACGTCTCCTGATTGGCGATCGAGATGACCACGAAGGCGTCGTCGGCGGTGCGGCCGACGCCGATGAACATGCCGTCGTCGGTCTCCTCATAGACCAGGGTCGTCTCCCCGCCGCGCGCCGGCCGGCGGAAGATCTTGTCGGGCCGGCCATTGTCGTCGCGATTGGTCCAGAAGATCCACTGGCTGTCGGGCGAGAAGGTGAAATTCCCGTTCGCCGAGTCGATCGGATCCGGCAGCACCTCGCCGGTGGCGAGATCCTTGATGTAGATCTGGTGCACCTCCGACCCCTGGGCGTCCTCGGCATAGGCGAACAGGGCGTGATCGGGGCTGTGGTCGGCGGCCGAGACCTGGGAATAGGCCTTGCCCGCGGCGAGTTCGTTGGCGTCCAGCAGAAGTTGCGGCGTCGGCGCGACGACGAAGTTCTTCGTCACCGGCTCGCCATCCACGATCCAGCTGCCCTGGCGCTCGACACGCATGTAGCGCGGATGCTGATCTCCGGTCCGGTACTCGACGAAATACTCCCAGGACCCGTCCGGCGACGGCACCGAGCTGTCGTCCTCCTTGATCCGCCCCTTCATCTCCTCGAACATCGTCGCCTGCAGCGGCAGGGTCGAGGCCATCATCGCCTCGCGATAGGCGTTCTCGGCCGTCAGGTGCTCCTTGACGTCGGCCTTGATGAGCGTCGGATCGCGCAGCACCGCCTGCCAATTGTCGTCCTTCATCCACTGATAGTCGTCGACCCGGACCCGGCCCAGCTGTTCGATCCGCACCGGGATTTTCTTCGCGACGGGCGGGACGGGGGCGGTCTGAGGCATGGAAGCTCCGGAAGGGCGGGCCTGGACGGGCAGGGCGGTCGCCGCGAGGGCGGCGGCGGTGGTGGCGAGCAGGTCGCGGCGGTTCATCTTGAGGCCCCCAGACAGATTTGGTCGCCGGACCTTGTGCGCCCGGCGCCGCCGCCGTCAAATGAACAAACGGACAAGGCCCGACTGACCCTCATGTTCGATCTCCAGACCCCGCCGCAATCGGCCCCCGAACCGCCCGTCGCCGCCCTCTCGGCGCCGTCCTGGGACCTGACCGTCGGCCTGATCGGGGCCACGGTGCAACTGGACCAGCGCAACGGCGACGCCCCCACCCGCCGGGTCGGCACCGGCTTCCTGATCGACGCGCCGCGGCCGGATGGACTGCCGCGCACCGTGCTGGTCACCGCCCATCATGTGCTGGACGGCATGCCGGGTCCGGACGCCCGCATCGGGTGGCGCGTCGAAACGCCCGACGGCGGCTGGCGATTCGCGCCCGAGCCGCTGCGTATCCGCGAAGAGACCGGCGAGCCGGTGTGGACGCGCCATCCCGAACGCGACATCGCGGTGATGGAGGTCTCGGCCCCGCCGGCCTTCGCCCGCGCCGCCATTCCGCTGGGCTGGCTGGCCGAGGCCTGGTCGCTGGACGCCTGGCAGGTCGGGCCGGGGGACGAACTGCTCACGCTCGGCTATCCGCGCGGCTATTCCTCCAACACCGCCGGCTTCCCCATCCTGCGCTCCGGCCGGGTGGCGTCATGGCCGCTGACCCCGATCAGCCGGTTCCCGGTCTTCCTGCTCGACTTCCCGGTGTTTCCCGGCAACTCCGGCGGACCGGTGTTCTGGACCCCCACGGCGCGCAAGCTGCCCGGCACGGTCGAGCCGGAACACCCCTTCATCGCCGGCGTGCTGGTGTCGGAGGTGCGGCCCGGCGACGAACCGCTCGGCATCGGCATCGTCGCCCATGCGGCCTATGTGCGCGAGGCGATCGCCCTGCTGGACGCGCCCGCCGGCCCCTGATCAGCCGGCCAGCACCTCGACGCTCATCCGCTCCAGCAACTCGCCGCCCTGACCGACCGCGGCCAGCCGGCTCGAGGCGTGACCCAGAACATTGGCGGCGTAGACTTCGTACAGGGCGATGCGGCCCTCCAGCCAGGCGGGGTCGCCCTCGCCGGCGTCGAGGATGGCCCGGGCGGCCAGCGCCCCCTTGGCCAGCATCCACCCGCCGGCCACGTCGCCGACCAGCTTCAGATAGGCGTCGGCGGCGGCCAGCACATCGGCCCCGCGGGCCGGGTCGGCCTTGGCGTCCAGCAGCCACAGGGTGGCGTCCTCGACCGCCTCGACGGCATTGGCGAACCGTTCGACCGGCTTGCCCGAATACAGCCGCGGCAGCACGGCCAGCGTCGCCTTCATGTCGGCGATCAGTTCGCGCGCCGACTGGCCGCCGTCCTGTCCCAGCTTGCGCCCGACCAGATCCATGGCCTGGATGCCGTTGGTGCCCTCGTAGATCGGGGCGATGCGGGCGTCGCGATAGTGCTGGGCCGCGCCGGTCTCCTCGATGAAGCCCATGCCGCCGTGCACCTGCACCCCCAGCGAGGCGACCTCGCAGCCGACGTCGGTCGACCAGGCCTTGGCGATCGGGGTGAACAGGTCCTCGCGGGCCTTCCAGCGGCGCCGGTCGTCCTCGCTCGCGGCGTGTTTGGCCAGATCGGCGGCGACGCCGGTCGACAGGCAGATGCCCCGGGCGGCGGCGATCTTGGCCTTCATCACCGACAGGGTCCGGCGCACGTCCGGGTGATCGATGATCGGGGCGTTGGCCTCGCCGGTCCAGACCGACCGGCCCTGCCGCCGCTCCCGCGCATAGTCCAGCGCCTGTTGCCAGGCGCGTTCGGCGATGCCGACGCCCTCGACGCCGACCGCCAGCCGGGCCGCGTTCATCATCACGAACATATGCGCCAGGCCCTGATTGGGCTGGCCGACCAGTTCGGCCGTCGCGCCCTCGTAGCTCATCACGCAGGTGGGCGAGGCGTGGATGCCCAGCTTGTGCTCGACCCCGACCGGGCGGAAGGCGTTGCGCTCGCCCAACGAACCGTCCGCCTGCACCAGATATTTCGAGGCCAGGAACAGGCTGATGCCCTTCGGTCCCGGCGGCGAGTCGGGCAGGCGGGCCAGCACCAGATGGACGATGTTGTCGGTGGCGTCGTGGTCGCCCCAGGTGATGTAGATCTTCTGGCCGGTCAGGCTGTAGGTCCCGTCGCCGTTCGGAACCGCCGTCGCGGTGAGAGCCCCCAGATCCGATCCGGCCTGCGGCTCGGTCAGCACCATGGCGCCGGTCCATTCGCCCGACACCAGCTTCGTCAGATAGGTGGCCTTCTGGGCGTCGGTGCCGACCGCTTCCAGCGCCTCGATCGAGGCCAGCGACAGCATCGGGCACAGGCCGAAGGCCATGTTGGCGGCGTGCACCGTCTCATAGGCCGCCAGTTCCAGCGCCTTGGGCAGTTGCTGGCCGCCGGCGTGGGCCGGGGCCGACAGGCCGGTCCAGCCGCCCTCGGCGAACTGGCGATAGGCGTCGGCGAAACCGGGCGCGGCGGTCACGTCGCCGTCGGCGAAGGTCGAGCCCTTCTGGTCGCCGATCCGGTTCAGCGGGGCCAGCACGCCTTCCGAGAACTGGCCCGCCGCCTCCAGCACCGCGCCCATCACCTCGGCGTCATAGTCGGGGAAGGCCCCGGTCGCGGCCACGGCGTCGAGGCCGGCCACCTCGGTCAGGGTGAAGATCAGGTCACGGACGGGCGCGCGGTAGGTCATCGGAACGAACTTTCGAAAATGCAGGGACGTTCTGCCCCCTTGTCGTCGCGTCAGGCAAGGCGCGGCTTGGCGAACCCGGCGGTGTGGGCCAAGCTGGGGTTCTACGCATCGGAGAGGGAAAAAGACCGTGGCCGAACCGCGCAACCGTTATTCGACCGTGTCGCTGGTCTTCCACTGGCTGATCGCCGCCCTGGTGGTGGCCCAGATCGCCCTGATCGCCGCCCATGACGCGACGGAGGGCCCGCTCTCGCGCGAGTTCGTCAACCTGCACAAGTCGGTCGGGCTGAGCATTCTGGTGCTGACCCTGGCGCGGCTGGGCTGGCGCATCGCCAACCCCGCCATCCCGATTCCCGACTCCACCCCCCGTTGGCAGAAGGTCGTCGCCCGGGGCACCCACGTGCTGTTCTACGTCCTTCTGCTCGCCATGCCGCTGGTCGGATGGGCGGCCTCTTCGGCGGGCGGGCGGGAGATCCTGTGGTTCGGCCTGTTCGAATGGCCGGCCCTGCCGGTCGGCGGCGGCCGCGAAACCGCCGGCCGGCTGATGGACCTGCACGAATTGGCCGCCAAGGGGCTCTACGTCCTGATCTTCCTGCACCTGGCCGGGGCGCTGAAGCACCACTTCATCGACCGGGACAACGTCCTGCACCGGATGATTCCGCTGATTCCGCGCCGGCCGTGAGGCGTCGCCTCGAACACGGTGGCGGCCCTCCCGGCGCGACCGACGTCCAGGCCGCCGAGGCCCTGAAGGCCGGCGGCCTCGTCATCCTGCCGACCGAGACCGTCTATGGCCTGGCCGCCGACGCCGGAAGTCCCGCCGCCGTCGCCGCCATCTTCGAGGCCAAGGGCCGGCCGCGCTTCAACCCCCTGATCGCCCATGTCGCCGACGCCGTGGAGGCCGAGACCATCGCCGTCCTCGACGATCGCGCCCGCGCCCTGGCCGAGGCCTTCTGGCCCGGTCCCCTGACCATCGTCGCCCCGGTGCGCGACCGCGACCGTGTCTGCGACCTCGCCCGCGCCGGCCTGGACAGCGTCGCCGTCCGCGTGCCCGGCCACGCTCGCGCCCGCGCCGTCATCGCGGCCTTCGGCGGGCCGGTGGTGGCCCCGTCCGCCAACCGCTCCGGTCGCCCCAGTCCGACGACCTTCGCCGATGCGCTGGAAGAGACCGGCTTCGCCGCCGCCGACGCCGTCGACGGCGGGCCGTGCGCCGTCGGCGTCGAAAGCACCGTCGTCTCGGTGCTGGACGGCCGCGTCGCCCTGCTGCGCCCCGGCTCCGTGACCCGAGACGAGATCGAGGCCGTCGTCGGCCCGCTGGAGCGGGACGGGGAGGGACATCGCTCGCCCGGCCGGACAACCCTGCACTACGCCCCCGACGCCCCCGTGCGGATCGAGGCGGAGGCCGCGCGCCCGGGCGAGATTCTGCTCGGCTTTGGTCCCGGGGCCGGCGATCCACAATGGAGTCTCAGCCCCTCGGGCGACCTGCGCGAGGCGGCCGCCAACCTGTTCCGCAAACTGCGCGAGGCCGACCGCGAGCGCCCCGCCGGCATCGCCGTCTCCCCGATCCCCGCCCACGGACTCGGCGAGGCCATCAACGACCGGCTGCGGCGTGCGGCCGGCTTCGTCGGCTAATCGAGGAAGCGGGCGGCGATGTCCACGCTGGACCGCTCGCCCACCGCCGGCAGGCAATGCTCCAGCCACTGCTCCGCCGCCTCGCGGCCGTGCGCCTTCAGACTGTTCAGGAAGGTCCACTCGGTATTGAACTTGGAGCCCAGCGACAGATCGCCCAGCCACGGCCCCGGCTCGATCGCATGCATCAGGATGCGCCGGTAGCGATCCTCGCCCGTCGCCTTCAGCCGACCCTCGGCGATCATGTCCTGGACGAAGGCGACGGCCCGCAGTTCGGCCACCAGGGGGCCGTTGAAGACGATCTCGTTCAGCCGGTCCATGATCTCGCCCGCGGCCCGCGGCGACTCTTCGCGCGCGAAGGGATTGAGCGGCATCAGCAGCACGTCGTCCGGCGTATCGGCGTAGAACAGCGGCCACAGCGCCGGATTGGCCAGATATCCCCCGTCCCAATAGGGCTCGCCCTCGATCTCGACCGCCTGGAACAGGTGGGGCAGGCAGGACGAGGCCAGCAGCACCTGATCGGTGATCTCCGGCGAGCGGAAGACCCGGGACCGGCCCTTGCGCACCGCCGTGGCCGAGACGAACAGCCGGATCCCGGACGCCTGCACGGCCCCGAAGTCGATCGCCGTATCCAGAACCCGCTTCAGCGGGTTCAGATTGAACGGATTGAACTGATAGGGGCTCATCGACATGGCGACGGTCTCGGCCGACCGCCAAAGGCCCGTTTCCTTGAGCCAGCCCGGCGTCATGGCGGCGCTCCAGATCGAGGAATCGCCGAACACATTGCGCCCGCCCGACTGGTTCACCTCCCGCCACAGCAGGTCCAGCTGGGCCCGTCCGCCGGCGGCGCCGTCCTTTTCCAGACCCGTGATCAGGGCGGCGGCGTTCATCGCCCCGGCCGAGGCGGCGGTGATCGCCCGGATGTCCAGCCGGTCGTCCTCCAGCAGCCGGTCCAGCACACCCCACTGAAAGGCTCCGTGCGAACCGCCGCCCTGCAGGGCGAGGCTGATCGGCCTGCGGTCCGGAGCGGGGGGCTTGCGTCTGGCCATGGCCCCCGTCCTCCTCCGGCGCTACTGCGCGGTCCAGCCGCCGTCGATGGAGAAGCTCGCCCCGTTGGCCGAAGCCCCGAGGTCAGACACCAGATACAGCATCATGCCGGTCAGTTCGTCGGTGGTGACGAACCGCTTGGTCGGCTGCGAGCCGAGGATCACATCCTTAAGCACCGCCTCTTTCGACATGCCGCGCGTGCGGGCCTGGTCGGCGATCTGCTTCTCGACGATCGGCGTCTCGACGAAGCCGGGGCAGATGGCGTTGCAGGTGATGTTGTCCTGCGCCAGCTCCAGCGCCACCGTCTTGGTGAAGCCGAGAACGCCGTGCTTGGCCGCGACATAGGCCGACTTGAACGGACTGGCGACGAGGCCGTGGGCCGAGGCGATATTGATGATCCGTCCCCGGCCCTGGGCCTTCATGATCGGGATCGCCGCCCGTGTCGCATAGAAGGTCGACGACAGGTTGATGGCGATGATCTGCTCCCACTTGTCGGACGGGAATTTCTCCACCGCCTCGACATGCTGGACGCCGGCGTTGTTGATCAGGATGTCGACCCGGCCCAACTGGTGCTTGCCATAGGCCACCATGTCCGCGACCTCGTCGCCGCGCAGCATGTTGGCGGCGTGATAGCGCACCCGCACGCCGCAGCTGGCCTCCAGTTCCGCCCGGGTCCGCTCGATCTCCGACGGGTCGCCCAGACCGTTCAGCACCACCTCGCCGCCGCGCGAGGCGATGGCCCGGGCGAAGGCCAGGCCGATCCCCGAGGTCGAGCCCGAGATCACCGCCACCTGACCCTTCAGGTCGCCGATATCGCGGAAGGGCGCGGCTTCGGCCTCCGGGCCGTCACCGCGTTTGGGCCATTGAAACATGGGGTCTCGTCCGTCTGTGACTCGGGTTCAGCCTAGCCGTTCGCGATGGCGAAGGCGACAGGCCTCACGAATTTCCTGTTCTGGTGAATATCCAGTCCGTCTCGTTCGATCCGGCCTTGTCGAAGCGATAGCCGTCGCGGTCGAAGGCCTTCAGGTCTTCGGCCTTCTCGATCCGCTCGTCGATGGCGAAACGGGCCATGCCGCCGCGCGCCTTCTTGGCGAAGAAGGAAATGATCCGGCTCTCGCCGTCGCGGGCCTCGCGGAAATGCGGCGTCACCACCGGCAGCTTCAGCGCCCGGGCGTCGACCGCGCCGAAATATTCCTGGCTGGCCAGGTTCACCAGCGTCGGATCGGCCTGCCCCTCCGCGTCGGCGTTGAGGCATTTCGACAGCCGGTCGCCCCAGAAGTCATAGAGGCTGGCGCCCCGCCGCGTCTTCAGTCGGGTCCCCATCTCCAGCCGGTACGGCTGGATCCGGTCCAGCGGCCGCAGCAGGCCGTACAGGCCGGACAGGATGCGGACATGGTCCTGCGCCCAGCCCAGCGCCGTCGCGTCCAGCTCCCGCGCGCCCAGGCCCTCGTACACGTCCCCGGCGAAGGCGAAGACGGCCTGCACGCCCCCGGTCGAGTCGGGGTCGAAGGCCTGGAACCGTTCGCGGTTCAGTCGCGCCAGATCGTCCGATATGCTCATCAGCCGGCGCAACTCGGCCACGCTGCGGGCGCGGGCGGTGCGGGCCAGCGACCCGGTGTCCTCGAGAAAGCGTCGCTCCGAGGCGGGCAGGGCCGGGTCGGCTTCGGTGAAATCCAGCCGCTTGGCCGGTGACAGGACGATCAGCAATTCTCAACTCCGGCGGCGAGCGGTCCGAATAGGCCGCTTCGATGACGAATTGAACCGGGCGCGGGGTCGCGCTCAGCCGCGCGCCGCGAACAGGGCCGCCAGCACCGCCGGCAGCCGGTCCGGCAGGTCCTCGGCGATCAGTCCCGGCCCGAAGGTCCGCCCCGCCTCCGCGTGCATCCACACCGCCGCCCGGGCCGCATCGAAACTGTCCATCCGCTGGGCGATCAGGCCGCCGATCATCCCCGCCAGCACGTCGCCGCTGCCGGCGGTGGCCAGCCACGGCGTGCCGTTGTCGTTGATCGCGGTCCGGCCGTCCGGCGCCGCGATCACCGTCGCCGGCCCCTTCAGCACCACAACGGCCCCGGCCCGGGCCGCCGCCGCGATCGCCGCCGCCTCGCGCCCCGCCTCCAGCAGCCCGGGGAACAACCGCTTGAACTCGCCCTCGTGGGGCGTCAGCACATCGTCGCGGTCGAGGGCGTCGAACAGGTCGTCGGGCCAGCCCTCGAACGCCGTCAGGCCGTCGGCGTCCACCACCAGGGCCGCGCCGGTGACGGCCAGCGCCCGCACATTCGCCCGGGTGTCCTCATTGACCCCGGCGGCGGGCCCGATGACCACCGCGTCCATGCCTTCGGCCGCCTCGGCCAGCGCTTCGGGCGAACCGAACGGCGTCAGCATGATCGCCTCGATCGCCGGGGCGATGACCGCCGCCGCGTCCGGGGGACACAGGATGCGCACCAGTCCGGCCCCGATGCGCAGGCCGCCGCGAGCCGCCAGCCGCGCCGCCCCGGTCTGGGTCGCCTTGCCGGACACCACCCCCAGCCGCCCGCGCGCATGTTTGTGCGTCCCGGCCCCGGGCCAGGGCAGGCTGTCGCGCCAGTCGGGCAGGAGGGAGCCGCTCATCGCGCCGGTCCTCCGTTCACGGATGGCGCCCGTAACCGAAAAACGCTTGCCTTATTGTGCAATGCAATGTCCCTTTAGCCCCCGAGCGCAAGGCGTTTTGAAGCCTGCCTGGGATCGCCGATGAAAAAGATCGAAGCCGTCATCAAGCCCTTCAAGCTGGATGAAGTGAAAGAAGCGCTTCAGGACGCGGGCGTGCAAGGCATGACCGTGCTGGAGGCCAAGGGATACGGCCGCCAGAAGGGCCATTCGGAACTCTATCGCGGGGCCGAATACGTCATCGACTTCCTGCCCAAGATCAAGATCGAGGTGGTGGTTTCCGACGACATGGTCGCCTCGGTGGTCGACGCCATCCAGACCGCCGCGCGCACCGGCAAGATCGGCGACGGCAAGATCTTCGTCTCCGACGTCATCGACGTCATCCGCATCCGCACCGGCGAAACGGGACCCCAGGCCGTCTGACCACACTCCACCGGCCGCTTTCCGGAGCGGCCGTTTCTCTTCCTCCCCCAAGAAACGGACCCTCGAGAATGAGCGCCAAGAAAATCCTTTCGGAGATCAAGGACAAGGACGTCCAGTACGTCGACCTCCGCTTCACCGACACCAAGGGCCGGATGCAGCACGTCACCTTCGACATCGACCTGGTCGACGAGGAATTCCTCGAGGAGGGGACGATGTTCGACGGCTCCTCGATCGCCGGCTGGAAGGCGATCAACGAGTCCGACATGCTGCTGAAGCCGGATCTGAACAGCTTCTGGATCGATCCCTTCTACCAGCAGACCACCCTGTTCCTGTTCTGCGACGTGCTGAACCCGGACACCGGCGAGCCCTACAACCGCGACAGCCGCTCGATGGCCAAGAAGGCCCTGGCCTATGTCCAGTCCTCGGGCGTGGGCGACACGGTCTTCTTCGGCCCGGAAGCCGAGTTCTTCATCTTCGACGACGTGCGCTGGAGCACCGCCCCGCACGACACCGGCTACAGCTACGACTCGATCGAGCTGCCGGCCAACACCGGCGCCGAATATTCCGAAGGCAACATGGGTCACCGCCCGGGACCCAAGGGCGGCTATTTCCCGGTCAATCCGGTCGACAGCGCCCAGGACCTGCGCGGCGAGATGCTGGGCGTCATGCGCGACCTGGGCATGCAGCCCGAGAAGCACCACCACGAGGTCGCCCCGGCCCAGCACGAACTGGGCCTCAAGTTCAGCGACCTGCTGACCATGGCCGACCGGCTGCAGCTCTACAAATACGTCATCCACAACGTCGCCGCCGCCTACGGCAAGTCGGCCACCTTCATGGCCAAGCCGACCTTCGGCGACAACGGCTCGGGCATGCACGTGCACCAGTCGATCTGGCGCGACGGCAAGCCGCTGTTCGCCGGCGACAAATACGCCGGCCTGTCGGACATGTGTCTCTGGTACATCGGCGGCATCATCAAGCACGCCAAGGCCATCAACGCCTTCTCCAACTCGACGACCAACTCCTACAAGCGGCTGGTTCCCGGCTACGAAGCCCCGGTCAAGCTGGCCTATTCGTCGCGCAACCGCTCGGCCTCGATCCGTATTCCGTGGGTCAATTCGCCCAAGGCCAAGCGCATCGAAGCCCGCTTCCCCGATCCGATGGGCAACCCCTATCTGACCTTCGTGGCCCTGCTGATGGCGGGCCTCGACGGCATCGAGAACCGCATCGATCCGGGCGCCGCGGCCGACAAGAACCTCTACGACCTCCCGCCGGAAGAGCGCGGCAACATTCCGGAGGTCTGCGGCTCGCTGCGCGAGGCGCTCGAGAACCTCGACAAGGATCGCGCCTTCCTCAAGAAGGGCGGCGTCATGGATGACGACTTCATCGACAGCTACATCGAGCTGAAGATGGAAGAGGTGATGCGTCTGCAACTGCACCCGCACCCCGTCGAATTCGACATGTACTACAGCTGCTGATCGACAGCGGGGGCTGACGAAAAGACGGCGCCGGACGGTTTCCCGTCCGGCGCCGTTTTCGTGTCTCGGGTCCGCTTCTAGCGGTTGGTGGTCTCGACCTCGACGCCGTTCTCGCCGGCGCGGACGGTGGTGGTGTCGCCGTCGTTGTCGTCCTGGACGACGACGGGATCGGCGGGGACCTCGCGCTCGATGATCACCGGATCGGCCGGGACCTCGCGCTCGATGATCGTGGTCGTCTCGGCAGCCGGGGCGGTGTCCGCCTCGGTCTCCGCCGGCGTGCAGGCCGCGGCGGCGAAGGCGAGGGCGGCGACCGAAGCGACGGCGGTCAGACGGATAAGGCTGGTCATGGGCGGACTCCTGATGGGAATCCGGTGCTAACGGCTACGCTGGTTCGGAGTTCCGGTCAGGCCGCGGCCTCGGCCTCGTCCGCCTTCACGCGCCGCAGTTCGATCAGCCGCACGCACCAGATCGACACCTCGTAGAGCAGCACCAGCGGGATCGCGAGCATCAGCTGACTGATCGGATCGGGCGGGGTCACGACCGCCGCGACCACGACGACGGCGACGATGGCGTAACGCCGGCCCTCGGCCATGACCTTCGAACTGATGATGCCCGCGAGGCCCAGCAGGGTCATGACCACCGGCAGCTGGAAACACAGGCCGAAGGCGAGCAGCAGGGCCGTGACCAGATCCAGATAGTCCGACACCTTCGGCAGCAGGGCGGCGGAGACGCCGCCGCCGGCGATCTGCTGGCTCAGCGAGAACCACATCACGAACGGCAGCATGACGAAATAGACGAGGGCCGCGCCGAGCAGGAACAGCAGGGGCGCGGCGACAAGGAAGGGCAGGAAGGCGCCCTTCTCGTTGCGGTAAAGGCCCGGGGCGACGAATTTGTAGAGCTGCCAGGCCAGCACGGGAAAGGCGACCACGATGGCGCCGAAGCCGGCCAGCTTCATCTTGGTGAAGAGGATCTCCAGCGGCGCCGTGTAGATCAGATTGACCATCTGGCCGTCCACGACGGGCAGGGGCTTCACGCCGGCGGTGCCCAGAATCAGGTCCAGCGGCGAGACATGGCCCCCCGGGCCGACGGCGCTATGGAAGGCCGCGGCGGCCGCGAACGGCTTGACCAGAAAGATGTAGAGGGGCTCGGCGAAGGCGAAGCACAGGATGAAGCCCAGCACGAAGGCGACGACACAGACGACCAGCCGTCCCCGCAGCTCGATCAGGTGGTCCATCAGCGGCGCGCGCGAGGCCTCGATCTCGTCCTCGTCCTGCTCCAGCCGGCTCACAGGTCCACCTTCTTCGCCCGACTCGCTCGCGGTTTGCCGCCGGCCGGTTTGACCGCCGCCGCCGCCGCCGGCTTGCGTTT
>JAXHTU010000209.1:0-1521 GCA_034189955.1 Pseudomonadota bacterium | reverse complement strand
GCATGTTCGAGAACTTCGTGCCGTCAATGATGAACGAGGGCGTCGAGTCGATGCCGTCGGCCTCGACGTTCTTCATGTAGTAGGCATAGAGCGCCTGGGCGTTGTCGGCGTCCTGCAGGCACTGGTCGAGGTCGGCGTCGGCCAGCCCCGCGGTCTTACCGATGCGGCGCAGCGAATCGACGATCTCGGCCGGGGTTTCCTTGCGGGCCCAATCCTGCTGCTGGGCGTAGAGCATCTCGGCGATGCCGAAATAGCGGCTTTCGGCGTTCTCGCCGCAGCGCGCGACAATCGAGGCCCAGAGGCCCGGGCGGTCGAAGTAGACCTCGCGGTAGGTGAAGGCGACCTTGCCGGTGTCGATGTATTCGGCCTTGAGCTTCTTGAAGTTCTCGGCGTGGAAGTTGGCGCAGTGCGGGCAGGTGAACGAGGCGTACTCGATCAGCTTCACCGGCGCGTTCTGGTCGCCCAGCGTCATGTCGGCGATCATCGAGGTGTCGAAGCTGTCCGCGTCCTGAGCGTAGGCCGCCATCGGGTCGGCGCCGGTCCCGGCGCGCTGGCCGTAGAGGAAGAAGCCTCCGAGCGCCACGAGGGCGAGGGCTGCGATAAGCGTCAGTCTGCGGGTCATGAGAAAGGTTACCTTGTTTACCGTTTGCTGTGAGATAGGACGTTCGCACCCAGGCGTTCAAGGGCGTCGCGCAGGGCGGTGTCCTGCACCTCGGCGGCGGTTCGGGCGGCTTCCGGCGATACGGGCGCCTGATCGGGGTGCTGCTTGGGCGCGGGATCGAAGGCGGCGCGGCCCTCGGCGAAGCCGGTGGCGGCGGTCTGGGTGATGCGGATGCGCGAGATGGCGGCGTAGCCGTAGCAGGCGTTGACGCGCTCGCGCAGCGTTTCCTTCTGCATCTCGAGCATCGGCGCCTCGGCGCCCGTCGTCAGGAGCGTGAGCGTGGCCCCCAGGCCGCCGCGTCCGTAGGTGACGTCGACGGGGCGGGCGATGCGGGCGATGTCAGGGCCTGCGACCTCGGCCCAGTGGGTGAGGAGGCGCGAGACGGCGAACCCGCGGCTTTCGCCGGCGGTGCGGATGCGCGAGGCGACGAGGCTCGAGGCGCGCTCGAAGCCCTTCATCCTTCGTCCGTCTCGTTTGTCGCGGGTCATCGTTGTCCTGCGCTTGCAATCCCGAAAGTCGGGCACATTCTAGGGATCGGTGGCCAGTGCGCCAGCCGAAAGCCCTTCGAGGAGCCGTAAAGATTGCGTGACCCAAGCGCGGACGACCTGTTGGCCTGGTACGACCGGCACGCCCGCGTGCTGCCGTGGCGGGTGTCTCCGGCCGACCGGGAAGCGGGCGAGGTGCCGGACCCCTATCGCGTGTGGCTGAGCGAGATCATGCTGCAGCAGACCACCGTCGCGGCGGTGAAGGCGTACTTCGAGCGGTTCACGGCGCTTTGGCCGACGGTTGCGGATCTGGCGACGGCCGAGGATGCGGCCGTCATGGGAGAGTGGGCCGGGCTTGGGTATTACGCGCGGGCG
>JAXHTU010000208.1:0-1539 GCA_034189955.1 Pseudomonadota bacterium | reverse complement strand
CAAGGCGATCAACGCCCGGGGTCTGATGGATGTCGGATGTCAGGGGCGAGGGGGATACTCGCCCGGTCCGGGGACCGTGTCGCAAGCACGGCCCGCCCGCCGGAGGCGCTGCGGTAAGGCGTTAAGAGCGCCGCCCGACGCAAGCTTCCGGAAAATCTCCGCGCGGAGCGTCGGTCTGCGTCGAAACGGTAATCCAAAACGAACTCCGGGCGCAGGCCCGGCGCTCCGCACGCCTTCCCAGACCGTTCGATTCCGGGCGGCGAAGAGTCGTGCCCGGTTCGAAAAACGCCCTCGACTTCCCCCGGGTCATCACGGAATGTTACAGCCTGCCCCGAAGGAGACGCCCATGCCCATGACGCCGCGCGCCGGACTGCAGGTCGCCGACGACCTCGCCGCCTTCCTCGAGACCGAGGTCCTGCCCGGTCTCGACCTCACGGCGGATCGCTTCTGGACCGGCGCCGCCGACGTCTTCGCCCGCTTCGCGCCCGAGAACCGCCGCCTGCTCGCGGTCCGCGACGACCTGCAGGCCCGCCTCGACGCCTGGCATACGGACCGCCGCGGCCAGCCTCACGACCGGGCGGCGACGACCGCCTTCCTGCGCCAGATCGGCTACCTCGTCGACGAACCCGCCCCCTTCGCCATCGGCACGCGCAACGTCGACGCGGAGGTCGCGACCCTCGCCGGGCCGCAGCTGGTCGTGCCCATCCTCAACGCCCGCTTCGTGCTCAACGCCGCCAACGCCCGCTGGGGCAGCCTCTATGACGCCCTGTACGGCACGGACGCCCTCGGCGACCTGCCGCAAGCCGGCGGCTACGACCCCGAACGCGGCGCCCGCGTCGTCGCCCGGGCCAGGGCCTTGCTCGACGCCGCCGTCCCGCTCGCCGCCGGCTCCTGGGCCGATCTGTCCGACGCCGCCGCCATCGTCCTGCGCGACCCGGCCCAGGCCGTCGGCCGCACCGACCGCTCGCGCCTGTTCCGCCACAACGGCCTGCACATCGAGGTGGTTTTCGACCCCGACCGCCCGATCGGCCGCGACGATCCCGCCGGCATCTCGGACGTGGTCCTCGAAGCCGCCCTGTCGACCATCGTCGATCTCGAGGACTCGGTCGCCGCCGTCGACGCCGCCGACAAGACCGCCGCCTACCGCAACTGGCTGGGCCTGATGAAGGGCGACCTCGCCGAGACCTTCACCAAGGGCGGCGAGCGCCTGACCCGCACCCTCGCCCCCGATCGCGTCTTCACCGCCCCGAACGGCACGGCCGTCACCCTGCCGGGCCGGTCCCTGCTGTTCGTCCGCAACGTCGGCCACCTCATGACCACGCCGGCCGTCACGCTCGCGGACGGCTCCGAGGCGCCCGAAGGCGTCCTCGACGCGATCGTCACCAGCCTGATCGCCATGCACGACCTGAAAGGGCAGGGGCGGTTCACCAACAGCCGCGCCGGCTCGATCTACATCGTCAAACCCAAGATGCACGGCCCCGAGGAGTGCGCCTTCACCGACGCCCTGTTCGACGCCGTCGAGGACGCGCTGGGCCTCGC
>JAXHTU010000207.1:0-1619 GCA_034189955.1 Pseudomonadota bacterium | reverse complement strand
TTCGCTTGCAAATCAGGGGGTTCGGCGGGACGGCACGGCGTCATCTACCGCGGATCCGTCATCCGGCGCCGCAGGCCGCGCCCTCTCCGACGGACGTGGAAAGAGCTGGCCCAGCCGCCGAAGACCTTTCGCTCGCGTCTCCCGAAAGGGTCTCGAAGCAACGCAGGCTGGTCGCCTGCGAGCCGCGTCCCGCCGGCCGGGGATCGCGACAAGCAGGACATGGATGTCCTGGGCCCGAGTCAGGACAGGACGTCCTGACCGAGGGGGAGCGATTCCCGGCCGGCGGGGCGCGGCGTCGGTCCGCAAGGCGCCCCCGCTCCCACGACCGGACCTTCCGATCACGAACCGCCTGAAAAGCGAAGCGCGCCATTCGGCGCGCTCGTCCACCCGGTGCCAGCCGGCCGGGGCAGGAAACCAGTCGGCGCCTCCCGTTCACCCATCCGGCCCGGCATAGCGCGCCGGTCGTTCATGCGATCGCGCGGCAGGGCCGCGCAGGCAGATCGCATTCACCCCCGTGCGGGAGGGGGGCCACAGGCCTCACGCGCCCGCGGCGCGTGAGGTCACTTCTTCTTCGGGGCGATCATCATGACCATCTGCCGGCCTTCCAGGCGCGGGCGCGATTCGATCACGATGTCCTCGCCGAGGTCGGCCTCGATCCGCGCGGCCATCTCGCGACCCAGTTCCTGGTGGCTCATCTCGCGGCCACGGAAGCGGATGTTGACCTTGATCTTGTCCCCTTCCTCCAGGAAGCCGCGCATCTTGCGCAGCTTGATCTGGTAGTCGCCCTCGTCGGTCACCGGGCGGAACTTCACTTCCTTGATCTCGACCTGCTTGGACTTCTTCTTGGCCTCGTTGGCCTTCTTCTGCAGGTCGAACTTGAACTTGCCGAAGTCCATGATCTTGCAGACCGGCGGATCCGCGTTGGGCTGGATCTCGACCAGATCGAGGCCTTCGTCCTCGGCCATCTTCAAGGCTTCGTCGCGCGACAACACGCCGACCATCTCGCCGTCGGACCCGATCACGCGCACGCGCGGCACGCGGATTTCGTTGTTGCGTCGATTCTGCTTGTCTGGGGTGCTAATACTGCGTCTCCGGAAATGGAAAAGCCGGGGCGCCCGGAGGGCGCCCGCGGGACGTTAGTACGGATTTTTAACGGAATCCGCCCGCGATACAACCGTCAGGCGTGCGATTCTGCCGCCAGACGGGTCGCGAAGGCGTCGACGGGCATGCTGCCCAGGTCGTCCCCGCCCCGGGTCCGGACCGCCACGGCGCCCGCCTCGCGCTCGCGGTCGCCGACCACCAGCAGGTAGGGCACCCGCTGCAGGGTGTGCTCCCGGACCTTGTAGCCGACCTTCTCGTTGCGCACGTCGGCCCGCACCCGGAACCCCTTCGAATTCAGGAACTTGGCCACCTCCTGCACGGCCTCGGCCTGGGCGTCGGTGATGTTCATCACCACCGCCTGGACCGGCGCCAGCCAGGCCGGGAAGGCGCCCGCGTGATGTTCGATCAGGATCCCGATGAAGCGCTCCATCGAGCCGACGATGGCCCGGTGCAGCATGACCGGCACCTGCTTCTGGCTGTGCTCGTCCACATAATGCGCCCCCAGCCGCCCGGGCATC
>JAXHTU010000206.1:0-1664 GCA_034189955.1 Pseudomonadota bacterium | reverse complement strand
CTTGATCATCGGCGGGGTTTCGGCCGTGCTCGCGTCAATCGGAATGGCCTGGCTGCTGTCGATGACCATAGCGCGCCCGATCATCGGCATGACCGGCACAATGACCAAACTGGCTGCCGGCGATAACTCGGTCGATGTCGCTGCAACGGAGCAGAAGGACGAGATCGGCCAGATGGCGCAAGCGGTGCTGTCGTTCAAAGCCGCGGCGCTCGAGAAGATTCGTCTGGAAGCCGAGGCGGTGGCCAGCCGCGAGGCGGCGGACGCCGAACGGGCCCGGAACCAGCAGGCGGCCGATGCGGCGGCCCGGGAGCAGGCGGTCGTCGTCGAGGCCCTGGGCGAAGGCCTGGACCACCTGATGCGCGGCGACCTGACCTACACCCTGACCCAGACCTTCCCGGCCGACTACGCCAAGCTGCAGGCCGACTTCAACGCCGCCATCGGCCAGCTGAAGGACGCCATGTCGGTGGTGACCAACAACGTCTCGGCCATCCGCTCCGGCGCCGGCGAGATCGCCCAGGCCTCGGACGACCTGTCGCGCCGCACCGAGCAGCAGGCCGCCTCGCTGGAGGAGACCGCCGCCGCCCTGGACGAGATCACCGCCACGGTGAACCGCACCGCCTCGGGCGCGCGTCAGGCCTCGGAGACGGTCCAGGCCGCCAAGGGCGACGCCGAGACCAGCGGCCATGTCGTGCGCGACGCCGTCGGCGCCATGGGCGCGATCGAGAAATCGGCCCAGGAGATCAGCCAGATCATCGGCGTGATCGACGAGATCGCCTTCCAGACCAATCTGCTGGCGCTGAACGCCGGGGTCGAGGCGGCCCGGGCCGGCGACGCCGGCCGCGGCTTCGCCGTGGTCGCCTCCGAGGTGCGGGCCCTGGCCCAGCGCTCGGCCGAGGCGGCCAAGGAGATCAAGGTGCTGATCTCGGCCTCGACCGCCCAGGTCAACAGCGGGGTCAGCCTGGTGGGCCAGACCGGCGAGGCGCTGCAGCGCATCGTCAGCCGGGTGGCCGAGATCGACGGCCTGGTGTCGGAGATCGCCGCCAGCGCCCAGGAACAGGCCACCGGCCTCCAGCAGGTCAACACCGCCGTCAACCAGATGGACCAGGTGACCCAGCAGAACGCCGCCATGGTCGAGGAGTCCACCGCCGCCAGCCATTCGTTGTCGCAGGAGGCCGAAACCCTGGCCGGCTCGGTGTCGCGCTTCCAGACCGGGGCCGCCGCCGCGGCCGCCCCCGTCCGCCCCGCCCCGCGCCCCGTCCACCGCACCGTCACCGCCCTCAAGACCGTCGGCCACGGCGGCGCCGCCCGCAAGCCGCAGCCCGTCGCCGCCGAAGACGGCTGGGAGGAGTTCTGATGAGCGCGGCGATCACCCTTGCGGCCGTGCTGGACATCCAGTCGGCCGAGGGCCTGCGGCTGGAGCTGCTGGAGAACCGCGGCCAACCCCTCACGGTGGACGGCTCGGCCGTGGAACGCCTCGGCGGCCTGTGCCTCCAGGTCCTGATGTCCGCCATGCAGACCTGGACGGCGGATGGCCACGCCTTCGTGGTCAGTCCGGCGTCCGACGCCTTCGTCGATCAATGGAACGCGTTCGGGGCGCCCGCGATGGCCGCCGGACCGTCGGGACAAGGCGTTCGCCGGAGCGGTAGGCCGCGGAGAAATCGGCG
>JAXHTU010000205.1:0-1664 GCA_034189955.1 Pseudomonadota bacterium | reverse complement strand
AATTTCTGCGTGCTGCTGCGCCGCGACGGCCAGTCGCAGCTGGTCTACAAACACGCCATCTCGACCATCATGCCCTCCGCGCCGGTGCAACTGTACGAGCCTGACGCCGACGAGGACTGACGGCCTTCCGCCGTTTCGACCGTCGCCCTCGGGCTTGACCCGAGGGTGAGACGTGGTGCGGCTGTGCGTAAGGGATGGCCCAACGGCTGTCGGCTTCCTATCTGTCGACGAGCACCACAAAATCCGATCCTCGGGTCAAGCCGAGGATGACGGCGTAGAGAAAGCCCGAGACCTGACCGCCAAACACATCGACCACGCCGTTCCCCTGATCCGGGCCGTCGTCATCCATCCCGAACGCTCCGACTCCGGCGCCGGCGAGAGTTCGCGCCAGTCCATCGAACGTCTGGAAGAGGCCGTCGGCCTCGCCCGGGCGCTGGACCTCGACATCCGCGGCGAAGAGATCGTGCGCATCCGCAAGCCCACGCCCGCCACCCTGTTCGGCTCGGGCAAGGTCGAGGAGCTGGCCGCCCTGGTCCGCGCCGCCGAGGCCGAGGCCGTGGTCATCGACGACCAGCTTTCGCCGGTGCAGCAGCGCAATCTGGAAAAGGCCTGGGACTGCAAGGTCATCGACCGCACCGGCCTGATCCTCGAAATCTTCGGCCGCCGCGCGCGCACCAAGGAGGGCCGGCTTCAGGTCGAGCTGGCGCGCCTCGACTACGAGCGCTCGCGTCTCGTCCGCACTTGGACCCACCTGGAGCGGCAGCGCGGCGGCACCGGTTCGACCGGCGGCCCCGGCGAAACCCAGATCGAGCTCGACCGCCGCCTGATCGCCGACCGCATCGTCAAGCTGAAGGCCGAGCTGGAAGAGGTGCGGCGCACCCGCGGCCTGCACCGTAAACAGCGCCAGAAGGTCCCGTTCCCGACGGTGGCCCTGGTCGGCTACACCAATGCCGGCAAGTCGACCCTGTTCAACCGCCTGACCGGCTCGGATGTAGTGGCGAAGGACCTGCTGTTCGCCACCCTCGACACCACCCAGCGCACCATCCGCCTGCCGCAGGGCCGGCCGGCCATCGTCGCCGACACCGTCGGCTTCATCTCCGACCTGCCGCACGAATTGGTCGAAAGCTTCCGGGCCACGCTGGAGGAGGTCGGCGAGGCCGACCTGATCCTGCACGTCCGCGACATCGCCAGCCCCGACAGCGAGGCCCAGTCGAAGGACGTCGAGGCGGTGCTGAAACAGATCGAGACCCCGGAGGGCAAGACGCGCCGGGTGCTGGAGGTCTGGAACAAGATCGACCTGCTGGACGACGAGGTCCGCGAGGCCGTGCTGGGCCAGGCCGAACGGCTGTCCCGCGAGGGCAAGGCCGTGGCGGTGTCGGCCTGGACGGGGGAGGGGATCGAGCCCCTGCGCGAGGCGATCGCGGGGCTGATCGACGACGACCCCGAGACGGCGCTGGTGCTGGATCCGTCGCAGGGCGAGGCCCTCGCCTGGCTGTACGAGAACGGGCGGGTGACGGGCCGCGAGACGGACGCCGATGGCCGGACCCATGTGGTGGTGCGGCTGCACCCGGCGGCGCTGGGGCGGTTCGAGCGGCAGTTTCAGACGACCGGCGTCTAGTCGTCTCCTCCCTGTTCGCGAAGCGAATGGGGAGGGGGACCACGCG
>JAXHTU010000204.1:0-1713 GCA_034189955.1 Pseudomonadota bacterium | reverse complement strand
CGCCGCCCACCTTCTCCCCCGGAGGGGAGAAGGACGGCTGATCCTCAATCCACCAGCTGCTGGCTCAGATACACATAATGCCGCGCCCAGCGCCGTGCGTTGGCGACCGGGTCGGCGTCGTTGGAGTGCCCGCCCGAGGTCTCTTCGTAATACAGGTGGTCGTGCCCCTGCGCCCCCAGCCGCGCCGCGAACTTGCGCGCATGACCCGGATGCACCCGGTCGTCGCGCGTGTTGGTCGTGATGTAGACCCGCGGATATTCCGCCTCCGGACGCAGCTGCTGATAGGCCGAATAGCGGGCGATGAAGGCCGCCTCTTCGGGGATGCGCGGATCGCCGTATTCGCCGATCCACGAGGCCCCGGCCGGCAGTTCGTGATAGCGCAGCATGTCGATCAGCGGGCTCTCGATCACCGCCGCGTTGAACAGCTCCGGATGCTGGGTGATCGACACCGAGGTCAGCACCCCGCCGTTCGAGCGGCCATAGATGCCGGTGCGCCGCGGCGAGCTGATCCCCCGCCGGTGCAGGTCGCGCGCCACCGCCGCGAAGTCGTCGAAGGCCAGCTGGCGGTTTTCCTTCAGCACCGACTGGTGCCACTCCGGCCCGAACTCGCCGCCGCCGCGGATATTGGCCTGGACGAAGACGCCGCCGTTCTCCAGCCAGAGCCTGCCCATCTCGGGCTTGTAGGCGGGCGGGAAGCTGACCTGGAAACCGCCATAACCGAACAGGATCGCCGGCGCCGACCCGTCCATCGCCATGTCGCGCGGCCGGGTGACGAAATAGGGGATCCTGGTCCCGTCGGACGAGGTCGCCTCGAACTGTTCGACGACATGGGTCGAGGCGTCGAATTTGGCGGGGGCGGCGCGGAGCTCGGTGATCGTCGCGGTCGGAACGTCCGCAAGGCTGAGCGTCGGCGGGGTCAGAAAGCCCTGGGTCGAGACGAAGACCTGCCCGCGGGACTTCGAGCGGTCGCCCAGGCCAACGGCGCTGTTGGCGGGGACGGCGAGGTCGGCCGCCCGCCAGCCGTCGGCGCCGGGCGTGAAGCGCTTCAAGGTTCCGACCACATTGTCCGACACCACCGCCAGAAGGCTGTCGGACATAACCTGCACGCTGTCGATCGACTGGCGCTCGCCCGGCGCGAAGACGACGGCGGCCTCGGCCTCGCCTTCACCGGAAAGCTGGTCCAGTCGGGCCGCGACCAGCGCCCCCGCCGGCAGGGTCCGGCCGGCGACGGTCCAGTCCTGATCCAGCGACAGGATCAGCCGTTCGCCCATCGTTCCGCTGACCCCGACCCGCTCCGGCAGGTTCAGCCGGACCGTCTCGCCATCGACCCAGCGCCACGTCTCGGCGCGGAAGGTGTCGAGCGGACGATGGAACAGCACCGCCTCGATCCGTCCGTCCTTGTCGCGATAGACGGCCGGGCTGACGCCATAGCCGCCATCGCCCTGCTCGCCGCGATACACCTCCGTCGCCTGCGCCAGAGTCCGCCCGCGTGTCAGCGACTTGACGATGAAGGGATAGCCGCTCTCCGTCAGCGTCTCTTCCCCGAAGTCCGTCGCCACCAGCAGCGTGTCCCGGTCCAGCCATTCGATCCGGTGCTTGCCCTCGGGCAGGACGAAGCCGCCGTCGACGAACGACTTCGACGGAATGTCGAACTCGCGCACCGTCACCGCGTCCTTGCCGCCGTCGGACAGCGAGATCAGACAGCGGGTCTCG
>JAXHTU010000203.1:0-1726 GCA_034189955.1 Pseudomonadota bacterium | reverse complement strand
TGATCTGGACCGGCGCGCCGGTCTCGACGAGAACGTCCGCGGGGCAGGGGGCGCGGGATTCGGTGCTGGCATGGGCGCAAACCCGGCCGATGACCTATCTCCGCGAGGCCGACCTCGTCCGCCGCGTGACGGCCCGAATCGCCGCGCGACGTCTGGCCGAGGGGCGTCCCGGCATCACGCTCCGCCTTTTCGACCGCCGGTCGGGAGACGATCCTGCCTTCGCAGAGGGGTTCCGCGCGCCCGGCCTCGACGTCGACTGGAGGCCCGCGCTGCCCTATGACCGTTTCCTCGAAGCGCTCGGCGACGCGTCAGTGGGTCTTGCGCCTTTGTGCCCCGAGACGCCTTTCTCGCGCGGCAAGTCCTTCGGCAAGGTGCTGGCCTACCTCGACGCCCGGGTGCCCGTCATCGGCAGCGACGCCTGCGAACACGGCGCCTTCTTCACGCCCGAGATGGCCACGATCACCAACGACGAGGAGGCTTGGGCAGACGCTGCCTGCCGGCTTCTCGACGACGCAGGTCTGCGCGCCGCACAGGCCGATGCCGCCTTCGAGGCCTTCCGCGCCAGGCTTTCGACCGAGGCGGCGGCGCGGGGTCTGGCGGACCTTCTCTCCGAGGTGGTTTCGCATGCGAAACCTCAACGACGGCAGTTCGCAACATAATCCCTGTTATGCGGTCATCGCTTCGCCGGGATCCGCAGCGTCGTCAGCAGCGCCCCGCCCACTCTTTCGACCCTGCCCGTGAAGACCGTGCCCGGCCCGTGCGGCCCGATGGCGCCGGTCAGTCGAAGGACCACCGTTCCGGCGTCGATATCCGGTGCGGCGATGGCGGCGTCAAAGCCGAAATACGTCTCTATGCAGGGGTAAAGCGCCTTGAACAGGCTCTCCTTGGCGGAGAACGCGGCGCGTGCGGCCAGGTCGTCCAGCCCTGCCTCGGCGTCATGCGGCAGGATCGCGCGGCGGGTCTCGCCCGGCAGCGCCTCGGCGGCGGTCAGGTCGATCCCGATGTCTTCGCCCGAGGCCACCACGGCGGCGAGTGCGAGGTCCCGGTCATGGGTCAGGCTGCCCGCGATGCCTTCGGGCCAGACGGGCGCACGGCCCGGGCCTGCGGGGATCGCCTGCGCCGGATGACCCAAGGCCGCGAGGGCTGCGCGCGCCGCCCGGCGTCCGGCGGCGAACTCGGCCCGGCGCTTCGGCACGGCGCGGTCCAGATGGCGCGCCTCGTCCTCCAGAAGCCCCGCCTCGCCCTCGCAGGGCGACCATCCGATGCCCGCGCCGGGACCCAGCATCGCGGCGAGTCGCGCCGCCAGATCAGCGCCCGGATCCCCGCTTGTGGCGGTCAAGGCGACAGTCCCGCCGGTCCGCGCCGACTGTCGAGCCGACTGTGGCACGGTGGTGCCGCCCGGAGCCTTTGCGGGTCCATGGCCCTGAAACTTCTCCTCATCGGGACGCGTCCCATATATGATTCCTGTGCTGGGGGAGTGTGTGCGGTATGAAGATTGCGTTTGTCGAGCGTAAGCGCCCCGATCTGGGCCGAGCCGGGGCCTGGCTGAACCTTTCGGACGACGCCAACCACTGGGCGAACCGGGGGCCGGTCTACCGGCTTTATCAGGATCGCCTGCGGGACTACATGGCGCTGCCCGAGGGCTGCGGCGTGGTGCCCCTGTCGAACGGCGGCGTCGCCCTCGAGGTGATGGCGCGGCTTCACGCGAAGCGCGCGGGACGCAAGC
>JAXHTU010000202.1:0-1728 GCA_034189955.1 Pseudomonadota bacterium | reverse complement strand
CGATCCGTATCGGCGGCGGCGCGGCGCGGCTGGACGGACCCCCGGTCAGGGCAGCACTTCCATGACGCCGTTGTACTGGGTCGAGGCGGCGGGACGGCCGTCGGCGGCGGCGGTGCGCACCGAGGCGTTGACCCAGTACATGCCCGGCTCGGGCCAGGTCACGGTGAAGGCGCCGTCGGCGCCCGTGCGGACCGTCATCTCCTCCGGATTGTCGCGGTAGCGGGTGCCGCCGCGGGCGATGGTGACCTCCAGGTCGGCGGCGGGCTGGCCGTCGCGCAGCAGTTTGAAGGTGGCCGCCTCGCCGGCGACAAGATCGTTGGGGTGGCTGACGGGCGCCAGCTCGATGCCTTGTCCGGTCGGCTGAAGCGCGTCGGTGGTCGGCGCGCCGAGGGTGACGAAGGTTTCGATGCGGCTGTCGGAGCGGGTGACGGTCACTTCGGTGGCGTCGGCCGGGATGTTCGCGGCCATCTCGGCCTCGGATCCGCGCCAGCGTTTCGTCTCGCCGCCCTGTTTGTAGCTGACCATCAGGCCGCCCATGACATTGGCGACCCGGTAGGTGCCGGGCTGGGTCAGGTGCAGGTCGAAGGTCGAGCGGTAGCGCGACCGCATCATGTTCTCGGCCTCGGCGGTCGATCCGTCCGGCGCGGTGATGACGAGGCCGGCCAGGTTCATGGCTGCGTGGTCGGCGATGAAGACGCCGTTCGACATGGCGGCGTCGAAGCTGACCCAGGCGTCCGTTCCGGACAGGACGGTCGAGGTCGGGGCCAGCCACGCGCGGTGGGCCTCGGCCGACATCGGCAGGGCCAGGGTCGCGAGGGCGGCGAGGATGGCGAGCGGCTTCTTCATGACGGTCTTCCTTTAGCGGGTGACGGTGACGCTGACGGCGCCGAGTTCGGTCGCGCCGGCGGCGCGGGCGGTGTTGGGAGCCCCCCAGCGGAAGGGGACGCGGACGGCTTCGCGGCCGCCCAGTTCACGGGCCGCCTCGACGACCATGACGTAGTCGCCGGCGGGCAGGGTGCGCAGGCGGGCGGCGGGGACGGCGACCGTATGCCGGCCGGGAGCCTTGGTGGCGCTGGAGATCCCGTCGGCCGGCAGGGTCAGGGCGCGACCGCCGCGACGCCACCAGGTGCGCATGTCCTTGAGCCAGTCCTTGCCCTCGGCGACGTTGGAAACCTCGTACCAGACGGCGAGAGTGCGCACCGCGGTGTTGTCCGGCCGCTCGATCCACACCGCGACATAGGGACGGTGGTAGGCGGCGACCGACAGGCGCGGGATCTCGATGGAGACGTTGAGGTCCGCCGCGAGGGCAGGCGAGGCGATTGCGCCGGTCGCGGCGGCGGCGGCTGAGACGGCGAGGGTGAGCTTACGCATGAGACACTCGTTCGGTCGAAGGGGGGCGGCGGATCAGTGGATGAACAGCAGGGCGAGGACGGCCGGAATCAGCAGGCCAAGCCCGAGCAACGGCCAGGTGGAGGGGCGCTGGCGCGCGTGCATCAGGGCGAGGGCGAAACCGGTGACCGCGAACACCACGCAGGCGGCGGCGAAGACGTCGATGAACCAGTACCAGACCGGGCCGGTGTTGCGGCCCTTGTGCAGGTCGTTGAGCCAGGCGACCCAGCCGCGCGTGGTGCGCTCGCGCAGGGCCTCGCCGGTGGCGCGGTCGATGGTCAGCCAGCCGTCGCCGCCGGGCTCGGCCAGGGCGATATAGATTTCGTCGGCGGTGGTCTC
>JAXHTU010000201.1:0-1790 GCA_034189955.1 Pseudomonadota bacterium | reverse complement strand
ACTTCTTCTGGATGGCGGCGATCTCGGCCGAGGTCGGCCAGACGTCCTTGAGGAAGACGTCCTTGCCCTTCTTGTCCTGGCCGATCGGATCCTTCGAGATGTCGATCCGCATCGAGCCGGCCAGGGCGTAGGCGACGACCAGCGGCGGCGAGGCCAGGTAGTTGGCCTGGACGTCGGGGTTCACCCGGCCTTCGAAGTTTCGGTTGCCGGACAGCACCGAGGTGGCGACCAGGCCGTTGTCGTTGATCGCCTTCGAGATCGCCGGATCCAGCGGGCCCGAGTTGCCGATGCAGGTGGTGCAGCCGTAGCCGACCAGGTTGAAGCCCATGGCGTCGAGGTCGGCCTGCAGGCCGGCGGCGGTCAGATAATCGGTGACCACCTGCGAGCCGGGGGCCAGCGAAGTCTTGACCCACGGCTTGACCTTCATGCCGAGTTTGTGGGCCTTGCGCGCCACCAGGCCGGCGGCGATCAGCACCGAGGGGTTGGAGGTGTTGGTGCAGGAGGTGATGGCGGCGATGACCACGTCGCCGTCGCCGATGTCGAAGCTCTCGCCCTCGACGGCGACGCGCGGGGCGTCGACGGGGCGGTTGAAGACCTCGCCCAGGGCGGTTTCGAAGGCCGGGGCGGCGACGGTCAGCTCGACCTTGTCCTGCGGACGCTTGGGACCGGCCAGCGACGGCACGACCGTGGCCATGTCCAGCTCGAGGATGTCGGTGAAGACCGGGTCTTCCGAGGTCTCGTCGATCCACAGGCCCTGGGCCTTGGCGTAGGCCTCCACGAGGGCGACGCGGGCCTTGTCGCGGCCGGTGGCGGTCAGATAGCCGATGGTCGCCGCCGAGACGGGGAAGAAGCCGCAGGTGGCGCCGTATTCGGGGGCCATGTTGGCGATGGTGGCCTGGTCCTCGATGGTCAGGCTGATGACGCCGGGGCCGAAGAATTCCACGAACTTGCCGACGACGCCCTTCTTGCGCAGCATCTGGGTGACGGTCAGCACCAGGTCGGTGGCGGTGGCGCCTTCCGGCAGGGCGCCGGTCAGGCGGAAGCCGATGACCTCGGGAATCAGCATGGGGATCGGCTGGCCCAGCATGGCCGCCTCGGCCTCGATGCCGCCGACGCCCCAGCCGAGAACGGCCAGGCCGTTGATCATGGTGGTGTGGCTGTCGGTGCCGACGACGGTGTCGGGATAGGCCAGGGTCGCCTTGCCCTCGGGCGCGGTCCAGACGGTCTGGGCCAGGTTCTCGAGGTTGACCTGGTGGCAGATGCCGGTGCCGGGGGGCACGACGCGGAAATTGTTGAACGAGGTCGAGCCCCAGCGGAGGAATTTATAGCGCTCGATGTTGCGCTCGTATTCGCGCTCGACGTTCTGCTCGAAGGCGCCGGGGGTGCCGAAATGGTCGACCATGACCGAGTGGTCGATGACCAGGTCGACGGGGTTGAGCGGATTGATCTTGGTCGGATCGGCGCCCAGGGCGCTCATGGCGTCGCGCATGGCGGCCAGGTCGACCACGGCCGGAACGCCGGTGAAGTCCTGCATCAGCACGCGGGCCGGGCGGAAGGCGATCTCGTGCTCGACCGAGCCCTTGTTGTCGACCCAGGCGGCGACGGCGCGCAGGTCGGCCTCGGTGACCGAGACGCCGTCCTCGTTGCGCAGCAGGTTCTCCAGCAGCACCTTCATCGAGCGCGGCAGGCGGGAAATCCCGGCCAGACCGGCTTCCTCGGCGGCCGGAAGGCTGTAATAGGCGTATTTCTTGCGCCCGACGGAAAGGTCCTGACGGGTCTTGAAGCTGTCG
>JAXHTU010000200.1:0-1916 GCA_034189955.1 Pseudomonadota bacterium | reverse complement strand
AGCGCGCTCATTCCGCGGGCCTCCGCAGAAGCGGACGCACGACGTGGCGCCAGTGATCGCCGATGAAGCCGATCGGCTGGCCCGAGGGACGCCGCCTCAGCCGCGAGAGCCCGCCCCCCGCAAGCGCGGCGGGGATCTTGGCCATCGAGGTGGCCAGCGCGTAGCCGCGTCCGTGGACCTTCTCGAAGTAAAGCCGCCAGCTGTCATAGACATAGGCCGGCCGCCGCCGCGGACGGGGATCGTGCGAACTGACGTCGGTCGCGGCGCCCGCGATGTGGCTGACCCGCGCGCGGGGAACGTACAGCGTCCGGTACCCCTCGCGCCGCAGCCGCCGCATCAGCTCGACTTCCTCGTAGTAGAGAAAGAAATCGGGGTCGAAGAAGCCGACCTCGGCCAGCGCGGACAGTCGCATCATCACCGAGGCGCCCGCGACCCAGTCGACCTCGCCCTCCGGCCAGTCGGGCGGCAGCGATACCTTTCCCTTCGGGAAGACCCGGTAGACGGGCCCGAAGTCCAGCGTGCTGACGACTTCGCTCAGAAGGCTCGGGAAGCGGAAGCAGGCCACCGCGGGCCGGCCGTCGGGAAAGGCGATCCCCGCACCCGCCACCGCCGCCTTCGGATGGTCCTCGAGCGCATGGGCGAGGATGTCGATGGCCTCGTTCTCCAGCGTGGCGTCGGGGTTCAGCAGGAAGACGAAGGTGGGCGGCGCCGCGCGCGCGGCGAGCCGCTTCAGCACCAGGTTGTTGCCGCGCCCGAAGCCGTGGTTCTCGGTCTCGAGCCAGAGCGTCACCCGGTCGCCCCAGCCGCGCGCGGCGTGCGCCTGGCGGAAGGCCTCGGCGTCGCCGCCGGGAGAGGCGTTGTCGACGAGGTGGACCTCGACGCTGCGCCCGCCATGGTCGCGGGCCAGAACGCTCTCCACCGCCGCGATCGACAGATCCGGCGTGCCGTAGTTGACGGTGACGACCGCGACGCTTGTCATGCCGCCTCTCCCGTCCCGCTCCGCCGTGCGGCGAGCGCGCGCCGCGTCAGCCCCGGCATGGCCAGGATGCAGGCGCCGTAGCGCGCGGCCAGCCGCCGGGGGTTGCCCCCAAGCCGCCAGATCCATTCCGCCGCGATGGCGCGCACCCAGGCCGGCGCCCGGGTCTGCGCGCCCGAGACGAAGTCGAGACCGGCCCCGATCGAGAGGAACCCCGCCTCCGGCAGCCGCGCCGCGGCACGCGCCGCGAAGCGCTCCTGCTTCGGCGCGCCGAGGGCGAGGAAGACAAGCCGCGCGCCGCTCGCGCCGATCCGGTCGATCATCTCTCCGGCCGCCTCGCCCGCGGGATCGAAGCCCATGGGCGGCGCCAGCGTCAGCACCACCTGCAATCCCGGCACCTGCGCTTCCAGCGCCCGCGCCGCGGCCCCGAGGGAGGCGTCCGTCGCGCCGAACAGCGCCACCGGCACGCCCGACGCGGCGGCAAGCTCGGCCACCGGGCGGACCAGTTCGGATCCCGGCACCAGCGCCACGTCGGCGCGGCCCGACAGGCGCTCGAGCCAGACGATCGGGTTGCCGTCGGCGGTGACGTGGCTGTGCTCGGCATAGGCGGCGCGGAAGGCGGGATCGCGCCCCAGCTTCACGACATGATCGAGATTGATCGTCGCCACCGAAAACCCCCGTCGCTCCTCGAACCGGCGCCCCAGGTCGGCCAGGAGGGCCTCGCGGCCGGTCACGTTCACCGTCACCGGGCGGCCCCCATCATCGTCGTTCCAGATCATCATCGTCGCACTCAATACCCGAACCCGTTCCTTATAGAGATGGAATAGGGCGGGTGAAGGCCCCGTCAGCGGGGCCTCGCCACCGCTTCCTGCGCAACGTGTCCTGCGGACCACAGCGCTGACGGCTTGTTTACCGCCCGCCTATGGGCGCGCGCGCTCGA
>JAXHTU010000020.1:0-37915 GCA_034189955.1 Pseudomonadota bacterium | reverse complement strand
CGACGATATAGAGCGCCAGCACCGGCAGGACGGCGCCGTTCATGGTCATCGACACCGACATCCTGTCCAGCGGGATGCCGTCGAACAGGGTGCGCATGTCGTAGATGGAGTCGATGGCCACCCCGGCCATGCCGACATCGCCCCGGACGCGCGGATGGTCGCTGTCGTAGCCGCGGTGGGTGGCCAGGTCGAAGGCGATCGACAACCCCTTCTGACCGGCCTCGAGATTGCGGCGGTAGAAGGCGTTGGAGGCCTCGGCGGTCGAGAAGCCGGCGTACTGGCGGATGGTCCAGGGGTTGGACGCATACATCGTCGGATAGGGGCCGCGATGGTAGGGCGCGATCCCGGGCAGGCCGTGGATGAAGTCGAGGCCGTCGAGGGCGGAGGCGTCATAGGCCGGGGCGACGGTCAGGCCCTCGGGCGTGTTCCACGGCTCGCGGGCCGGGCCGACGCCCGTCGGGTCGAGATCGAGGGCGATCTTGCTGAAGTTGGGGGCGGTCACTGGCCGGCCTCCCTGGCTTCGAAGGGCGCGGCGAAGCGCATCGGGGTCAGGGGCTCGCAGGCATCGCCCCCGCCCTGGGAGGTCACCGGGCGATCCGGTTCGACGGGCGCCGGGCGAGGGTCGGCGTCGACGAATTTCGTCACCCCCACCATCTGGGCCGCGCCGCCGGCCAAGGCCGCCTCCAGCGTCTGGCGGGCGCGGGCGACGCGAGGCTGGATCACATGGCCGCGCAGGGCCTCGACGATCCCGCCCTCGGCTTCGATCTTCTGGAACTCGTCCCAGCCGGCCTCGGCCAGTTCGCGCGTGCGCTGGTCGAGGTACCAGGAGCCGGCCGCCGGATCGTCGACCCGGCCGATGTGGGCCTCCTCCATCAGCACCAGCTGGGTGTTGCGCGCCTGACGCCGGGCGAAGGCGTCGGGGCGGCCGCTGGCCCGCGAAAAGGCGTCCAGCACCACGGCGTCGGCGCCGCCGACCGCGCCGGCGAAACCGGCCGCGGTCAGGCGCAGCAGGTTCGGCCACGGGTCGCGGGCGGACAGCATCCGCCGCGAAGACCGCGCCTCGACGATGGCGGGGGTCTCGGCCCCGAACGCGCGGCTGAGCGAGCGCCAGATCAGGCGCAGGGCGCGAACCTTGGCGAGGCTGTCGAAATACTCCTGGTCCACGGCGACGCCGAGCACGGTCCCTTTGAGGGCCTGTTCCGCCGTCATGCCGGCTTCCGTTGCCGCCTTGATCAGCGCGACGGCGTTGGCGGCGGCGAAGGCCAATTCCTGACCGATGGAGCCGCCGGCCTCGTGGACGACGCGGCCGCTGGCGAGGAAGAAGGTCGCCTCGGGATAGGCCCCCGCGTGGCGGGCCGCGGTGTTGGCGGCCAGGCTCAGGTGCTCCTCGAGCGAGCGCGGGGCGGCGCCCGCTTCGGCGAAGGCGGACACCGGATCCATGTGGAACATCAGCCGGGCGCGCGGCGAGCCCTTGGCCGCCACGGCCAGGGCGTCGGCGGCCTCGGGGCCGTCCAGCGCCGCGTCGAGGCCGACCGCCGCCAGCTCCAGCGCGACGCCGTCGAGCGCGGCGGTCAGGGGGGCTGAATCGGCCAGAACGGCGCCCTTGAGCACGACGGAGGCGGCGCCGCCTTCGAGGTCGGCCAGCACCATGGCGTTGACCGCGGCGGGCGCGTCGCCCTCGACCAGGGTGCGCAGGTCCCAGGCCCGGCCCTCGGCGTCGGAGGGTCGAGGGGCCGACAGGGGCTGGACGCCGGTGGCCGCGCCATACAGCGGCCGGACGGCCAGATGGTCGGCGTCGAGATGGATCAGGCTCTCGATCGGACGGTCCTTGAGCGCCTTCTCGGCGAGGGCCTTCCAGTCGGCGGGGGACGGGGTCGCAAAGGTCATGCGTCTCCAATGCCCGGGCGGGCGCCCGGGGTCCAGACGAGGTCCCCGAACCGGACGCAAAAACAGGGTCCGAAGAGTCCCGATCGTCCGATCGCTGGAGCGACCCTGACATAGGCCTGCTTCAGGATCGGTCGCATCCATGCGCCACCAGAGCGGTTGCGGTTGGGGGCGGCCCGCCTACATCGAAAGCGAACCCAGCAGGAGCTTTGCGATGGCCGACCTCTCCGCCTTTCCGATCACCCGGCGCTGGCCGGCGCAGCATCCCGACCGGCTGCAGCTGTATTCCCTGAACACGCCGAACGGGGTGAAGGCCTCGATCATGCTGGAAGAGACCGGCCTGCCCTATGAGCCGCATTTCATCGACATCGGGAAGGACGAGACCTGGGGGCCGGAGTATCTGTCGCTGAACCCCAACGGCAAGATCCCCGCCATTCTCGACCCCGACGGCCCGGGCGGACAGCCGCTGGCGCTGTTCGAGTCGGGCGCGATCCTGATCTATCTGGCGGAGAAGACCGGCCAGCTCCTGCCCGCCGACGCCGCCGCCCGCTATCAGACGATCCAGTGGGTAATGTGGCAGATGGGCGGGCTGGGGCCGATGTTCGGCCAGCTGGGCTTCTTCCACAAATTCGCCGGCCGCGAGTACGAGGACAAGCGGCCGCTGCGACGCTATGTCGCCGAGTCGAAGCGACTGCTGGGCGTGCTCGACGCCCGGCTGGAGGGCCGCGACTGGGTCATGGGCGACTACAGCATCGCCGACATTTCGATGCTGGGCTGGGTGCGCAATCTGGTCGGCTTCTACGAGGCGCGCGGGCTGGTCGGCTTCGATGCGTTGAAGAACGTGCCTGCGTGGCTGGAGCGGGGTCTGGCCCGCCCGGCGGTGCAGCGCGGGCTGGAGATCCCGAAAAGGCCCTGATTCCGTCAGTGGCCGATGAGGGTGGGCAGGGCCTGCCAGACGATGGCCACCGACGAGACGCCGCCGCCCAGCAGGGCCAGTTGGTCGCCGAATCCCTCGGGCGGTTCGGCGGCGGCGGCGCGGCGCACCCGCCGGGCCGCCGCGACGGTCAGGCCGAGGCCGGCCAGCAGGCAGACGCCACTGAACCCCAGGCCGATCATCCGCCAGGTCAGGTCGTCGGCCCGGCTGACCACATCGGCGAGGCTGGCGATGGCGTAGACGCCCATGAAATGGATCGTCCAGACGATCAGTCCGCCCAGCATCCAGATCCAGCGACCCATGCTCAGCCTCCCGGGAACAGGCGGGTCAGCACGGTCGCGAACGTCCCCTGCGCGGCCGAATAGACGATGAACAGGGCGATGATGTCGGCGGTGGTGGGCCGGTCGGCCTGCATATGGCCGAACAGGCCGCGCAGCACGATGTAGAGGCCCATGACCGCGACCACCGCCGCGAAGAAGCCCTGCCAGCCGAACAGAACGTAGACGGTCGCGCCCTGGGCGTTGACCTCGGGCCGCAGGCCGGTGTCGAGCCAGGCGCGGATATCCACCCCCAGCGAAACGGTGACCAGGGCGGCGGCGACGACCATCAGCAGGGTGGCGATCAGGCCGCTGCGGCGGCGGTCCATCCGCAGCGTCCGGCACGAGGCCCAGGCCAGCAGGGCGGCGGCGGCATAGCCGGCGAGGACGACGGCCATCGACGCCAGTTCCGGCGGCGGGGCCCACATGTCCGGATTCCGGCTCCACAGGAAGATGTAGCTGAAGCCCATCAGCGACCCGACCATCCCGCCCACCACCAGGGTGATGACGGCGGCCCACCAGCCGTGGCTGGACGGGCCGGTGACATAGGTCGGGATCCTGATCCCGGCGCCGATGTCGGCGGTCTTCTGCGCGTGGGGCCGGTCGAGGAACCAGCACCACTGGATGATGCAGTAGAGCGCCAGCACGCCGCTGATCATCGACGGCACATAGGCCTTGACCGTCAGCAGCAGGAACAGGCCGGCGGTGAAGACGGCGCCCCACAGCGGCCAGCCGGACGGTTTGGGAATCCGCTGCAGGTACTGGGGTTCGGCGTTGAGGGTCGAGGTGACGATGGTCTCGCGCTCGCCGGTGGCGCTGTTGGGCAGGAGATAGCGGCCGGCCTCGACGTCGCGCGCCAGGTTCGGCTGGTCCCACAGCGGGTAGCGACTGGTGACGACGGGGATGGAGCGCACCGAATAGAGGCCCGTCGGCAGCCATTCGAGGCCCGGTCCGCCGTAGACATTGCCGGCGTCGCGCGGGCCGAAGGGGCGGAAATTCCGCGCCATGTCGATGATCCACAACAGCACGGCGCTGGCGAAGACATAGGAGCCGACGGTCGAGATCATGTTGGGCAGGTCCCAGCCCCGCTCCGGCAGATAGGTGTAGACCCGCCGCGGCATGCCCATCAGCCCGGTCAGGTGCATCGGCAGGAAGGTCAGGTGCATGCCGGCGAACATCAGCCAGAACACCCATTTGCCGACCCGCTCGCTGAGCGGCCGGCTGCTGGACATCGGCAGCCAGTAGTAGATGGCGGCGAACATCGGGAAGACCATGCCGCCGATCAGGACATAGTGCAGGTGGGCGACGATGAAATAGCTGTCGTGGGCCTGCCAGTCGAACGGCACCATGGCCACCATCACCCCGGTCAGCCCGCCCATGGTGAAGATGGTCAGGGATCCGAGGATAAACAGGCCCGGCGTGTTGAACCGCATCTTGCCGGACGCCGCCGTGGCGATCCAGGCGAAGACCTGGACCCCGGCCGGGATCGACACCGCCATCGACGCCGCCGAGAAGAAGCTGGTCGAGATGGTCGGCATGCCGGTGGTGAACATGTGGTGGGCCCACACGCCGAAGCTGATGAACCCGGTCGCCAGCATGGCCAGCACCACCAGCCGGTAGCCGACCAGCGGCGTTCTCGCCACGGCCGGGATGATGGTGGACATGGCCCCCGCCGCCGGCAGGAAGATGATGTAGACCTCGGGGTGGCCGAAGAACCAGAACAGGTGCTGCCACAGCAGCGGATCGCCGCCCTTGAGCGGATCGAAGAAGGGCCAGCCGAAGGCCCGTTCGACCTCCAGCAGGGTGGTCGACAGGATGATCGACGGGAAGGCGATGATGATCATGCAGGCGAAGATCAGCATGGCCCAGGCGAAGATAGGCATCTTGTCCAGAGTCATGCCGGGGGCGCGGTTGCGCAGCACGCCGACGATGATCTCGATGGCCCCGGCGATGGCCGAGATCTCGATGAAGCCGATGCCCAGCAGCCAGAAGTCGGCGTTGATCCCGGGCGAGAATTGCAGCGAGCTGAGCGGCGGATACATAAACCAGCCGCCGCTGGGGGCGAGGCCGAAAAACAGCGAGCAGAAGAACGCCAGGCCGCCGATCAGATAGGCCCAGAAGGCGTAGGCGCTGAGCCGCGGGAACGGCAGGTCGCGCGCGCCCAGCATCTGGGGCAGCAGCAGCACGCCCAGGGCCTCGACCGCCGGCACGGCGAACAGGAACATCATCATCGTGCCGTGCACGGTGAAGAACTGGTTGTAGGTCTCCTGCGGCAGGAAGCCGCTCATCGGCATGGCCAGCTGGGTGCGCATCAGCACCGCCAGCGACCCCGCCAGCACGAAGAACAGCATGGCCGCGCCGACGTAGTAGACGCCGATGAAATTGTTGTTGATGGCCGTGAGCCAGCCCCAGCCGCGCGGCCGCGTCCATTGCGCCTCGAGCGCCGCAAGCTCGCCCGCGGGGCGTTCCTCCGTCGTCGGGAAGCGGTCGTAGAGGGCCGGATCGAAGCCGGTTTCGCTCTTCTTCACTTCAGGCTCTCGAGCCAGGCGGAGACGTCCCGCAGTTCCTGACCCGTCAGCACCGGATAGGCCGGCATGCGGTTGCCGGGCTTGATCGCCTGGCTGTCGGAGATCCAGCCGGCCAGGGTCCCCTGGTTGTTGGGCAGGATGCCGGCGCCGAGGGTGCGGCGCGAACCGACATGACTGAGATCCGGCCCGGCGAGGCCGTTGAAGGCCGTCCCGGCCACCGTGTGGCAGGCGCCGCAGCCGGCGCTGTCGAACACCGCCGCGCCGGGATGGGGCAAACCGGCCATCGCGGCCGGGGCGGCCTGTCGCGCCAGCCACGCCTCGAACGCGCGCGGTTCATGGGCGACGACGACCAGCCCCATCAGGGCGTGGGGTCCGCCGCAGTATTCGGCGCACTGGCCGCCGTAGACGCCGGCGGCGTCGGCCTGCAGCCGCATCAGATTGCGGCGGCCGGGGATCATGTCGACCTTGCCGCCGAGACGCGGGACCCAGAAGCTGTGGATCACATCGGCGGAGTCGAGCTCGAACACGACCGGCTGGCCAGCCGGGATGTGCACCTCATTGGCGTCCTGGACGACCTCGACGCCGTCGGCGTCCAGATAGGCGACGCGCCACCACCACATCTCGCCGGTGACGCGGACGCGCATCTCGCCGGGCTCCGGCTCCTGCGTCAGCTGCGAGGTCAGGCCGAGGCCGTAGACCAGCAGGGCGCTGAGCACGACGACCGGAAAGGCGAGGCCGCCGATCCAGATCAGCCGCTCGCCGCCCAGCCGCCGGCGCCAGCGCCGCGGACCGAACAGGGCGACGCCGAGGGCGATCAGCACGATGACCAGCACCGCTCCGGCCATGGCGAACAACACCCAGGACAGGGTGTTCAGCGGGCCCGCGAACGGGCCGGCCGGATCCAGCGCCGGCGGCGGCCAGCCGGCGATGCCGTCGGGCGCGGACGGTTCAGCGCTCATCGAGCGTATACAGCCAGGCCGCGATGTCGCGGGCTTCCGCCTCGGTGATCGGGCTGGGCGGCATGCCGGTGTCGGGCGACAACGCCGGGGGGTCGATCAACCAGGCCGTCAGCACGTCGGGCTGGTTGGGCAGCCGGCCGGCGATCATCGGCCGGGCGGCGAATCCATCGAGCGGCGGCCCCGTCACGCCGCTGGGCCAGGCGATCCCCGGAATGGCATGGCAGGCGGCGCAGCCGACCCGCTCCACAACGGCGAGCCCCCGGGCCGGATCGGCGCCGGCGAGGGTGCGCGCCGGTTTCGACGACTCCGCGCACGCGCCCAACAGGAGCGCCGTTAGCGACGCCCACAGTCCCGCGCTCAGCCTGTTGCCTGATCTGGTCAGCCATCCTGCCCCTTTCAGGCAACAACCCGCGCCCAGCGTCACGGTTCCGACGACGGAACCGCAAAGCTCGGCCGGTGTTGGTCTGGCGTGCGCCCCTTCCCCGTCATGCTCGCCCTGATGGCCGTCGCGGCCTGCTCGCCGGTGACCAATAAAACCGGCGAGGCCTTTACCGCGACCGGCGAGATCATCGCCATGAGCGGCGGCGAAGGCGGGGCGGCCAACGCCTGTTTCAGCTGCCACGGGCTCGACGGGGCCGGCGACGGCGTCAGCGTGCCTCGCCTCGCCGGTCTGGACGCGGGGTATCTGCAGAAGCAGTTGTCGGACTACGCCAACGACCTGAGGGCGGATCCGGTGATGACGCCGATCGCCCGCTGGCTCGACGACGAGGACCAGCGGGCCGTCGCGGCCTGGTACGCCGGCATGCCGCCGCCGTCGAAGATCGCGACGGGCGCCGTGCCGCCGGACATCTATCTGAAGGGCGACCCCGCGCGCGGGGTGGCCGCCTGCGCCAGTTGCCACGGGGTCGAAGGTCTGGGCGTCGGCGCGGGCAATCCGGCCATCTCGGGCCAGCCCGCCGCCTATACGGTGGATCAGTTGCAGCGCTTCCAGCGGGCCGAGCGCCGCAACGATCCGCGCAGTGTCATGACCGACGCGGTCACCGGTCTCACCTCGACCGAAATGCGGACCATAGCCGCCTGGCTCGAGCGGTCGCCCACTGTTCCGCCGCCCGCCAGCGACGCTGCCAGCGCGAGCGCGGCCCGGACTGCTGCGGAAGGATCGGCAGCATCCCGTGAACCACGTCGTCCCGGTCGATGAAATGGTGTTTGAGCGCCGCCCCGACATGGATCGGGATCAGCGCCAGCAGGGTCAGAACCAGACCCCAGTGCATCCATTCCGCCACCGCCTCGATGCGCCAGCGCTGGACGGCGGCCAGGTCGCCGAACGGCATCAGCGGCCACGGAATGAAGCCGACCAGGGACAGGTCCTCCTCGCGCGCCGTCGCCGAGATCATCGCCCACCCGGTCAACGGCAAGCCGAACAGGCAGGTGTAGAAGACATAGTGGGTGGCGTGCGCCGCCGTGCTTTCCCAGCCAGGCTTGTCGGCGTCGTTGATCGGCCCCGGAGCGAGGGTGCGCCAGGCCAGCCGCGCCATGACCAGCACCAGCATCAGCACGCCGATCAGATAGTGCAGGTCGTGGGCCGCGACCTTGTCGCCGCCGACCGGCAGCCGGCCCATCCACCAGCCCCAGAACAGCTGGAAGATCACCAGAGCCGCCATGGTCCAGTGAAACAGGATTCCGACCGGGGAATAGCGACCCTCGTCGGTATGGCCCGCCGCCCATTCTAGGACGTTGCCGATCAGCCGGTCGATCATGCCGGGGTCGCATCCGGATCGGCGTCGGGTCCGATCCAGCGCCCCAGCACCAGCAGGGCCGCTGCGAGATAGACCGCCGCCGCCGGGGCCCACATGATCAGGCCGGCCGCCTGCTGATCTTCCAGCGGGCTCATGCCCCAGGCCGCCGTGGTGAGGAAATGCGGGGCGTAGACCGGCTGGCCGGTGAAGGTCAGCAGGGCGCCCAGCAGGCCCATGGCGACCATGGCCAGCAACAGGGCGGCGACGGCGGCGGGGGCGGAGGCGCGGCGCACGGCGGCCCAGAACCACACCGACGACCCCAGCAGGCTGAGCTGCATCAGCCAGTAGAGGCCGTCATTCGACAGGGCCGCGCCATAGGCCGTCGGCGCGTGCCATGCCCAGAACACGCCCGCCTGCGCCGCCGTGGCGACGGCCAGCGGTCCGACCCGTCCGCGCGGCAAGGCCCAGGCGATCAGCGGGGCCGCGACCGCGACCAGGAGGACGTGATGCACCGTGCGCGCCGCGAACAGGCTGGAGCTCAGGGCGCACAGCGGCGAGACGAAGATGACGATCAGGACCAGCAGGGCCAACACTCCGAGACCCCGCTCCCGCCCTGCGGTCCGCAGCAGGACCAGCGTCAGCCCGAGCGCCAGGGCGGCGAGCAGCAGGGGGTCGAGGTTCCAGCGCGTCAGCCATTCGCCCGGCCCGGGGCCCGGCCCGCAATAGGGCGCCCAGATCTGTCCGCCGCCGCTCATCGTTCGGGCAGGGCCCAGGCCATGACGTAGTCGCCCGGCGGGGTTTCCATGAAGTGGTGGCCGCCCGCCATGAGCACCAGATATTGCCGGCCGTCCTGCTCATACACCATCGGCCCGGCCTGACCCCCGGCCGGCAGGACCTCGGACCAGACGGTCTCGCCGGTCTCGATGTCGATGGCGCGGATCAGGTCGTCGGTGGCGGCGGCGATGAAGATCAGGCCGCCGGCGGTGACCACCGAGCCGCCGTTGTTGGGCGTGCCGATGTCGAGCGGCAGCATCGACGGGATGCCGAACGGCCCGTTCTTGCGCGCCGTGCCCAGCGGCCGGTCCCAGACGGTCTGGCCGGTGCGGATGTCGATGGCGCGGATGCCGCCATAGGGCGGCTGTTTGCACAGCATGCCGGTGGAGCCCATGCGCCAGCCGGCGTTGACGTCGATGGCGTAGGGGACGCCCGTCTGCGGATCGCCCGCGCCCTCGGCCCCTTCCGGCACGCCGCCGCGCGACTCCGGCGTCTGGTCCTTCAGCCGCGGGTCACCATGCGGGAACCAGCCCTTTTCGTTGGCCTCCTCGCGCGGGACCAGGCGGTTGAAATTGGGCATGTCGTTGTAGTTGGCGATGATCCAGCCGCGCCGCGGATCGACCGCCACCCCGCCCCAGTCCGAGCCGCCGTTGTAGCCGGGATACTGAATCCAGCGCCGGTCGCTGGTCGGCGGCGTATAGATGCCGTCATAGGCGGCCTGGCGGAAGCCGATGCGGCAGATCATCTGGTCGATCGGCGACATGCCCCACATGTCGCGCTCGGTCAGGTCGCGTTTGGCCAGGGTGTGGAAGCGCGAGAACGGCTGGGTCGCGGCGCGCTCCTGCGGCTCGACGCCGCCCCGGGGCGCGGGACGGTCCTCGACCGGCGTCAGCGGCCGGCCGGTGCGGCGGTCGAGGATGTACAGGTCGCCCTGCTTGCTGGGCAGAACCAGGGCCGGAACCACGCCGGCGGGCGTCGGATAGTCGATCAGTGTCGCCTGGGAGCCCAGATCGTAGTCCCACACGTCCTTGCGCACGGTCTGGAACGACCAGGCGGGGCGCCCGGTGTTGACGTCCAGCGCCACCAGGGACGTGGAGTAGCGGTTCTCGGCCTCCGACCGGTCGGCGCTGTAGTAGTCGGCGGCGGAATTGCCCATCGGCAGATAGACCAGCCCCAGCTGCTCGTCGCCCGAGGCCGTGGTCCACATGTTGGGAGTGCCGCGCGTCCAGGTGTCGCCCTCGTCCGGCCGGCCGGTCAGGTCTGGCCGGGTCATGTCCCAAGCCCAGCGCAGCTCGCCGGTGACGGCGTCGAAGCCCTGGATGACGCCCGACGGCGCCGAGTTGTACTGGCCGTCCAGCACCTGGTGGCCGGTGACGATCACGCCCTGGACGATGGTCGGGGCCGAAGTGATCGAGACCATGCCGGGGATGACGTCGCCCATACCGACCTTGATATCGACCGCGCCATTGGTCCCGAAACCGGCGCAGGGCCGGCCGGTGCGGGCGTCGACGGCGATCAGACGGCCGTCCAGCGTGCCCTCGATGATGCGCGTGGCGCAGGCGGCGGCGACGGGCGTCGCGGGCGCGGGGGTCGTCGGTGTCGGGGCGTCGGCTCCCGCAGGCGCCGGGGCGGACGCACCGGTCTCGTAATAAGCAACGCCGCGGCAGGCGGCGGTATAGGGAATCCAGTCGTCCGAGACCCGCGGGTCATGACGCCAGCGCTGACGGCCGGTGCGGGCGTCGAGCGCGATCAGGATATTGCGGGCGGTGCACAGATAGACGGTGTCGCCGATCTTCAGCGGCGTCGTCTCGGCGCCCCATTTTTCCTCGGGCGTGTCGCCGGTGCGGAATGTCCATGCCCGCTCCAGCCGGCCGACGTTCTCCGGGGTGATCTGGGTCAAGGGCGAATAACGGCGCGAGGCCTCGGTGCCGCCATAGGCCGGCCAGTCGGCGCCGGCGGCGCGCGGCGAGGGGTCGGCCATGGCGGCGAGCGCCGCGGTCTGGACGTCGGCGGGTTGCATCGGCCGGTTGGCCTGGGCCACCACCACGCCGGAGATCAGGGCGCCGACGACGAAGACGGCGGCCCCGCCGAGGGCGAGCCGCCCGCCCCTGCGGGTGTCAAGCACCGGCAGGGCGGCGATGACCAGGGCCAGCAGGACGGCGGGGGCGACCACGCGCGGCACCAGGGCCCAGCCGTTCAGCCCGACTTCCCACAGCGCCCACAGCACGGTCAGGACGAAGACGGCGACATAAATGCCGGCGCCGAGGAGGCTCAGTCGCCAGAGCATGACCCCGGAGGCGATCAGGCCGAGCCCGGCCAGAAGATAAAAGGGCGACCCGCCCAGCGACAGCAACCAGACGCCGCCGCCGGCGAGCGTCAGGCCGATCAGCGCCAGCAACACCGCCAGGATTCGCACCGCGATGACCCCAAGGCCGCTGCGTTTTTCCACCCTCGGCATGGCTTTCCCCTTTCCAGCTTCACCGGAGTGAACCGGCGGGGAGCGGGCGGGTTCCGATTTTTCCGGGCCGGCGGGGGCGTATCAGGAACCGCGTTCGCTCTCGGCGCGGGCGGCGGCATCGTCGCCGGAACCGGAGCCGGGCCCGCCGGCGGAGGGCGGTCTGGGCGATTTTTGCCGCGGCGCAGCGCCCTCCTCGCCGACCCTCTGCTGGCCCAGGCCGGCGTTCTGATGCACCGGGCGACCCTGGTCAGGACGATCGTCGCCAGCCATCAGCGGCGCCCGCCGAGTTCGCGCTGCAGTTCCCGGAAGCCGGTTCCCACCCGCGTCACGGCCAGCCGCGCCGCCCCGGGCGTCACAGCGAACATCCGGGCCACGCGTAGCACCTCGGCGTCATCGACGGGCAGACCCGCCGCAGCCACCCACCCCGCCGGCCCCGGCGCCGGGGTATTCGATACCGTATCCATGGTCAGGCCCTCCTCAAGACCTGACACCGAAACTCCGGGCAAGGATTTTGGGTCCAGTGTCGGCTCTCCGACACAGGCGGCGACGCGCGCGGCGGAACTCCGCAACCGCCCCGCCGTTGGCTCGGCATGACCCGCAAAGCCGATGACAAGACTCCCGCCGGAACCGCCTCGCGGTCCTCCGGCCTCGTCGTCGGCGGCCAGGGCGGTCCCGAGGAGGAGTTGCTGGAGTCGGGGCAGGAGGAGGTCTTCTCCCGCACCGAGGTCGAGAGCGGCCGGATCGAGCATCAGGCGACGGCCGGCGGGTCCAGCGACGCGGGCGACGAGCGCAAGCGCCCGGCTTGACGTCAGGCGGCCTGACGCGCTCCGTCGGAAGCGGCCGCCAGCGGCTCGAACAGGTGACGGGCGAGGTGGCGCACCACCGGCACCGCGACCCCGTCGCCGGTCAGGTGATAGGCGTCGCTGTAGTTGCGCGGCAGGGCATAGGTGTCCGGCAGACCCATCAGCCGCGCCGTCTCCCGCGCCGAGATCAGCCGCGACCGCACCCGCGGACCATCGACGACGAGGATGATCTGGCGGCTGGACCCGCCGCCCGGAGTTCGCAGGCAGCCGGCGACGTCGTCGAACCGCACCTCGGCCCGCTGGACCTTGAGCCCATCCTCGATCCGGGTGCGCCGGTAGACGCCGCCGACCATGCGGCGCCCGGCGCGCCGGGCCGCCTCCACCTTGGCGGCGTTGACCGGCGACATCTGCTCCAGCAGTCGTTGGGTCCCGGCCTGGCTGTGCCAGTCGACGCGGTCGGGCGCGTCCTCTATCAGGTCGGCGAAGGTCGCCGTCCGGCGCGGCGGCGGCGGCGGGTTCCACCACAACAGCCGGTCGCGCACCGTCTCCGGCAGCGCCGCCGTGGCCCGCCGCAAGGCGCGGGTATGGAACGGTTCGATCGGTCCCGGCGACAGCAGGTGCGGCGCGATCTCCACGCCGTCGCGCACGCCGACCACGAACAGCCGCGGCCGGCTCTGCGGCACGAACAGTTCGGCGTTGATGACCAGGGCGCCGTGGCGATAGCCGGCCTCGGCGAAGGTCCGGCAGATAGTCTCGAAATCGCGCCCGCCGCGGGAGGTCAGGGTCCCGCAGACGTTCTCGACCGCGACCAGGGGCGGGGCGCGGCCCTGATCGATCAGGCCGCGGATCACGTCCCAGAACGCGTGAAAGGTCCCGGAGCGCGCGCCGGCCAGTCCGGCCCCGGCGCCGGCCAGCGACAGGTCCTGACAGGGGAAGCTGCCCCAGACGAGATCCGGCCGGCCCGGCAGGTCGGCGGGGTCGAGGGCGCCGATATCGCCGACGGTCAGCTCCCCGCCCGTGCCCCAGTTGGCCTGGTAGGCGAAGCCCTTGCGCGCGTCGAAATCGTTGGCGAACAGGCAGGTCCACTCCGGCCCCAGCCCGGCGCGCGCCATGCCTCCGCCGGCGAAGAACTCATAGAAGCTGGGCAAGGCATCCCCGAATCTGCAGCGGCCCGAGGGCGACGCACTGGATTGTAGGGGAGGAATGGTGGACGCGACAGGGATTGAACCTGTGACCCCCTCGATGTCAACGAGGTGCTCTCCCGCTGAGCTACGCATCCGCCAAGACGGTTCCGGACAGGTCCGGAACGGGAAGGAGCGGTCTATAACCCCATGGGGCCGCTGACTGCAAGGGCGAAACCAAGGCGATTCGATCTCATGATCGTGACCGACCGCGGCGGCTTTCAGGCCGCGGCGACCATCCGCTCGACCTCCCCGACCAGGTCGCGCAGATGCACCGGCTTGGCGAGCACCTTGGCCTGGGGGCTGGCCTGGGCGGCCGACAGGGCCACGGCGGCGAAGCCGGTGATGAACATGATGCGGATGCCGGGCTGACGGGCGGCGGCGACCCGCGCCACCTCGATGCCGTCGGCGCCGGGCATGACGATGTCGGTCAGCAGCAGGTCCCAGGGGCCCTGGTCGAGAGCGTCGATGGCGTCGTCGCCGTTCTCGCAATCGACCACGGAGTGACCGGCGCGTTCGAGCGCCCGGGTCAGGAATCCGCGCAAGGAGTGGTCGTCCTCGGCCAGAAGAATGCGCGCCATGTGTGTTTTCGCCCCGTCTTGTTGGCCGAAGGCTAGACCGGATCGGTAAACCCGCCATGAAAATCCCCCTCGCGGCGAGACCGACGGGGCGGCCGAACCTGTGGATCGATGCGCGAAACAGGGTAAGGAGCGGCCATGGCGGACGGTCCCGAACCCAGCACAGAGCCGGCGGCGTTCACGGTCGTCGCACCCGCGACGCCGGGCCGGTTCGTGTTCGCCTCGCCCCATTCGGGACGGCACTATCCGGCTGATATCAGGGCGGCGGCGGGGCTGGAGGCCAGGAGCCTGCGCAGCGCCGAGGATGCGCTCGTCGACCGGCTGATCGCCCCGGGCGTCAAGCATGGGGCGGCGCTGTTGCTGGGCGGATGGGGCCGGGCCTATGTCGATCTGAACCGCGACCCGGACGATCTCGATCCCCTCCTGGTCGAGGGTCTGGAGGGCCGGACGGCCTCGCCGCGGACCGTGGCCGGCTATGGCGTCATACCCCGCCTGACCGGCGACGGCCGCGCGCTGTATGATCGTCCACTGGGGCTGGGAGAGGTTCGCGACCGGTTGCGGCGTGTCCACGCGCCCTACCATGCCGCCCTCGACGGGTTGATGCAGGCGGCGCGCGCCGCGCATGGCGAGGCGGTGCTGGTCGACTGGCATTCGATGCCGTCGAGGGCGACCCGGGGGGTCGGCGGCGCGCGGGGGCCGGACGTGGTGCTGGGCGACCGCCACGGATCGTCCTGTTCGGCCGAGCTGACCCGGCGGCTGCGCAAGGGGTTCGAGACCCTCGGCTGGCGGGTGGCGCTGAACCAGCCCTATTCCGGCGGCTGGACCACCCAGGTTTGGGGTCGGCCCGCCGAAGGCTTTCATGCGGTGCAGATCGAGCTGAACCGGGCGCTATACCTCGACGAGGCGACGCTCGAGCCGGGCCCGGGCTGGTCGCGCTGCGCCAGCGGGGTCGGCCGGGTGATCGACGATCTGCTGACCGCGCCGCCGGGCTTCCCCCGGACATAAAAAAAGCCGCGCCCGAAGGCGCGGCATTAAAGTCTTTAGGGAGGAAACGCCCAGGAAGGGCATGACGCCCGGAGGCGTCGAAAATCAAGTTAGTGTGCGGTGCACAAATCGTCAACCCGATATTTCGCACCCGCGTTCACGCCGTGTAACGGCAAGCTTCGTCCTGGTAGCGTTACCGTAACCGGTTTCATCGGTGTAATTCACCCCGGCACATGGGCGGGTGCGAAACAACCTCAGCGCCGCGGCAGATGCGGCTCCAGCAGGCGGCGCGCGGCGCGCACCGCCAACGCCGCCGGCGAGCCGACCTGGCGCCAGACCAGCAGGGAAAACACCGCCGCCACGCCGAGGGCCAGCCAGAGCGGCCCGAACAGCCACGCCGCCGCCGCGAGGGCGAAATAATAGCCCCGAACGCCCTGGCTGAAGGCGCTGAGCGCGGGGTTGAGCAGATTGGCCGCCGCCTCGCCGAGGGCCGCGCGGTCCGCCTCGGTATGCACCTCGGGCGCCGCGCCGATCAGGGCCAGGGCGTAGTTGAGCTGGCGGATCGACCAGATGAAATCCAGCAGGCCGCGCGCCAGACAGACCAGCACCAGGGCCAGCTTCGCCTCCAGCACCCGGACCGGCACGGCGGCGGTCCCGACCGAAGCGATCCCTTCCAGCGCCTGCTGACCCCCGAACAGGACGCTGGCCACGGCGGCGATCAACAGCAGATTGGTCGAGGCGAAAAAGCCGCCCGAATTGATGGTGTGGCCCATCAACTGGCTGTCGACGATGCGCACCTCGCGGTGGGTCATGACCCGCATCCACGCCCGCCGGACGATGACCATGTCGTCGTTCAGGGACCCGACGCGCCGCGCCAGCACCGCCAGCAGGGGCCCGTAGCCCAGCCAGCACAGGAAGAAGAGGCCCAGCGCCAGACCGTTCGAAATCGTCATGACCGCTCCTTTTCGCCCCCCGGCCTCTCGTGCCGCGTGGAACCGGTCGGGGCAAGTCCGCCTTGCTTCCGGCAAGTTGCGAGCCTATCACGCCCGCCTCCCCGTATCGCACTGCACCATGGACGAGACCCGTCATGAACATCGACGCCATCCCCGCCGGACCCAACCCGCCCTGGGACGTCAATGTGATCATCGAGATCCCGCAGGGCGGCCTGCCGGTGAAGTATGAGATGGACAAGGCGTCCGGCGCCCTGTTCGTCGACCGCTTCCTGCACACCGCCATGTACTATCCGGGCAACTATGGCTTCATCCCGCACACCCTTTCTGACGACGGCGATCCCTGCGACGTGATCGTGCTGAACCCGACGCCGGTGGTGCCGGGCTGCATCATCCGCTCGCGCCCGATCGGCGTGCTGAAGATGGAAGACGAGGCGGGCGGCGACGAAAAGATCCTCGCCGTGCCGGTCGACAAGCTGAACCCCTATTACACCGACATCGCCAGCTACCGGCAGCTGCCGGCCATCCTGGTCGAGCAGATCGAGCATTTCTTCACCCGCTACAAGGATCTGGAGAAGGGCAAGTCGGTCACGGTCAAGGGCTGGGGCGACGCCGGCGAGGCCGCCGAGCTGATCGCCATCGGCATGCGGGCGCATCAGGACAAGCTGAAGGCCAAGGCCGCCAACGCGGCCTGACCCCCCGCGGCGGGGCTGGATCAGTCCCGCTGAACGCACATGGCCACGCCCATGCCGCCGCCGATGCACAGGGTGGCGAGGCCCTTTTTCGCATCGCGCCGCTTCATCTCGTGCAGCAGGGTGGTCAGGATGCGGGCGCCCGAGGCGCCGATCGGGTGGCCGAGGGCGATGGCGCCGCCGTTGACGTTGACCCTGTCCGGGTCGAGACCGAGTTCGCGCAGCACGCACAGCGACTGGGCCGCGAAGGCCTCGTTCGACTCGACCAGATCGAGGTCGGCGACGCTCCAGCCGGCCTTTTCCAGGGCCTTGCGCGAGGCCGGGATCGGACCCGTGCCCATCACCGCCGGATCGACGCCGGCGGTGGCGGAGGCGACGATGCGGGCCAGCGGCACCAGCCCGCGCGCCTTCGCCTCGTCAGCGCCCATCAGCACCAGGGCCGCGGCACCGTCGTTCAGACCCGAGGCGTTGGCCGCGGTGACGCTGCCCTCCTTCGAAAAGGCCGGACGCAGCTTTTCCATGGCCTCAAGCGTGGCGCCGTGGCGGATGTACTCATCCTTGTCGACCACGACGTCGCCCTTCCTCGAGGCGACGGTCACCGGCGCGATCTCGGCGTCGAATCGGCCGGCCTTCTGCGCCGCCTCGGCCTTGTGCTGGCTGGCGACGGCGAAGGCGTCCTGGTCGGCGCGGCTGATCTGGAAACGTTCGGCGATATTCTCGGCCGTCTGGCCCATGTGATAGCCGTTGAAGGCGTCCCAAAGGCCGTCGCGGATCATGGTGTCGACCAGGGCGATGTCGCCCATCTTCTGACCGCCGCGCAGCTGCTGGGCATGCGGGGCCTGGCTCATGCTCTCCTGCCCGCCGGCGACGACGATGCGGGCGTCGCCGAGGGCGATCTGCTGGGCGGCGATGGCGACGGCGCGCAGGCCCGAGCCGCAGATCTGGTTCAGGCTCCAGGCCGGAACCTCCTTCGGAATGCCGGCGCCCATGGCGGCCTGGCGCGCCGGGCCCTGGCCGGCGGCGGCCTGCAGCACATGGCCGAGGATGACCTCGTCGACCTGGTCCGCGGCGACGCCGGCGCGCTCCAGGGCCGCGCGAATGGCGACCTCGCCCAGTTTCGCGGCCGGCAGGCTGGACAAACCGCCCAGGAAGGCGCCGACGGGAGTGCGGGCGGCGGAGACGATGACGACGTCGGTCATGGGAGAAACTCGGCAAGGGCCTTGGGGAGAGCCTGCATTTAACCCTATCGCGGGCCGGCCGCCAGAAGCGCAGCCGAGCGGTCCGGCCGGGCGCCCGCCGGAGATCCCGGGCCGCCGCCCGCTGCGATTGTGGCGCCGGCGCCTCAGCGGTCCGTTATCCTCGACTGTTCAGCGGAAAGTCATCGATCCGGCGCAGGATGCGGGGAACGATTGACGGCGCGGTCCCTTGAAAGGCCCATGCTCATGCGGATGAAGAAACTGGCGCGGCATGTCTGCACGCCCGACGAGCTCGACATGATCGAGCACTACCGCACGCCCGCCGAGAAGACGGCCGACCTCGTCGTCCATGTGGTCGGCCTGACCCTGGCCGCCGTCGGCGGCATCGTGCTGGCGGTGCTGGCCGCCGTCTACTCCGGCATGGGGGCCGTCCTCGCCACCGCGGCCTACGCCCTGTGCCTCGTCGCCATGCTGACGGCCTCGACGATCTACAACCAGACCCGGCCATGCGCCGCGCGGCCGATCCTGCGGCGCCTCGATGAGGCGGCGATCTTTCTGATGATCGCCGGCAGCTACACCCCCTTCACCACCCAGAATTTCGAAGGGGCCTGGTCGATCGGCTTCACCCTGCTGGTCTGGACCGTGGCCTTGGGCGGCGTGTTCGCCAAGTTGATCGCGCCGCGAATTTCGGACGCCTTCTGGAGCGCGGTCTACATCGGCTTCGGCTGGCTGGCCGTGCTGGCGCTCAAGCCGCTGATCGACACGGTTCACCCGATCGCCCTGGGCCTGCTGGTCGCCGGCGGCCTGATCTACACCGCCGGCGTCTTCGTCTTCATCAGCCCGCAGGTGAAGTTCCGCCGAGCCATCTGGCACGGCTTCGTCGTTACCGGCGCCATGACCCATTGGGCGGCCGTGCTGGTCGGCGTGGTGCTGGCGCCCGCGACGCTCGGCTAGACATTCCGGTCGGCAGCGCAGCATAGTGCCGCCTTGCAACAGGATCGGGGACCCAGCGTGGCCGACAAGAAGCCCGGCGCCGGCGATACCGTCGTCATCAAGAAATACGCCAACCGGCGGCTCTACAACACCGCCACCTCCGCCTATGTCACGCTCGAGGACCTCGCCCGCATGGTGCGCGAGGGGGTCGACTTCGTCGTCTATGACGCCAAGACCAACGACGACCTGACCCGCCAGATCCTGACCCAGATCATCTTCGAGGAAGAGAGCCGCGGCGAGGCCCTGCTGCCGGTCCAGTTCCTGCGCCAGTTGATCGGCTTCTACGGTGGTCAGATGCAGGGCGTCCTGCCCAGCTATCTGGAGATGTCGCTGGACAGCTTCAGCCGTCAGCAGGAGCAGATGCGCGGCCAGTTCTCCAAGGCCTTCGGCGCCGCCCCCGGCGCCGGGCTGCTGGACGAGGCGGTCAAGCGCAACATGGTCATGTTCGCCGAGGCGATGAAGATCTGGCCGGGGTTCAACGGGGCCGGGCACGCGGCCGCCGCCCGCTCCGCCAGCCCGGCGCCGGAACAGCCGGCTGCCGACCCCCTCGCCGAAATGCGACGCCAGATGGACGAGATGCGCGCCGAGCTCGACAAGCTGTCCCGGCCTTCCGGCAAGGGCGACTGACGATGACCGACGAGGTTCGCCCCGTCGGCCCCGTCCAACGACGCGACGAGCGTCGCGAAAGCGACCGTCGGTCCGCCGAACGGCGCGCCGGCTCCACCTCGCGGGCGCTGGTCCCGATCGAGCTCCCCGCCGAACCTGCCGCCCCCCCGGCAAGACCTGCCCCGACGCCGGCCGGCGACATCTCGGCCGCCGCCTTCGCCGCCCAGGTGATCGGCCAAACCGGCCAGAGGCGCGGACTGAAAGGCGGCCCGCCGGTGCTGGACGCGGCCCGCTCGACCTATCTCGGCGCCAACTATTCCGGCGTGGCGGAACGCCGTCCCAGGCCCGGCAAGGCTACAGACACCGACGTCTGACGGCTGCGGCACGGTCCTTGCTGACGAGAGACGCAAACGCCTCCGTCCGGGACCCCCGCCATGCTGACCCTTCTCGCCCGCACCGTCGACGTCGCCGTCGTGGCCCTGATCTTCGTCGCCTTCAGCTGACCTTGCACCGGCGTCGCGCCGGGGCTAAGCCCCGCTTTGTCATCGGGGAGTAGCCGCCCGCATCTCCAGCGGGGTTCGCGTCAACATACTTCCTCTTCCCGGAGAGGATGGCGCGCAGGGCCTTCGGGTCTCGGCAAGACCGCTGGCTTCGCAGGGCAGCTTCCACGCGGGGGCCCGGCTGCGAACGCCACAGGTCTGTCCGCCGACGCCCCCGCGCACGAAGATGTTTTGGACGCCTTCCTGATCTCGACCGGCCTCGTCTCCATCGCGGAGATCGGGGACAAGACCATGTTGCTGGCGATCATGCTGGCGGCCGCCTGGCGGCGGCCCCTGCCGATTTTGCTGGGCATCTTCGTCGCCACTCTGGCCAACCACGCCTTCGCGGCTCTTGCCGGTACGGTGCTGGGTCATTTCATGGAGGGCGAGTGGGTGCGGTGGGTCGTCGGCCTCGCCTTTCTCGGCTTCGCGGTCTGGGCGCTGATCCCCGACCGTTTCGAAGACGCCCCGGACACCGCCGAAAAGACCTTCTCCGGCGTCTTCTGGACCACGGCAGCGGCTTTTTTCATCATCGAGATGGGCGACAAGACCCAGGTCGCCACCGCCGTCCTCGCCGCCCAGTTCCAGTCCCTGACTCTCGTGGTGGCCGGCTCGACGCTGGGCATGATGCTGGTCAACGGGCCCGCGGTGCTGCTGGGCGAGGCGGCGGCCCGAAAACTGCCGCTGAAGTGGATCCGGGCGGCGGCGGCGGCGGGATTCGCGGCGACGGGGCTGTGGGTTCTGGCGGCCGGCTGATATAGGGCGGCGGCCCCCTCCCCTGCAGATTGCCTCCGATGTCCCGAATTCTCCGCCTGACGGCGGTCGCCATCCTGCTCGTGTCCCTGATCGCGATGATCGGACCGTTCGGCGGGGTCGAGGCCGCCAGCGGGATCTGGGACAAGGGCGCCCATTTCGTCGTCTTCGGCCTGATCCTGTGGAGCTTCGGCGTCCTGTTCCCCCGCCTGCCGAGACTGACGGCGGCGGGGTTGGCCATCGCCCTGGGCGGAGCCGTCGAGGTGGTTCAGGGCATGGTGGGCAGGGACGCCAGCTGGGGAGACCTGCTGGCCGACGCCCTTGGCGTCGCGGCGGCGCTGTTGCTCTGGGCGATCTGGCGTGGTTTCAGGCCGCGCGCCGCGCTTCAGACCTCGAACACCCTGTAGGGCGTCTCGCCAAGCGTCCTGAGCACCGGCAGGGCCACATTGTACACAGGCGTCCCCTTGTTGGTCCGACCCTCCGGCGCGCCGCGATGAGCGTGCCCGTGCACCACCAGACTGATATTGTCGTAACGGTCGATCGTCTCGCCCAGTCGCGAGGATCCGAGGAAGGCGTGGATTTCCGGGGGCTCGCCCATAACCGTGTCGACCACCGGCGAATAATGGAGCAGCACTACCGACCGCTCGGTCCTCAACATGCGGATCGAATTCTCGATATGGTTGGCGTCCTCGACCGCCTCCTGCACGAAAGCCTTGATCGAGGCCTCGCCGAACGGGCTCAGCATGTAGCGGCCAAAGCCGCCGATGAAACCCTTGCCGCCGGCGAAGCCGACGCCGTCGATCTCATAGGCCTGGCCGGTCAGCATCTGCACCCCGGCGTCGCAGAGCATCCGCGTCACCTCGTCGGGCTGGCCGCATTCGTGCTCGTGATTGCCGAGCACCCCGACCATCGGGATCTGGCAGGCGCGCAGATCTTCCAGCAAGACTTCGACTTCCCGGGTCTTGCCGAAATTGACCAGGTCGCCGCACAGGCACAGGACGTCGGCGTCCTCGTGCACGCGGTCGAACAATTCGCGATACGGTCGCTCGTGCGTCTCGCCGACATGCAGGTCGCCGACCGCAGCGACACGCAACCGCTTCGCCGGCCCCGGCGCCAGACCGGGCTGCGGCGTTTGCGGATCGGGGTGAGACCCGCTTTCGGGCGCGTCAGTGGGTGGATTCATGCCGCTCCTCCAGACCTTTGCCGACGACGTCCCCGAAGCCCCATTCCGTGATGTCGGCGATATAGTCGCGTGGACTGAACAGCCGGCCGCGGCAGACCCTGACCCGCGGCGCCGGCAGGTCGACCTGGGCGTGAAGGCGCTCCGTCAGTTCGGTCATCAGCCAGCTGGGCACCCGCCCCCGCTCGGTCGGGTAGGCGAAACGGAAGTTCAGCAAATGGGCCATCAGCACCTCCCAATAGAGGTCCATCTGATCCAGCAGCAGTTTCCAGTCGATCGCGTCGGACTGTTTGAGAATGACGTGGTTCACATCCGCGCCGTCGTAGCGGTAGCGGTCCTGAATGAAGACCTTGGACAGGATCAGGGCCGTCGGCGGGGTGATGCCGACCTGATGGCCGTACACTTCGATGGTGTCGTCGCCGAACCAGCTGTCGTTGACCGCGATGGTGCCGTTGGACATGGCGAAAATCACGTCGAAGAAATGCTCGTCCTTCCAGACCTTGGCGATCCAGCGCTCGTCCTCGACATCGGTGCGATAGCCGCGCGCCTGAAAGAAGGCGAGGATGCGCGGATAGTCCCCCGGCTTGCAGAAGACGTCGAGGTCCTTGGTCGGTCGACGGATTCCCGTATAGGCCGTGACCGCATAGGTCCCGGACAGCAGGAATGGGATGCCGCTTTCCTTCAGCAGACGAAGGGCCTCGTCGTAGAAGGCCACGGCGTCCTCGGGCGGATGGAAACACGGGTCGATGATGGCGGCTGACATGGCTTTCGACCCGATTGCGAGGTTTGGAAACGGTTCTTCGCGCAGTGGGGTTCCGCGCGCCCACTAGGGGATTGCCCTCATATGCGCCTCCCCGGTTTGTTTACGGTTTCGCCCTACCACTTTCACGGGATTGGACGGGAGGGTCGGGGGTTTGCGGGGTCGCTGGCGACGGTTCAGGCATGAAGCGGGCCGGGTCGCGGGCCCGCCCCCGTGGGCCTATGTCCTGCTGTTCGCCCTGTCGCAGCTGATCGGCCACTGGAGCGTCTCGACCTTCAGCGCGGTCGTGGTCTGGCTGTCCAACGGGATTCTCGTGGCCGCCTTGCTGCAGTTGCACCGGCGTCCGGCCATCGCCGTCGCCGCCGCCTGCCTGACCGTCAACCTCGTGTCCAACGCCATACGCGGCGATCCCGGCGTCTTTCTCTGGTTCAACGCCCTGCTGAACCTCGGACTCGCCATGCTGGTCGCGGTCCTGACCCGCCGCTTCTGCGGCGCTGCCCTGGACATGCGCCGACCCGGCCGGCTGGTGAGGTTCGCGATGATATGCGCCATCTCGGTCGCGGTCGCCGCGGTCGTCGGCAGCCTCGTCGCGGCCGCCGTGTTCAGGCCGTCATTCGCGGTCTGGCTGTTCATGGTCCAGTCGTTCTTCATCGTCGAGCTGACCGGACTGCTGCTGGTAACGCCGGTGTTGTTGCTGTTCGCCCGGGCGCACCGGTTCGAGGGCATGTCACCCGCCCGGTGGCCCGAGGCGGCCCTGCTGATGGCTCTGATGTTCGCGGTCTCGGCCCAGGTGTTCTGGCAGGGCGGCTATCCGATCCTGTTCCTGACCTTCCCGCCCATGCTGCTGATCGCCCTGCGTCTGTCGCCAGGCCTGACCGCGGCCGCCCTGTTCGGCCTCGCCTTCGTCAGCGGCGTCGCCACCCTCACCGGCCATGGTCCGATCCACCTCGCCCGGCTGCCGTATATCCCGGGCCTTGAAACGATTCCGCCGATGCTGCGCAAACTCGGGATCTTCAACCTCTATCTCTTGATCATGGTCGCTACCGTCCTGCCCCTGTCGACCATCATGTCCGAGCGTCGCCGGCTGGAGGCGCGATTGCGCGCCCGTACGGCGTCGGCCCAGGAAGCCCGGCGGTTCGCCGAACACGCGGCCGCCGCCCGGTCGCGTTTTCTCGCCATGATGAGCCACGAGCTGCGCACCCCCCTGAACGGGGTCGCCGGCTTCGCCGACCTGCTGGCCGCGCGTCCCGATCTCGACCCCGAAGCATTGCGACAGGCGCGCCGGATTCGCGAGTCCAGCGATGGCCTGCTGGTGCTGGTCGAGGACATTCTGGACTTCGCCAGCGGAGACACCGAACTGGCCCCGGAAGCGCTGGACCTCGCGGCCGTGGCGCGCGAGGCGTTGGCTCCCAGCCGGATCGCGGCCGAGGCCCGGGACATAGAGCTTGCCATCGACGACCGGCTGCCGCCGCGCGCCCGTTTCACCTGCGACCGCCGCGCCCTGCGACAGGCCTTGCAGCCGCTCGTCGCCAACGCGGTCAAATACACCGTCGAGGGCGGCGTCCGCGTCCGGCTCGACCGGGCGGGGGACGGGGTGGTGATCCGGGTCTCCGACACGGGCTGCGGCATCGCCCCGGACCATCACCTCGAACTGTTCCAGGCCTTCTGCCAGGCCGACGCCTCCACCAGCCGACTGCATAGCGGGGTCGGTCTCGGCCTCGCCCTCGTCGCTCGACATGTGCGCCGCCTCGGCGGTCGGGTGGAACTGGACAGCCGGCCCGGCGAGGGATCGACCTTCACCCTGCACCTGCCGCTGGAACGGGCGCCCGACGCTCCGGTCGAGATCCCGAGCGAGGCCGACGGCGCTTCCGCGACTGCGCCGGACGTCGTCCCCGCAGTCAGCCCTCCCCCCGCGCCCGCCCCGCGCGTGCTCGTCGTCGACGATCATCCCGTCAATCGCGAGATCGCCCGGATCATGCTGCAGGCGTTCGGCTGCGAGGTCGTCGAGGCCCGTGACGGCCACGAAGCCCTGCAGGCGGCGACCGACGAGATCTTCGACCTGGTGCTGATGGATGTACGAATGCCGGGCATGGACGGGCTGGAGACGACCCGTCGCGTCCGGTCGCTGCCCGACGGTCGGGGAGACGTCCCCATCGTCGCCATGACCGCCGACGCCATGCCCGGGGACGTCATCCGCTGCCACGCCGCCGGCATGAACGCCCATCTGGCCAAGCCGGTCAGCCAGGCGGCGCTGTTCGCCCTCGTCGCCCGCGCGCTCGCCGGCGACCTCCCCCTGGCGGGGCCGCCGACCGCCTCCGCGGCGGCCTAACCGCCCCAGGCGCCCTCGAATGGAAAGCGTCGCGTCCACAGGTCCTGCAGTTCCGGCAAGGCGTCGACCCGCCGGGCGACCTGACCCATCCGCGGGGCCACCTGGTGAAAGCGGGATCGGTGCGGCGTCCAGCGGCTGGCGACCGCGACGTACAGGTCCAGCACCGTCGGCTGGGGTCCGAGCAGAAAGCGGCCGGGCGTGATCTGGGCCTCCATCTGCTCCCAGCAGGCGGCGATCCGCTCGGCCGTCCGGGCCTTGATGGTCGCCTGGACGTCCTGATCGTCCCCACCCAGGCGGCCGGGGTCGTCGCGGACCCAGTACATCGAATAGATCGAGGCGGGGATGAACGTCATCCAGCGCAGGAACTGGGCCCGGCGCGGATCGCAGGGCTCCGGCCCCAACGCCGCCTCGGGATGTCGTTCGGCGAGCCAGATCAGAATGGCCGCGCTCTCGGTGATGACCTCTCCGTCCGGCGTGACCAGCACGGGGACCTGACGCATCGGATTGACCGGCGCGACCTTGTCCCGTTCCGCCTCGCCCTCCCAGGTGACGGCCTCGATCACTTCGAACGGCGCGCCGATCAGGGTGAGGGCGGCCTCGACCGGGACCGAGCCCGAACCCGCGGCGCCGTAGACGGTATAGGTCATGTTGGTCTCCTCGGTCCCTGTGTGCGCGTCAACGCGTGAGGCCGCCCGCGAGATTTCCGGGCTGATCCATAAGCGGGGTTTGACCTTCCGCACGATCAGATCTGGTCGCCCCTCCTTGATCAGCTCAGATTGCATACTTTACATCACAAAGTACTTCATACATGATAGCTCTACATTCGAAGCGCGGCCCTCCCGGCCGCCCTGACAGGGACTCCGCCGATGATGACCGAGAAGATCGAAGACCCCGCCGCCGACATCGCCTGGATGCGCCGGCTCGCCGAGGAAGGACAGCGCGCGCCGATGCAGGGAGCGTCGATCCTGTGTGGGGCGGGCCTGATCTATGGGACGGCCAGCCTGGTCCACTGGGCGATCATCAGCGGCGCGCTCGGCCTGGACAAGTCCGCTTTGGGCTTTGTCTGGATCGGCGCGACGGTGCTGTTCCTCGCCCTGTTGATGATCGCTCTGGCGGCCCTCAAGCGGGCCGGGGGAGTCGAAACCTCGGCCAACCGCGCCTCGGGCACGGCGTGGGCCTCGGTCGGGTGGGGCATCTTCGCCCTGTCGACCTCGATGGCGGTGCTGGGCCTGCGGATGGGCGAGGACGCCGCCCTCGTCGGCGCGGCGCTGGTGCCGTCGGTGATCATGGTCTTCTACGGCAGCGGCTGGGCCGTCACCGCCGCCATGCAGCGGTCGAAGACCCTGTGGGGACTGGCCGTCGCCTCCTTCATCGCCGCGCCGTTGCTGGCCGCCCTGACGGGAACGGCCGAGCAGTATCTGGCCTATGCCGCCGCCCTGTTCCTGCTGATGGCCCTGCCCGGCTTCCTGCTGATGCGGGCGGCGAGGGGCTGAGGGTGGCGGACGATTTCGACATCAACCGCATCGACGAGATCATCCACGGCCGGGTCCGGCTGGGCATCATGGCCGTGCTCTCGGGGGTCGAGACCGCCGACTTCAACACCCTGAAAGCCCGGCTGCAGACGAGCGACGGCAATCTTTCGGTGCATCTGAGAAAGCTGGAGGACGCCGGTTTCGTCGCCGTCACCAAGCGGTTCGAGGGACGTAAACCGCTGACCGAGGCGGCGATGACGGTGGAAGGTCGCCGGGCGTTCCTGGCCTATCTGAACGCCATGCAGGGCCTGGTCGGGCCGAACGGGGCCCGTCCCTGAGCCGGACGGTGGGAAGCGTCGCGGGGCTGCGCTAGACAGGCGGCATGACCGACCGCCTCCATCGCTTCGACGCCCTCGACAATTTCCGGGACTATGGCGACTACGCCTCGGCCGCCGGCCGCCGCATCGCCGGCGGCCGGCTGTTCCGTTCGGCCCACCACGCCCGGGCCAGCGAGGCCGATCTGGAGCGGCTGGCCGGGCTGGGTCTCGCCGCCGTGGTCGACTTGCGGCGGCCCGGCGAGCGCCGCGACCAGCCCTCGCGCCGGCCGCCCGGTTTCGCCGGCCGGATCATCGAGAGCAGCCACGACGACGGCGCCGAGGCCCCGCACATCACCTTTCTGAAGACCGCCGACCTGACCATCGACGCGGGCCGGCGGTTCATGACCGACACCTATCGCGAACTGGCGTTCGATCCCGCCCATCTCGACCTGTTCTCGCGCTATTTCCGGATCCTCGGCGAGGCGGAGGGGCCGGTGCTGATCCACTGCGCGGCGGGCAAGGACCGCACCGGCCTGCTCGCGGCCCTGACCCATCATCTGCTCGGCGTGCACCGCGACGACATGGTCGAGGACTATCTGCTGACCAACGCCGCCGTCGACATGGCCGGTCGCGCGCCGGGCATCGCCCGCCAGCTTGAGACCATGACCGGCCGCCCCGTCGCCCACGACGCCGTGGTCGCCTTCCTTGGCGTCGAACCGGTCTATCTGGACACGGCCATGGACGAGATCGCCGCCCGCCACGGATCGGTGGAGAGCTATCTGGAACAGGCCCTCGGCGTCGACGCGGCCCTGCGCGACCGGATCGGCGAGCGGCTGACGGCGTGATCGAGCCGCTGGCCAGCGTCGAGACGCGCGTCCGTCCCTGGCGCGAGCCGCTGGCGGTGGCGGCCGGCCTGCGGGGCCGCGACGGGGCGCTGGCCCTGCTGTCCGACGGGGGTCCGCTGGGCCGCTGGTCGTTCGTCGCCGCCGAGCCCGACTGGACCGGCGGCGAAGACGACCTGGACCTGTTGCGCGACCCGGCGCTGGCCCGGGATGTGGTCGGCCTGCTGGCCTACGACGCCGGCGCCCGGGCGGCGACCGGTCCCCGCCCACATGTCTGGCCCGATCTGATGCTGGCCCGCTATCCGGCCATGCTGGCCTTCGACCACCGCGAGCGGACGATCGCCGTGACCGGGCGAGGCGTCGATGCGGCCTCCGCCGGGCGGGCGGCGGATCGGGGCGAAACCTGGCTGGCCGGCGCGGTCGATCTCCCGACGCCGGTTCCGCCGGCGAGGGATCTGACCGCCGAGGCGCCCGCCGAAGCCTATCTGGACGCGGTCGCCGATGTGGTCGCCCGCATCGCCGCCGGCGACCTGTTTCAGGCCAATATCGCCCGCGCCTGGTCGGGGGAACTGCGCCCGGGGGCGGATCCGTTCGATGTCATGCTGCGGCTGGCCGGAAGGGCCGCGGCCTACGGCGCCTTCTGGCGGCTGGGCGACCGGGCGATCGTCTCAAATTCTCCCGAGCTGTTCCTGACCTTCGATCCAGGCAGCCGGCGGATCGAGACCCGACCGATCAAGGGCACCCGCCGGCGCGATCCGGACCCCGTCCGCGACGCGGCCCTCGCCGCCGAACTTCAGGCCAGCGCCAAGGACCGGGCCGAAAATCTGATGATCGTCGACCTGATGCGCAACGACCTGTCGCGCGTGGCCGAACCCGGCTCTGTCGTCGTCGACCGGCTGTTCGAAATCGAGAGCCACCCGACCGTGCATCACCTGGTCTCGACGGTCAGGGGGACGGCGAGACCGGAGACCGCAGTGGCCGATCTGCTGGCCGCGACCTTCCCGCCGGGCTCGATCACCGGCGCGCCCAAACATCAGGCCATGAAGGTGATCGCCGCCCACGAACCGCCGCGCGGCCCGTGGTGCGGCAGCCTGTTTCATCTCGACGGAGAGGGGAGTCTGACCGCGTCGGTGCTGATCCGGACGGCCTCGTTCGAGTATGCGCAAGGGCGCTGGCGCTTCCGGACCCTGGCCGGCGCCGGCATCGTCGCCGACAGCGATCCCGCTTCAGAACTGGCCGAGACCGGGATCAAGATCCTCGCCTTGCGGGAAGCGCTAGCCGGGAACTGAACAGTCGGTGCAGGGGATCAGATCGACGTGCCGGGGCAGCAGAAAATAGACCTGCCGGAACTTGATCCCGTCTTTCAGGAAAAGAGAGGCGGGCGAGTTGTAGCGGTAGGTCACCTCGGTGACGATGACGCTCTGATTGTTCCCGATCATGTCCGCGGGCACAGTGAACGTCGGATCCTCCTCAATCCCGTCGTTCAGGGTCCAATTGACCGTGTCGACCCCGTTCAGGCGGCTGACGCTGGACACCCTCTGATGCAGGCTCGCCGTGGGAAACGGCTTCATGATCACCTCGCCCACGCCAAGGATTTCGTTCAGGTTCGAGATGCTCACCGTCTTTTGCTGGGTCACCATGTCGGCGACGATCGCGGAGACATGACCCATCCGCTTCTGGGCCATGAAGCCCTGGCACATCTCCGTCATGCCGATGTAAAAGATGATCAGGACCGGGGCGACCAAGGCGAATTCGATCGCCGACACGCCGCGCCGGTCGCCGATCAGCCGTCGGATCAAGCGGCCCTTCATGATGTCGCCGCCGGCGGGGTCGAAACGGGTTGGCCGCCCCCCGGCGGTTCGTTCTTGAAGGCCGTGGTCGCGCTCAGAACCGCTTCGCCGTCGGCCGTCCGCGACAGGGCCTGCGACAGAAAGCTCGTCATCAGCGGGTGCCTGTACCAGACCCGCACCAGCATCCAGTTGTCGGGCGCGCCATTGCTGTAGGCGAGCGGCACGGTCGGGTCGAAGACGCCGCTGCCGACCGGGTCGACGTCGGGCGGGGTTTCGAAGCTGGTGACGACGCGCACGTCGATGGACGCCCGCGCGTCGCAATCGCCCGAGAAGACGCTCATCCGGCTGCACAGCTGCTCCTTGAACTGCTCCCCGGTCATGCCCATCGCGCTGGCCTGTCCGGTCCGGACAAGGCGTCCCGTGTCGACGACGGCGTTCTCGAGCACAGAATCGATCGTGAGGATCAGCGCCACCTCGATGATGGCGAACAACATCGCGAGGAACGGGAAGAGCACCATGGCGAACTCGACGGCCACGGAGCCGTCGCGGTTGCGCGCCAGACCACGCCGGGCGGCGCGGTCCGTGAACGGCCAGCGGTGGCGGCGCGGGGTCACGAGACGCTAGTCCGCGGCCGCCGCCGGGCCGCTGGTCCCCCGCACCGAGGGCGAGCAGGAAGCGGCGCACGCCATTTCGGTGGCCTGGGCGCCTCGCCAGACCCGGACCCGTCCGGTCCCGTCGCCGGCGGTCACCACGACCTGGCTCTGAAACACGGTGCGGCCGATCTGATCGACGGCGACCACCTCCGTCACGCCATAGCCCTTGCCGGTGATGTAGAGGGTGTTGGCGTCGACAACCGTGACGTCGGCGATCTCCGGATTGCCTACGATGACCGAGCCGGCGGGGCCGCTCAGTTGAACCCGGCGGGCCTGGTCTATTTCGACGCTGATGCGGCCCGACTGGGCGATCGCGAGGCCGGGGCCGGCCAGCAGGGCGAGTCCCGCGAGGGCGAGGAGCAGGCGGCGGGAGGGGATCATGGCGTCGTGTCCATAGAGCGAGCGCGCGCGGGAGCGTGACGGCCAACCTGCCCTCGAAACATCAATAAAGTTTGAAACGTCTTCCTGAACGCTCTGCTTCCGGGCAGTCGATACCCCGCACAGCCCGGCTCCGCATTTCCGAAAATTGGGCCGATCAAAGTAAATCTGCGGGTAACCACACCCGGCGACCCGACCTTAACCCATACGGCCGATAACGACTGTGCGTTCTGGGGGGCAAGCGGGCTACCGTCTCTCCCCGCGTTAGTAGCTCGCTTCCTCTTCTCCAAAGGGAATGACCATGAAGAACTTCGTCAATAACTTCATCGCCGATGAATCCGGCGCCACCGCCATCGAATACGGCCTGATCGCCGCCCTTATCGCCGTCGTCATCATCGCGGCCGTGACTGCCCTGGGCACCAGCCTGAGCGGCGCTTTCGGCCGTATCGCGGGTCAACTCGACGCCGCGGTCTAAGAGACCCACACCAGGTCTGAGAAGATGAGGGCCGGAGCGGAAACGCTCCGGCCCTTTTCTCTGCCCTTCAAGCAACGCGACCTTAAAGGTCGGCTGGCAGGATGACGGTATGGAAGCCCTGCAACTGCCCCTCCTCGCCATCCTCCCGGCTCTCGCGATCATCGCGGCGCTGAAGGATCTGACCACGATGAAGATCCCGAACTGGATCTCCGGCGTCCTGATCCTGGCGTTTTTCCCGGTCGCCTTGCTGCTGGGACTTCCCGCGGTGGACTTCGCCGTTCATCTGGGCGTGGCCGCCGCGGCGTTGCTGATCGGCATGGGTCTGTTCGCCCTGCACTTCCTGGGCGGCGGCGACGTCAAGTTGATGGCCGCGGCCTGTCTCTGGCTGGGCCTGTCCGGCTCAGGCGCCTTCATTCTGTCGACCGCCGCCATCGGCGGTGTGTTTTGTCTGGGCCTGCTCCTCGCCCGCACCTACCTGCAACCCTATGCCGCCGGCGGGCCGGGCTGGCTGGGCAGGCTGATGGCCCCCAAGGGCGACATCCCTTATGGCGTCGCCATCGCCGCCGGAGCCCTCGTCGCTTTTCCATCCTCGCCCCTGATGACCGCCTTCCTCGCCGGCTAGGTCGGGGCCGCTGCCGGCGCGGCGAGGCCAAGGGCGCACTTAGGCCGGCGTTAACCCGCGCCCGGCATGTTCGTTAACGGCAGGGAGTCGATGGACCGACAGACGGGTCCGGGCGGCCCTGCCGGAGACAGCGGATGAAGCCTGCCCGTATCATCGTGATCTGCGTCGCCGCAGTGGCCGCCATCGGGCTGGCCCTCGTCGTGCGCGCCATGGGTTCCCCCTCGAGCCAACCGGTCGCGGTGGCCACAGCCGCGGCCGTTCCGACCCGGCCGATGGCCAAGGTGCTGGTCGCCGCCAAGGATTTGCAGGCCGGCCGGCGGCTCGACGAGGCCGATATGGAATGGAAGGACTGGCCCGCCGACGAGGTCAATCCCGCCTTCATCACCGACGGCGCGACCCCGGTCCCCGCCGCCGCCGACAAGGCCGAGGCCAAGCCGGAGGGGGCCGTCGCCGCAGTGACCCGCGCCGCGACGGATCTCGCAACGGGCGGCGCCAAGGCGGATTACGTCGGGTCGGTGGTGCGCGAGCCCATTCTCGCCGGCGAGCCCATCGTCCTGCGCAAGATCGTCCGCGCCGGCGACAGCGGCTATATGGCCGCCTACCTCGAGCCCGGCATGCGCGCCATGGCCATAAGCGTCACGGTCGAGACCGCCGCCGGCGGGTTCATCCTGCCGGGCGACCGGGTCGACGTCGTGCTGACGCGCGAAACCACGCTCGGCAACATCGGCGCGACCGAGGGCGATCGCGCCAAATTCACCTCGGCCACGGTCATGCAGAATCTCAAGGTTCTGGCCATCGACCAATCGACCCGGGCCGGCGACGACGAGCAGACCGTGATCGGCGCCACCGCGACCCTCGAGGTCGGCCCGCGCGACGCCGAAGCCCTGGCCCTGGCCAAGTCGGAGGGCGAACTCAGCCTCATACTGCGCTCCTATGCCGACACCGGCGGCCCGTCGGGCCGGGTGGCCGCGGGGCCGCGCCAATCGTCCGCCGTCCGCGTCTACCGCGGCGGCGCGCCTGAAGTGGTGGTCGTCCAATGAAACGCGCCATGACGCCTTTCATCGTCCTCGCCGTCGCCGCCCTGCTGGCGGGCGCGGCGCCTGCGGCCTCCCCGGTTCAGGCCCAGACCCGCGCCGCCGTCTCCATGGGCGCCCAGTCGCAGTTGATCAGCCTGCCGCGCGGATCCTCGATGGCCGTGGACCTGCCCGCCGACGCGCGCGACGTGATCGTGCCCAACCCCCTCGTCGCCGAGGCCATGCTGCACTCGCCGCGCCGGATCACCATCATCGGCCTGGCTCCCGGCGAGACCGACGCGGTGGTGCTGGACAACGCCGGCCGCACCATCCTGTCGCTGCGGATTCGCGTCGACGCCGGCGTGTCGGCGCTTCAGGACACGCTCGGCCGCGTCATGCCGGGGGCCAATGTCCGCGCCGAGGCGGTCAACGACAGTGTCATCCTGACCGGAACGGTGTTCAGCCCGGGCGAGGCCGACCGGGCCAGCCAAGTCGCCCGCGCCTTCGTCTCCACACCCGACAAGGTCATCAACATGATGACCATAGAGGGCTCCGATCAGATCACCGTGCGGGCGCGCATCGTCGAGGTCCAGCGCACGGCGGTGAAGCAACTCGGGTTCGACGCCACCGCCGTTCTCGCTTCGGTCGGCGACGGCCTCAGCCTCACCCAGGCCGCGACCTTCGCCGTCTCGGGCAACCAGCTGGGCGGCGGGTCTCTCAACTATCGCGACTTGGCCGGCGACGGCAGCAGCCTCAACACCTCGCTGCGCGCCTTCGAACGCGCCGGCCTCGTGCGCATCCTGGCCGAGCCGAACATCACGACCGCCAACGGCGAGAGCGCGGAATTCCTCGCCGGCGGCGAGTTCCCGGTGCCCGTGGGCCAGACCACCGACGACAACGGCACCAAGGTGACGATCGAATTCAAGCCCTACGGCGTGCGGCTCGCCGTTCGCCCGATCGTGCTGTCTCCCGGCCGGATCTCCCTGCAGCTTTCGACCGAGGTGTCCGAACTGACCACCCTCGGCGCCTTCACCCTCGGCGGCGGAGATGGCGGCACGGCCCTGGTGATCCCCGGCCTGAGCGTCCGGCGCGCCTCGAACACCGTCGAACTGCCGTCAGGCGGCTCGTTGATGATCGCGGGTCTGTTGCGTGAGGACACCCGCCAGAACATCGACCAGTTGCCCGGCCTCGGCGACCTGCCCGTGCTCGGGGCGCTGTTCCGTTCGCGCGACTATCTGTCGGGCGAGACCGAGCTGGTGATCATCGTCGAGGCCTACATCGTCTCGCCGACCTCGCCCGGGCGCATGCAGACGCCGGCCGACGGCCTGAGGATCGCCAGTGACGCCCAGACCATTCTGTTCGGACAACTGAACCAGCACTATGGCCGGCCGAATGTCGCCGCCGACGCCGCCGACGCGGGCTGGACCGGCCCGGTCGGCTATGTGATCGAATGAGGCCCCAGACGATGCGCGCCCTGCTCCTGACACTGTCCGCGATGGCCGCCCTGGGCGGCTGCGCCACGACGGCGACGACCCCGGATACGGCGCCGCTAACCCCCCTGTCGCGCTATTCCCTTCGGGTTGAACCCGGCCTCGACCGCATCGCACTGGCCGTTCACGAGGACGGCCTGTCGTCCAGCCAGCATGCGGCCCTGGACGAACTGGCGGCGCGCTACATGACCTCCGGCGTGGGCTGGCTCCGCATCGAGGGGCCGTCCGGCGCCGACCCGGCGGCCGCACGCCAGACCTGGGCCATACGCTCCGCGCTTCAATCCGCCGGCCTGCCGGCGGAACGCATCGTCGTGGCCTCCTACGCCGCGCCCGACCCGAGGGCTCCGGTTCTGGCCGGATTCGAAACCGTGCGAGCCGCGATTCCGAACTGCGCCGCCGAGCGCGGCGCCATGGACGGGCGGTTCTCGAACGAGAGTTCGATGGGGCTGGGCTGCGCCATCAACGCCAACCTGGCGGCGCAGATTTCCGATCCCCGTGACATCGTCGGCCCGCGCCCGACGAGTCCGGCGGACTCAGGCCGCGCCGCGGTGGTGTTCGACCACTACCGCAGAGGCGAGCCGACCTCCGCGCCGCAAGAGTCGTTGGTCGAGGGCCGCATCGCCCGGGCCGTGGAATAGGGTGACCATGACCAACGCCTTCGCTCCGCGCCCGGTCGAGGACTTCGAGGACGAGTTCGATCTCGACATGGGATATGTCGCGGCCGGCCCCGGACCCGGCCACGCCCCGCGCCCCGGCGACGAGATCGGCGCGTCCTACGCCCCGCATCCCGCCGCCGCCCCCGCCCCCGGGGAGGAGGCGGTCCGTCCGCCGCTGCAATTCACACCACCCGCCGTGGCCGCCGTGGCCGCCGCGCCCGCCCAGAGCCAGAGTCCGGCGGTGACCGGCTTCAACCCTGTGGGCGAATTGGTGGCGGGCGCTTCGGCGGCCTTCTCACCGCCCGTGCCGGGCGGAGGCGGGCCCGAAGTCTCCGTGCCGCGCATCGCCATCCACGTCTTCGCCGAGCGCCAGGACACCCTCGCGGCCGCCGAACGGGCCGGGCAGGACCGCCGGCTGTCGCGCGCGACGACGCAGATCCGGGTCGGCGGCGTCGCCGCCGCGGTCGAAGCCTATCAGCATGAGCCGACGCCGCCGCTGATCATCGTCGAATGCCTGAAGGACCCCCAGACGCTGCTGTGGGAGGTCGACCAGCTGGCCGAGGTCTGCGACGCCGGGACGAAGGTGGTCGTCATTGGCGCGACCAACGACATCCTGCTGTTTCGCGAGCTGATGCGGCGCGGGGTCAGCGAATATCTGGTGGCGCCGCTGCAGCCGCTGCAGCTGATCGCGGCGATCGGCGGCCTGTTTTCCGATCCGGCCCAGCCCTTCGTCGGCCGCTCGATCGCCTTTGTCGGCGCGCGCGGCGGCGCCGGATCCAGCTCGGTGGCGCACAACACCGCCTACGCCATGAGCGAGCGGATCGGCGCCAATACGGTGATCGTCGACTATGACCTGCCGTTCGGCACCGCCGGCCTGGATTTCAACCAGGATCCGCTGAACGGCGTGGCCGACGCCCTGACCCAGCCCGACCGCCTCGATCCCGTCCTGCTGGACCGGATGATGGTTCGCTGCACCGACAAGCTGAGCCTGTTCGCCGCCCCGGCCACGCTCGACGTCGACTGGGACATCTCGCCCGAGGCCTTCGAGGAGGTCACCACCCAGATCCGTTCGACCGCGCCGTTCGTGGTGCTGGATCTGCCGCACCTGTGGTCGGGCTGGATGCGCCGGACGCTGATCGCCGCCGACGAGGTGGTGGTGGTGGCGACGCCCGATCTGGCCAGCCTGCGCAACGCCAAGAACATGATCGACCTGATCCGTCAGGGCCGGCCCAACGACGCCCCGCCACGGCTGGTGCTGAACCAGGTCGGCGTGCCGGGACGGCCGGAAATCCCGGCCAAGGAGTTCGGGGCCGCCCTCGGCGTCCACCCCAGCCTGATCATCCCGTTCGACCCCAAGGTCTTCGGAGCCGCCGCCAACAACGGCCAGATGATCATCGACGCCGGCGCCAAGTCAAAGGCGGCGGACGCCTTCCAGACTCTGGCCCAGATCGTCTCGCGCCGGGAACTGCCGATGGTCGCCGGACCGCGCGGCAAGGCTGGCAAGGGCGACGGCAAGTCCATGTTCTCCGGCCTCTTCAAGAAGAAGTCCTGACGCGTGTTTGGCAAGCGCACAGGTCAGCCCGGAACCACCGCCGCGCCCGCCCGCCCGGCGCCGGCGCCAGGCCCTGCGTCGCCCACCCCGCCGCAGCCGGAGCCCGGCGTCCAGACCCAGGCCTTCGCCTTCGGCGGCGACCTCGCAGAACTGGACCGGGAAGACCGTCGGACCGATTCCTATAACGCCAAGCCCCCGTCCGAAGCCGCTGACCGCCTGGACGCCCTCGCCATGCGCCCCCGCCCGGCGGTCGCCGGAGCGGCGCCGGCGAACGCATCGGGGCCCAAGGCCACGCCTGGCTTCGAACAGCTCAAGAAGGCCCAGGCCGTCGCCGAGATCGTCCGCGAACAGTCGGACTATTATCACGCCACCAAGACGACGATCTTCAACGCCCTGATGAACACCATCGACCTGGCCCAGCTGGCCGGTCTGGATCCGAAGGCGGCGGCGGAGGAGATCCGCGACATCGTCGCCGAACTGGTGGCGATCAAGAACGTCTCCATGTCGGTGGCCGAGCAGGAGCATCTGGTCCAGGACATCGTCAACGACGTCCTCGGCTATGGCCCGCTGGAGCCGCTGCTGGCCCGCGACGATATCGCCGACATCATGGTCAACGGCGCCGGTCGGGTGTTCATCGAGGTTGGCGGCAAGGTCCAGCTGACCAACGTCCGCTTCCGCGACAACACCCAGTTGATGAACATCTGCCAGCGGATCGTGTCCCAGGTCGGCCGCCGCGTCGATGAAAGCTCCCCGATCTGCGACGCCCGCCTGCCCGACGGCAGCCGCGTCAACGTCATCGCCCCGCCGCTGGCCATCGACGGCGCGACCCTGACGATCCGGAAGTTCAAGAAAGACAAGCTGACGATGAAGAACCTGGTGGAGTTCGCCTCCATCAGTCCCGAGGGCGCGCGGGTTCTGGGCGTCATCGGCGCCTCGCGCTGCAATCTTGTCATCTCGGGCGGCACCGGTTCGGGCAAGACGACCCTGCTGAACACCCTGACCGCCTTCATCGACCCGACCGAGCGCGTCATCACCTGCGAGGACGCGGCCGAGCTGCAGCTGCAACAGCCGCACGTCGTGCGCCTGGAGACCCGCCCGCCCAACCTCGAGGGTCAGGGCCAGATCACCATGCGCGACCTGGTCAAGAACTGCCTGCGGATGCGCCCCGAGCGGATCATCGTCGGCGAGGTCCGCGGCCCCGAGGCGTTCGACCTGCTGCAGGCGATGAACACCGGCCACGACGGCTCCATGGGCACGCTGCACGCCAACAGCCCGCGCGAAGCCATCAGCCGGATGGAGTCGATGATCACCATGGGCGGCTACGGCCTGCCCTCGAAGACCATCCGCGAGATGATCGTCGGCTCGGTCGACGTCATCATCCAGGCCGCCCGCCTGCGCGACGGTTCACGCCGGATCACCCACATCACCGAGGTGGTCGGGCTGGAGGGCGATGTGATCGTCACCCAGGACCTGTTCGTCTACGAGATCACCGGCGAGGACGAGAACGGCAAGATCATCGGC